>NZ_KB913037.1:3990684-4309693 GCF_000384295.1 Amycolatopsis balhimycina FH 1894 | reverse complement strand
GCCGTACCCGAGCGGTCGCCGGAATACAGACAAGGCGAACTCGCGTCCCCGGACGGACGGCGCGTGCTCGGACGGGCATCACCCGTGATCAGAAGGTCGGCACGCGTGTCTGGAGGGTCGACACGCGTGTCTGGAGGGTCGGCACGCGTGATTGGAGGGTCGACACGAGGCGGCGGGCTTGCCGTCGGCGTGTCGACCCGCCAATCACGAGAGCCGGCTCTTCGATCACGCGGGGGAGGCTGGTCAGCCGCCGGCGAACGGGGGGAGGACGTCGAGTTCGGCGCCGTCCGTCAGGGGGCGGGTCAGGTCCCGGACCGCGATGCCGTCGAGCAGGTAGCTCGCCGCGTCCAGGACCCGCGGCAAAGAAGAAGGGTGGAGCCGGCGCAGCTCGCCCACCGCGTCGGCGACCGACGCGCCCGCGGGCAGCTGGACCTTCTCCTCCTCCGCGCCCGCCGCGGCACGGGCCGCGGCGAAGTACCGCACCACGATGGTCAGGGTCGCCATCTCAACCGCCGATCGCGCTCATCGGCCGGATCGGCTGCGCGAACCCGGCGTCGTTGATCTCGTGTCCCGCGAGCTTGCCCCACATCGTCGCGCGCCAGGCGTCCGCGATTTCTTCATCACGCGCGCCCGCGCGCGCGAGAGAGCGCAGGTCCGTCTCGTCGTTGCTGAACAGGCAGGAGCGCACGGCGCCGTCCGCGGTCAGCCGCGTCCGCTCGCACGCCGAGCAGAACGGCCGGGTCACCGACGCGATCACGCCGACGTCGCCGGGGCCGCCGTCGACCAGCCAGCGCTCGGCGGGCGCGCCGCCCCGCGCGGCCGGGAACGGGGTCAGGGTGAACGAAGCACCCAGCATCTCCAGGATCTCGGCCGCGGTGATCATCTCGCCGCGGTTCCAGCCGTGCTGGGCGTCCAGCGGCATCTGCTCGATGAACCGCAGGTGGTAGCCCTCGGCGAGGCAGAACTTCAGCAGCGGCACGGCTTCGGTCTCGTTGAGCCCGCGGATCAGCACGGCGTTGACCTTCACCGGCGCCATCCCGGCGTCCCGCGCGGCGGCCAGCCCGGCGACGACGTGCGAGAGCCGGTCGCGGCGGGTGATCTTCAGGAACGTCGCGGGGTCGACGGTGTCGAGCGAGACGTTGATCCGGTTCAGCCCCGCCGCCGCGAGCCCGGCCGCGCGCTTCGCGAGGCCGATCCCGTTGGTGGTCATGGAGAGCCGGGGCCGCGGCGACAACGCCGTGATCCGCGCGACGAGGTCCTCGAGCCCGGGCCGCAGCAGCGGTTCGCCGCCGGTGAGCCGGATGTCGGTGACGCCGAGCTGCTCGACGGCGATCCGCATCAGCCGGACCAGCTCCTCGTCGGTCAGCACCTGCTCGCCCGGCATCCAGTCGAGGCCTTCCGCGGGCATGCAGTAGGTGCACCGGAGATTGCACCGATCCGTCAGGGAAACCCGGAGATCGGTGGCCACCCGGCCGAAGGTGTCGATGAGGTGCGGGTTCTCGGGCCGGGGCACGCGAGACGACCCTCGTGTACCGGGGACGCGAGGAAACCCGAGATCCACTGCTGTCATTACGCCCAGCGTAGCTCCGGAACGGGCGAAGTGAGCTGATCGCTAGGATACTTTGCGGAGTGAGCTGTTCAGTGGGCGAACTAACGGGCGAACCAACGTGCCGGGAGAAGGACTTGTGACGGAAAAGACTTACCCGGTCACCGACGAGGAACTCTTCCGCTTCGCGGAATTGGGTCGGCACAGCAGCACCTTCACCGTCCTGCGGCACGTCCGGATCGCCGAGCAGATGGGCCTGTCCGGCACCGACCACAAGACGTTCGACCTGGTGGGCCAGTCCGACGGACCGCTCACCGCCGGCCGGATCGCCGAGCTGACGGGCCTGTCCACGGGCGCGGTCACCGGCGTCATCGACCGGCTGGAGAGGGTCGGCCTGGTCCGCCGCGTCCGCGACCTCGAGGACCGCCGGAAGGTTCTCGTCGAGGTCGTGCCCGGGGCCGAAGAGCGCTTCGCGCCGCTCTTCCAGCCGGCCTTCGACGCCCTTCGCGAGACGCTGGTGCAGTTCTCCCCGGCCGAGCGAAAAGTGATCGAGCGTTATCAGAATGTCATCCTCGAACAGCTTCGCGCCGAAGTCATGGACAATTCGCGCCCCGCGTAGCTTTTCCTCAACTGCGGAGATAATGTCTGCGGCATGCCGCAATTTCGGTTGTCCGAGGCCGCGCGCCTGCTCGGGGTCAGTGACGACACCGTGCGCCGCTGGGTGCGCGCGGGCCAGCTGACCGCCACCGACGACGCCGCCGGCCGCAAGGTCGTCGACGGCGCCCAGCTGGCCGGGTTCGCCCGGGCTCAGGCCTCGGGCCCCGACGACCCGTCGACGGTCGGCCGCTCGGCCCGCAACAAGTTCGTGGGGCTGGTCACCGAGGTCATCGCCGACAAGGTGATGGCCCAGGTGGAACTGCAGTGCGGGGCACACCGCGTGGTGTCCCTGATGAGTACGGAAGCCGTCCGCGAGCTGGGGCTGCGCCCAGGGGTGCTCGCGGTCGCGGTCGTCAAGGCGACCACTGTTGTCGTGGAAACACCGGAAGGAAGTCGATGAAGAAGCCCGCATTTCGGGGGCCCGGGGCGAAGCCCCGGTTGTCACAGCTTGCTCTGGCCGTCGCGGCCGTCGCCCTGTTCGCGGGCGCGTGCAGCAGCTCGGACGAGCCCAGCACGCAGACCGGCGGGGCGTCGGTCACCGCACCCGCGCCCAAGGGGGCCGGAAACGCCGGCGGCGGCACGCTGACCGTGTTCGCCGCCGCGTCGCTCACCGAGTCGTTCACCGCGCTCGGCAAGGAGTTCGAGGCGCAGCACTCCGGCGTCACCGTGAAGTTCAGCTTCGCGGGCTCGTCCGGCCTGGTCCAGCAGCTGACCAACGGCGCGAAGGCCGACGTCTTCGCCTCGGCCGACCAGACGAACATGGACAAGGCCGTCCAGGGTGGCGTGATCGACGGCCAGGCGACCGTGTTCGCCACCAACAAGCTCGCCATCGCGGTCGCGCCGGGCAATTCTAAGAACATCAAGACGTTTCAAGACCTCAACAAGCCCGGGCTGACCGTCATCACCTGCGCCCCGCAGGTGCCGTGCGGCTCGGCGACGAAGAAGGTCGAGACGGCCACCCGCGTCACGCTCAAGCCGAAGAGCGAGGAGCAGGACGTCAAGCAGGTGCTGAACAAGGTGCAGTCCGGTGACGCCGACGCGGGCCTGGTCTACGTCACCGACGCGACCTCGGCCGCGGGCAAGGTCGACAAGGTCGACTTCCCCGAGGCGGGCCAGGCGATCAACAGCTACCCGATCGCCGCGGTCAAGGGCGGCCAGGCCGACCTGGCGCACCAGTTCGAGGAGTTCGTCCTCGGCACCGAAGGCAAGACCGAGCTGGCGAAGGTCGGGTTCGGCTCTGCGCAGTAGGCGTTCCGCGAGTGGCCGGCCGGGGACTTCCCCGGCCGGCCACTCGCGCGTTCCGTGGGTGCTCGCCGTCCCCGCGACGCTCGCGCTGGCGCTGGTCGTGCTGCCGGTCGTCGGGCTGCTCGTCCGCACCGACCTGACGCGGCTGCCGTCACTGATCGTCACGCCGTCTTCGTGGCACGCGCTGCGGCTGTCGCTGATCACGGCGGCACTGTCCACTCTGGCCTGTGTGCTGCTCGGCGTGCCGCTGGCCGTCGTGCTCGCGCGGGCCCGGTTCCGCGGGGTCCGGCTGCTGCGGCCGATCGTGCTGCTGCCGCTGGTGCTGCCGCCGGTGGTCGGCGGGCTCGCGCTGCTCTACCTGCTCGGCCGCAAGGGTTTCCTCGGCATCCTCATCACCGCCCTGACCGGGGAGTCCGTGCCGTTCACGACGACGGCGGTGGTGATCGCGCAGACGTTCGTCGCGATGCCGTTCCTCGTGGTCAGCCTCGAAGGCGCGCTCCGGAACTCCGGCGACCGCTACGAGCAGGTCGCCGCGACGCTGGGCGCGCGCCCGTGGACCGTCTTCCGCCGGGTCACGCTGCCGCTGCTGCTGCCCGCGCTCGGCTCCGGCGTCGTGCTCAGCTTCGCCCGCGCGCTCGGCGAGTTCGGCGCCACGATCACCTTCGCGGGCAGCCTCGAAGACGTCACCCGCACCCTGCCGCTCGAGGTCTACACGCAGGCCGAAGCGGACGTCGACAGCGCGGTGGCGCTCGCGCTGCTGCTCATCGTCGTGGCGATCGTCGTCATCGCCTTCGCGCGGCCGCGCTCGTGGGAAGGCGGCCTGCGATGAGCCTCGCCGCCCGGATCGACGCCGTCCGCGGCTCGTTCCACCTCGAAGTGGACCTCGACGTGCCCGCCGGGAGCGTGCTGGCGCTCCTCGGCCCGAACGGTTCCGGCAAGTCGACGGTCCTGGGCTGCCTGGCGGGGCTGGTCACGCCGACGACGGCGGAGATCACGGTGGCCGGGCGCGCGCTGGCCGGCGTGCCGCCGCACCGCCGCGGGATCGGGCTCCTGTCCCAGGACGCGCTGCTCTTCCCGCACCTGTCCGCAGTGGACAACGTCGCGTTCTCGCCGCGCTCGACCGGTGCCGGCCGCCACGCCGCGCGGGAGCGTGCCTACTTCTGGCTGGCCGAAGTGGACGCCGTTTCGCTGGCCGACCGGCGGCCCGGGCAGCTGTCCGGCGGCCAGGCCCAGCGCGTCGCGATCGCCAGGGCCCTGGCCGCCGAACCGGAGCTGCTGCTGCTCGACGAGCCGTTCGCCGCGCTCGACGTCGACGCCGCCCCGGCGATCCGCGGCCTGCTGCGGCGGGTGCTCAAGACCGGGCCGACGACCGTGCTCGTCACGCACGACCCGCTGGACGCGCTCGCCCTCGCCGACCACGTCGCGGTGATGAACGACGGCCGCATCGTCGAACGCGGCCCGACGCGGGAAGTGCTTTCGGCGCCGCGGACGGCGTTCACCGCGCGGATCGCCGGGCTCAACCTCGTCGCCGGGACCGCGGTCCCCGAAGGGCTGCGGACGGCGTCCGGCGACGTCGTCAGCGGCATCCCGGCGGCCGACGTGGTGCTGGGCGAGCCCGCCGTGGCGGTGTTCCCGCCGAACGCCGTCGCCGTCTACCCGCACGACGGCGAGCACCGCGGCAGCCCGCGCAACACCACCGACGCCGTCGTCGCGGCCCTGGAGCCGCACGGGCCGGTGATCCGCGTCCGGGCCGAGGGCGACGGCTGGGCCCACGGCCTCACCGCCGACCTCACCCCGGCCGCCGTCGCCGAGCTCGCCCTCGAGCCCGGCTCGGCGGTGACGTTGTCGGTGAAGGCCGCGACCGTGAGCGTGCACCCGGCCGCGGCCTCCTGACCTCAGGCGGCGTCGTGGTGGTGGCCGCCGCCCGGGTGGACGTGGAACTTCGCCACCTCGGGCGGGTGCACGACGAACGGCCGCATCATGCCCTCGTCCTCGTGGTCGAGGATGTGGCAGTGGAACATGAACTCGCCGGTGCCGCCGCCGAACCGGCCGGCGACGCTCACCCACTGGCCGGGGTTCACGATGATCGTGTCCTTCCAGCCCTCCTCGTACTTCTCCAGCGGGACGTCGGTGAACCCGCTGATCGGCGCCGTCGTCCGTTCCGTGGCCTGGTCGAACGTCGTGGTGAAGGCGCGCCGGAACAGCGCCTGGAACTCCGTCAGGTGGACGTGGACCGGGTGTGACGGCCCGCCGTTCGCGACGTGCACGAGGTTCCACACCGCCCACCGGTCGTGGTCGATGAAGATCCCCGTCGTGTCGTCGAAGAGCCGCCCGTTCATCCGGAACGTCTTCAGCCCGCCGTTCGGGTCCTGCAGCTGGATGACTCCCGCGCCGCCCGGGTCCGCGTCGACCTGCTGGAGGTCCCACATCTCCGGGTGTCCCTCGGCGTTGAGCAGCAGCGCGACCCAGACGTGGTCGTGGTCCTCCGGCAGCGTCGTGCCGTGCTGCAGCCGCGTGTACGACGTCGAGATCTTCTCCGGCAGCGCGAACGGGTCGTGCTTCGCCCGGCTGTCCACCCGGAACTCCATCAGGTCCGGCTCGACGACACCCAGCCGCGGGTCGGCGTTGCGCAGCTTGAGCTTCTGCCCCTTGAAGCGGCTGAAGTCGATGAGGACGTCGAAGCGCTCGGCCGGCGCGACGGTCAGCCCGCCGTTCGGCAACGGCGCCGGCGCGGGCAGCAGGCCGCCGTCCGTGCCGATCAGGCGAACGGCGTCGTTGACCGGGACGTTGTTCTCGTCGACCAGGTTGAGCGTGTAGAACCGCGAGTTGGCCGCGTTGAGCAGCCGGAAGCGGTACCACCGCGCGTCGACGTCCAGGTGCGGCCAGATCACGCCGTTGACCAGGTTGAACGGGCCCGTGAACGGAATCATCGGGCCGTTCGGCGGGATGAAGGGCACCTTGAACAGCACCTGGCCGGTCAGCGCGCCGGTCGCCGGGTCGGTGTCCAGGTTGCGGTCGGTGATGATCAGCGGGAGCTCGTGGTCGCCGTGCGGCAGGCCGAGCGCGTCCTCCTCGTCGTCGCGGACCAGGTACATCCCGGCCAGGCCCGTGTGGACGTTGAAGCGCGTGATCGCCATGGCGTGGTCGTGGTACCAGAGCGGCATCGCCTGCTGGCGGTTCTGGTACTCCGCCAGCTGGGACGTGCCCTTGAGACCCGCGTTGTGCGCCCAGCCGTCGTTGCCCGCGTTGGTGCGCGCGCCGTGCAGGTGGACGACCGTCCAGGCCGGCAGGTCGGCGACGCCCTCGATGATCGAGTAGTTCTCCTTGTCGAGCTCGCGGCCCGGACGGCTCGTGGGCCCCGTGGCGATTGGGCCCTTGACGGCGACGAGCGGGAACTCACCGTCGATTTCGTTCGACCACGAAATCCGCAGCTGCCGGCCGCTGCGCACTTCGATAGTCGGACCCGGGAAATGCCCCGCGTACGTCCACAACGTACTTTCGGGCAATTGCGAGTGCAGCTTCTGCTGCCGGGTGACCATCGGAATGGTGATCGTTTCCCGGCTGCGGGGCCGGAACACTGGTGGAACCGGCAGTGGGTCGAGGAACTTGGTGAGTCCCCAGTTCGGCGCGTCGATCGCCGCGGTGGCCGCCGGGCGCTCGATGATTTCGGTCATGGTTTTCCCCCTTGGGTCACGGGGGCAGGAAGAATTGCGCGACGACGAGCGCGCCGCCGTTGCCGAAAAGTATTCCCCCGAACCCCCTCGGTAACCGGATACGCGACTCCCCTCGCGATACCGGCAATTCCCACTGTAGCCCTTTTCGCTGTGCCACGCAGGTGCCTCGCGCGCGTGATAGGTTCCGCCCATGAACGAACGCCGGTGGACGTACCTCTCCGACATGGACGGCGTCCTGGTGAAGGAGGAGCACCTCGTCCCGGGGGCCGACGAGTTCCTCGCCGAGCTGAAGGCGAACGGCATCGACTTCCTGGTGCTGACGAACAACTCGATCTACACCCCGCGCGACCTGCGGGCACGGCTGGAGCGCACCGGGCTCGACATCCCGGAGGAGTCGATCTGGACGTCGGCGCTGGCGACCGCGAAGTTCCTCTCGTCGCAGCGGCCGAACGGCTCGGCGTACGTCATCGGCGAAGCGGGCCTCACCACGGCGCTGCACGAGGTCGGCTACGTGCTGACCGAGCGTGACCCGGACTACGTCGTGCTGGGCGAGACCCGCACCTACAGCTTCAGTGCCATCACCCGCGCGATCCGGCTCATCGAGGGCGGCGCGAAGTTCATCGCGACCAACCCCGACGCGACCGGCCCGAGCGTGGAAGGGTCGATGCCGGCGACCGGGTCCGTCGCGGCACTGATCGAGAAGGCCACCGGGCGCTCGCCGTACTACGTCGGCAAGCCGAACCCGCTGATGATGCGCTCGGCGCTGCGGCGGCTCGGCGCGCACTCGGAGTCGACGCTGATGATCGGCGACCGGATGGACACCGACGTGCACTCGGGCATCGAAGCCGGGCTGCAGACCATCCTGGTGCTCACCGGCATATCCAGCCGGGAGTCGGCCGAACGCTATCCGTATCGGCCGACGCTGGTGCTCGACTCGGTCGCCGACCTGATCGGGCGAACGCTGGACCCGTTCGGCGAAGGCTGACCTACGCTGAGTCCGAAGCAGGGCTTATCGTCACCGGATGAGCAAGTCCACGTATGTGGTCGGTGACGTCCATGGCCACCGTGACGAACTCGCCGACGCCCTGAGAGCCGAGGGCCTGGTCGACGAAGAGGACAACTGGTCCGGCGGCGAGGCCCAGCTGTGGTTCCTCGGCGACTTCGTCGACCGCGGCCCGGACGGCGTCGGCGCGATCGACCTGGTCATGCGGCTCGAGGAGCAGGCGGCCGAGGCCGGCGGCCAGGTGCAGACCCTGCTGGGCAACCACGAGATCCTCGCGCTGGGGATGTACCACTTCGGCGACGAGCCGGTGCCGTCCGACTTCGGCCCGCGCAGCTTCGCCCGCAGCTGGGAGATCAACGGCGGCCTGCTCTCGGACCAGGACCGCCTGACGCCGGAGCACATCGAGTGGCTGACCGCGCGCCCGCTGGCCGCGCTCGCCGCCGATCACCTGCTGCTGCACTCGGACACGCTGGAGTACCTCGACTGGGGTTCCTCGATCGAGGAGATCAACGAGGCCGCTCGCGAGATCCTCGAGGGCAACGACATCGAAGCCTGGTGGGACGTCTGGCGCCGCATGACGACGCGGTACGCCTTCCGCGGCCCGGACGGCGAAGAGAACGCCGGGAAGCTGATGGAGGTCCTCGGCGGCTCCCGGATCGTGCACGGGCACAGCGTCATCGCCGACCAGCTGGGGATCCACCCGACCCAGCTCGAGGGCCCGTTCCTGTACGCGGGTGGCAAGGCGCTGGGCGTCGACGGCGGCCTGTTCGTCGGCGGGCCCTGCCTGGTCGTCGAGCTGCCGTACGAGCCGGAGTCCTGATCAGGGGAGCTCGACGATCTCCTTGCCGAGCGGCATCAGCGACACCGGGATCATCTTGAAGTTCGCGACGCCGAGCGGGATGCCGATGATCGTGATGCACAGCCCGATCCCGGTGACGATGTGCCCGATCGCCAGCCACAACCCGGCGAAGACGAACCAGATGACGTTGCCGAGGAACGACGCGGCGCCCGCGTCACGCCGGTCGACGACGGTGCGGCCGAACGGCCAGAGCGCGTAGCGCGCGATCCGGAACGACGCCAGCCCGAACGGGATGGTGATGACGAGGATGCAGCAGATCACCCCGGCGACCAGGTAGCCCAGCGCCATCCAGAAGCCGCACAGGACGAGCCAGATGATGTTCAGCAAGGTGCGCATCAGACGTACAGCTCCCCACTGACGACCGTGACGGCCTGGCCGGCGAGGTGGACCCGGTCGCCGTCCTGGCGGGTCCGGACGATCCCGCCGCGTTCCGACGCCTGCTCGCCGGTGAGCTCGTCCTTCCCCAGTTGCCCGGACCAGTAGGGCGACAGGATGCAGTGCGCGGAGCCGGTGACGGGGTCTTCGTCGATGCCGACGCCGGGAGCGAAGAAGCGGCTGACGTAGTCGACGTCGTCGCCCTTCGCGGTGACCAGCAGCCTGCCGTTCCAGGTGCCCTTGAGCTTCGCGAGGTCCGGCTCGAGCGCGCGGACGGTCTTGGCGTCGGGCAGGACGGCGAAGAGGTTCTCGACGCCGCGACCGGTGTACTCGATCTCGGCACCCGGGAGAATTTCGGACAGGTCGTCGTCGGTGTCCCGCGGCGGGTCCGACGGGAAGTCCAGCTCGACCCAGCCGTCCGCGGCCTTGGCGCGCAGTTCACCGCTCTTCGTGGTGTACGTCTGCTCACCGCCGAGGACGTGCGTGACCGCGACGGTCGCGTGGCCGCACAGCGCGACCTCGACCTCGGGCGTGAACCACCTGAGCGGCTTCGGGCCGTCCTGGGACGTCACGACGAAGGCGGTCTCGGCGTGCTTCATCTCGGCGGCGACGGCCTGCATCCAGACGGCGTCGGCGGGCTCGTCCAGCAGGACGACCCCGGCGGAGTTCCCGGCGAAGGGCCGGTCGGTGAAGGCGTCGACGATGAAGAAGCGCATGACCCCAATGTAACCGCGGCTCACGCCGCCGATCTTGGCCGGCGCGGGATTTGGGGGATGTCCCCTAGGACGTCTCACCGATGGTCGGCCGCATGATCTTCTCACCGTCGGGCCCGTGGTCCGGCTTGAGCTCGAAGACGTCGTCGTCGACCCCGTACTTGTTCTTGTGCTCCTGGTCGTCTTCCTTCTTCTTGCCGGCCCCGGCCGCACCCGTGGCGCCGGCGCCACCGGCCTTGCCCTTGGCCGCCGCGGCGGCGGTGGCGCCGCGTTCGAGCCGCTCACCCGCTGCCTTGCCCGTGCTCTTCCCCGCGGCCTTGGCGCCTTCTCCGGGCGTCTCCTTCGGGGTACCGGCGCTGCCGGAAACGCGGGAACCGGCGAACCCGGTCCCGGCCCGCCCGGACCCGATGCCGGGCTTGCCGCGCGTGGTGTCCCCGCTTCCCCCGCCGACGCCGGGATTGCCGGTCATCGCGAGCCCGTCGGGAGTGATCCGGCTGAACCCGCTCGCCGCCGGTGCGGCGCGGAAGTTCGTGTTGCCGCTGAAGGTGCCGGTGCCGCTGGTGGTGCCGGGCGGGACGTACGACGGCGGCGTCGTCCCGGGTGGCGTCGTGCCCGGCGGGGTGGCGCCACCGGGGACGTAGGTGCCGCTCGTGCCGCCCGGCCCGGTGGTCCCGCCGGCGGCCGCGGTGCCGCCGAAGCCGGCGCTGCCGGTGCCGCTGCCGCCGTGGAACCCGGACGCGGAGGTGGAGTCACCCTGCCCGAGCTGCGGCGGCGGGGCGTAGGTGGGCTGGGAGCTGGCCGTCTCGTGGTAGGTCGAGTCGAGGTTCTGGAGGACCTGGACGGCCTGCTGGTGCGCGGCGTCGGCCTGCTGCTGCTTGGCCTGGATGCCGCCCATGGTGCCGTTCATGCCGACGAGGTCGCCGGATTCGTACTGCCGTCGCGCCTTGTCCAGCTCGGCCTGCTGGTCGAAACCGGTGGGCTCGGGCATGTTCGTCTTGGCGTAGTGGGCCGCGGCGGACTGCTGGGAGTAGTGGTTCGACGCCAGCTGCATCGCGTTGCCGGTCTGTTCGGTGTGTCCGGCCGTGCTCTGGAAGAACGTGTTCGCCTGGCCGGCCGCCGGTCCCTGCCACGAGCTGCCCGCCGCCGTGGCGGCGTCGCGGAACTGGTTGGAGGCGTCCGCCAGCCAGTTCCCGTAGACGTTGGCGACCCGGCTGCGGTCGTTGAGGTCCTCGAGGTCCAGGTTCTGGTGGACCATGTCGTACAGCGCTTCGTGCGGCTGGTTCGCGTAGTTCTCGCCGGGCGCGGGCGCACCGGCCCGCAGGGTTTGCCCTTCCTGCAAGAGCTTTCCCTGCGCGACCGAATAGTCCGAAGCGGCCTTTTCGGTGAGCCGTTGGCCGTCGGTGCCATGACCTTGGAGCTGCTGGGCGGTTTCCGCGTAGTAGTCACCCTCGGACTGGCGATGCTGCGCCCGGTGCGGCTGACTCATGGCTGGACTCCGTATCAGTTGGTCTTCGGCAGCAGTGGTTCGATCTTCTCCGCGAATCCTTCGACGAGCTTGCACGCGTTCGCCGTGTCCGATCCCGACGTCACGAGAACGAGGGCGCGGGACGCCGGTTTCACTTCCAGCCAGATGCCGCACTGCCCGGGCGACTGCTGTGGTTCACGTTCTTCGACCGCCGCGCGCCCGTTGACCTTTCCCTCACTCGCTTGGCCCGGGTTGCCGACGTTGTTCCGGTAACCACGGCCGGGCTGAAGGGAAAGCGCCAGATCGACGGGGTGCACGTCGCCGGCTCTCGGCTTGTTCGCGGCGCAGCTCTCCTTCGCGTCGGCGACGGTCGGGACCGCCGGCGGGAAACCCGCATCGGTGAGCGCCTGGTCGAGCAGCGAACAGGGGTTCAAGGAGGCGAAGGGGTTGTCCGGATTCCCGGACGGCGGGGCGGAGGTGTTCGTCTCGCCGTGTCCGGCCGGGCTCGGGTTCGCCTGGCCGCCGACCTGATCGGTGCACGCGGCCAGCGCCAACGTCGCGCAGGCGGCGGTCACTACGGCGGCGATGCGGTGGGAAGTCACTGACCCGGCAGATCCTTGTCCAGCTTGGTGAACGCGACGGTGTGGGCGTCTTCGGTGTCCCGGTAGTTCTTCCGCGCGATCACCATCGCCTCACGGGCTTCTTCGACCCCGCGCTTCATGAGGAGGAGGTTGGGGATCAGGGCTTCCGGGTCGCCGTCGGCCGCCGTCGCGTTGAACCGGGCGACGGCTTGGGCGTAGGCGCTGCCGCCCATGCGAGCCGCGCCGGCCAGGACCCGGACGTCGCGGAGCATCTTGTCGTAGCCGTCGATGAAGAAGTCGCAGGCCTTGAGGTACGCCTGGAAGCCTTCCTCGTTGACCGCGAACTGGCCGTTTTCCGCCAGTGACTTCAGGTGGCTGCCGCCGGTGCTGACCCGCTGCGCCGCGGCCGAATCGACCGGGCCGGCGACGATGCCGGAGAGGAAGTTCGAGCCCGCGTCACCGGCGGCGGGCGGAGGCGTGAAGGATCCCGGTGCGCCGAACTGCGATCCACCCATGACGCCCTCCCGTCGCCCGCTGCCACCGTGCGTGGTCCTCCCGCACTGTACTAGTGACGAACAAGGGGTGTCAGTGGTTCCTGGGTGCGGCGGAGTTCCGGCCACGCTCGTGGAGCCAGCTCCGCAGGTGAGAACCATCCGATGGGATGAACCGGACGCGGCTTTCGCCGTCCGGCAGGGCCTCGGTGCACATCAGGAACCGGCCGCCGTCGTTGTCGACGAACGTCGTTGTGCCGACCGGGTGAAGCGCGCCTTGGCCCTGCCGGACCGACAGCTCGAAGGTGCCGTAGCGGTGCAGGGGCCAAGCCGAGAACTCGGCGGCCGCCGCGGCGTCCTGGCGGGAGCCGGGGGAGACGAACGCGAGCTCGGCCAGCGGCACCGGCGGGTAGCTCGGCAGCATCCCGGCCACGAGGTCGACCAGCCGGTCCGGCCGCGCCTGCGCGAACAGGATCTCCTCGCCGGACAGCTCCGAAAACACCCCCAGGCCGTGGCCGATGGCCGCCCGGTAGAGCACCCGGCGACCCGCTTCCGCCGCGCGGACGATGATCAGCACGTCGGGCTGGGTCCACGCGCGCAGCGTCTGCTCGACCTCGACGTCCAGCTTGTCCCGAGCCGCCAGCCCGCGCGCCCGCAGCGATTCCCACGACTCCGCCGCGATGCGCTCGTGCTCCTCGAGGGTGCGCCCCGGGCTGCGGATCTCGAACGGGTGCCAGTTCGCCGGAAGACCGGCCCGCCGGACCGCGACGTCGACCTCGGCCAGGCCCAGTGAGAATTCCTCCGGCACGTCCCCGAGCGTAGCGGAACCACCACCCTGCGCCCGGCCGTCGAGGACCCGGCGAAATCTTCGCGGGGCGGAAACCTTTTCGGGAGCAGCGGCAACTTGGGGGCAGAACCGAGGACGTCAAGGAGAGCTGCGATGAGTGAGACCGGGTCCGCCGGGCTGCGGAAACGCCGACGCTGGGTGGTGATCGCCTTGGCGCTGGCCGTGCCGGCGCTGGTCGTTCCGTACCTGTTGCTGGCGCGCGGCGAGCCGGAGGAGGTGGCGGTGGACACCGCCGCCTACTACCAGTTCGTCTCCGTGCGCAGCGGTAACGCGCTGGACGTGGCCGGCGCGGATCACGCGGACGGCGTCCGGATCCAGGAGGAGAAGCGCGCCGCCGGTGCCGCCAGCCAGCAGTGGCAGGTACAGCTCGTCGACGGCGGCTTCTGCCGGCTGGTCAACCACAACAGCGGGAAGGTACTGGGGGTACGGAAAGCGACCGGGCCTGCCGCTCTCGAGCAGCAGTCGGACACCGGCGCCGCGAACCAGCAGTGGAAGCTCACCGAGGCCGGCCAAGGTGCGGTGAAGATCGTCTCGCGCGGCAGCGGCCTGGTTCTCGGCGTGAACAACGGCGGCGACGCCGCGGTCGTCCCGTCCGCCGACCGCGGCGGCACCGACCAGCAGTGGACGCTGGCGAAGACGGACACCCCCGCCAAGCCCTCGGCGCCCACGAGGCCCGTCGTGACCCAGCCGTCCACCAGCGCGTCCGCCCCGCCGCCGGCGACGTCGGCCGGTTCGGGCGATTACGCCTGGCGCAACGTCCAGATCGCCGGTGGCGGCTTCGTCACCGGCTTCGTCTTCAACCCGAGCCGCAAGGGCCTGCTGTACGCGCGTACCGACATGGGTGGCGCGTACCGCTGGGACGGCGGTGCCGGCCAATGGGTCCCGCTGACGGACTGGGCCGCGGACTGGAACCTGTACGGCATCGAGAGCGTGGCGACCGATCCGGTCGACCCCGATCGCCTGTACCTCGCGACCGGCACGTACACCAACGACTGGGCAGGCAACGGCGCGATCCTGCGCTCCACCGACCAGGGTAAGACGTTCCAGCGCACCGACCTGCCGTTCAAACTGGGCAGCAACGAGGACGGCCGCTCCATGGGCGAACGGCTCGCGATCGACCCCGCCGACCACCGGACGCTGTACCTGGGCACCCGCAAGAACGGGCTGTGGCGCAGCACCGACTACGGCACGACGTGGAACCAGGTCCCCGGTTTCCCCGTCACCGACGGCGCGAGCAGTGGCGTCGGCCTGTCCTTCGTGACCTTCGGCCCGGCCGGCAGCAAGACGATCTACGTCGGTGCCGCCGACAGGAACACCTCGCTGTACCGCTCCACCGACGGCGGCTCCAGCTGGCAGGCCGTGCCCGGCCAGCCGACCGGGCAGTTGCCGCAGCACGGCGTCCTGTCCGGTGACGGTTCGCTGTACGTGACCTACACCGACTCCCCCGGTCCTAATGGCGTGAAAGCCGGTTCGGTGCGGAAGTACACGCCGGCCGGTGGGGCCTGGAAGGACGTCTCGCCGATCCCCGGCGACGGGTTCGGCTTCGGCGGGCTGGCGGTGGACCCGCAGCACCCGGCCACGGTGATGGTCACCACCCTCGACCGCTGGTGGCCGTCGGACGAGCTGTACCGCTCCACCGACGGCGGCTCCACCTGGAAGGCGCTGGGTGCCACGTCCGTCCGGGACGCCTCCGCCGCACCGTACGTCGGCACCGGCATCGGCCACTGGATGGGCGCGCTGGCCCTCGACCCCTTCGACTCGGGGCACGTCATCTACGGCACCGGATCGGGTCTGTGGGCGAGCGACGACGTGACCGCGGCGGATCGTGGCGGCGCCACGCACTGGACGGTCCCCGCCAAGGGGCTGGAGGAGACCGCGGTGCTCGGCCTGGTCGCGCCGCCCGGCGGCAAGCTGGTCAGCGCACTCGGCGACGTCGGCGGATTCCGCCACGACGACCTGGACAAGGTCCCGGCCGGGGCGTCGTCCGGACCGCGCTTCAGCAACACCACCGGCATCGACTTCGCCCAGGCCAAGCCGGACGTCGTCGTCCGCGTCGGCTACAGCGACCAGGCGCGCGGTGCCTACTCCACGGACGGCGGTGCCACCTGGCGGCCGTTCTCCGGGACTCCGGTGAGCGCCGCGGGCGGCGGCAGCGTGGCGATCTCGGCTGACGGCGGCACGGTGGTGTGGACCGCGGCGGGCCAGGTGCCCGCCGTCTCCACCGACCGCGGCGCGACCTGGACGGCGTCCGCCGGCCTGCCCAAGGGCACGGCGGTGGTGGCCGACCGCTCCGCCGCGGGCACCTTCTACGCGCTCAGCGGGGACACGTTGTTCGCCAGCACCGACGGCGGCCGGAGCTTCGCCGCTCGCGCCGGCGGTCTTCCCGGCGGGCATCTCGAGGCGGTCCCGGGCGTCGCCGGGGATCTGTGGATCGCGGACGGCGGGGGGCTCTGGCACTCCACCGACGGCGGCGCGGGTTTCCGCAGGCTGGGTGGTGTCCAGGCGGCGGGCGCCGTCGGCTTCGGCAAGTCCGCCCCCGGGGCGAGCTATCCGGCGCTCTACCTCGTCGGCACGGTGAACGGCGTCACCGGGATCTTCCGCTCCACCGACGGCGGCGGCGCCTGGAAGCGGATCAACGACGACCGGCACCAGTTCGGCGGGGGTGCCGGCTCCGGCGTCATCACCGGTGACCCGGAGGTCTACGGGCGGGTCTACGTCGGCACGAACGGCCGCGGCGTGCTGTACGGCGAGCCCGCCTGACCCGCGCCGGGCCGGCGTTCGCGCCGGCCCGGCCGCGGGTCGCCACTGGTAGGTTGCCGCCTTGGACGGGGGCATGAGCAGGAAGAGGGCAGCCGGGACACATGCTCCTCGATGACACGTCGGCGGAGTTCCACGACTTCTTCGAACGGCACTACGCCGGGCTGGCCCGTTTCTCGTTCCTGCTGACCGGCGAGACGGACGCGGCCGACGACCTCGCCGCCGACGCTCTGATCGCCCTGTGGCAGCGCTGGGACCGGCTGCGCGAGGCCGAGCACCCGCTGGCGTACGCCCGCGGGGTGGTCGCGAACCTCGCACGGGAACGGGTCCGCAGCGTGACGCGCGAGCGCCGCCGGATCGCCCTGTTCTGGTCGCCGGGTTCGCAGCAGGAGCGGAGTCCCGACGTGGCCGCCGTGGTGGACGTGCGGGCGGCCCTGGGCAGATTGCCCTTCGGGAAGCGGGCCTGCGTCATCCTCAGGCACGCCTTCGACCTGTCGGAGAAGGACACCGCGCGGGCGCTGGGCATCTCGGTCGGCGCGGTGAAGAGCCAGACCTCGAAGGGACTGGCCGAGCTGGAACGTCTGCTCGGCGGGCAAGCGGCCGGAGACCTGGCGGCGGAGAGGAGGAGCCGGTGAACGAGGAGATCGGCAGGCGGCTGCGCGAGGCCGCCGAGGCACACCAGCCCGACCGCGACCGGATGCTGGCCCGCGTGCACCGCGGCATGGCCGGCACTGACGCTCCGCGGCGGCGGCCGGGCATCGCGCGGTCATGGCCCAAGGTGGTGCTGGCCGGCTCCGCCGCGGCCGGCATCCTGGCCGTCGCCGGTCTCGCCGTCGCCGGAAGCGTGCAGACCGCTCCGGCGCACCCGGACGGCGAGACCACGCTCAGCGTCCCGAGCCCGAGTACTACGCCCTCCTCGCGCCCCACCGGCGGTTCGGCACCGCCGCCCGCGACGGGGCATCCGGGCCGGACGACCACTGCCCGGCCGTCGCCGGGCAGCCCGAGCCCGGCCGCACCGGCCGGCAGCCGGGTCTCGGACGGGCCGCTGTCGGCGCAGGGCTCCGTCGATCCGCACAGCACCGTGTACTGGGCGCAGAGCGCCCTCACCCTCGACGTCGCCCAGCCGCTGACCGCGCTCACGGTGGAAGTGCGCATCGCGCAGACCGGTGGCGTGCAGAGCACCGGCCAGTGGCAGACCGGGCCCGCCGACGACTTCGCCGTCACCGCGCAGGAGAGCGACGGCGCGGTGGTCTACCGCTGGGAGCTCAAGCCGGGCAGGACCGTGCCGGCCGGGGAGCACCTCTTCGCCGCGCAGTACAACCACGCCGCCGGTATGCGCGACCCCGATCCCGACAGCTACGACGTGAAAGCAACGTCCGCCGCCGGCTCGTACGCGCTTCAAGGCCGCTTCAGCCGAGCGAAGTGAGGTCGCCATGAGCGGGTTCGCTTCCTAGACTCGGGAGGCCCGACGAAGACGTCCGAGGAGCCACCATGCCTGACGCGCCCGCCCTGCCGAGTTACGCATCGGGGATCTCGGAGGTCCCGCTGCTCGGGGACACCATCGGCGACAACTTCGACCGGACGGTGGCCGCGTTCGGGGACCGGGACGCGCTGGTGGACCGGGCCGCCGGCGGGCGGTGGACCTACCGGGAACTGGCGGGCGAGGTGACCGCGCTCGCGCTCGGGCTGGTCGCGCGGGGCATCGGGAAGGGCGACCGGGTGGGGATCTGGTCGCCGAACCGGGCGGAGTGGACCTTCCTCCAGTACGCGACGGCGAAGATCGGCGCGATCCTCGTCAACATCAACCCCGCCTACCGGTCGCACGAGCTCGAGTACGTGCTCGACCAGGCCGGGATCCGGCTGCTGGTGGCGTCGGACAAGTTCAAGACGTCCGACTACCCCGCGATGGTCGAAGAAGTGCGCGAGAAGTGCGCGCGGCTGGAGCACGTCGTGGTGCTCGGCGGCGAGAGCTGGCAGGAACTGATGGACGCCGGCCGGCGCGGGGACCCGGCTCAGCTGGCGCACCTGCGGGCCGGCCTGTCGGCCGACGATCCGATCAACATCCAGTACACCTCCGGGACCACGGGCTTCCCCAAGGGCGCCACGCTGAGCCACCACAACATCCTCAACAACGGCTACTTCGTCGGCGAACTGTGCAACTACACCGAAGAAGACAAGGTGTGCATCCCGGTGCCCTTCTACCACTGCTTCGGCATGGTGATGGGCAACCTGGCGTGCACCAGCCACGGCGCGTGCATGGTCATCCCGGCCCCGGCGTTCGACCCCCGCGCGACGCTCGAAGCCGTCGCGGCCGAGCGGTGCACGTCGCTCTACGGCGTGCCGACGATGTTCATCGCCGAGCTCAACCACCCGGACTTCGGCGAGTTCGACCTGTCGTCGCTGCGCACCGGGATCATGGCGGGCTCGCCGTGCCCGGTCGAGGTGATGAAGCAGGTCATCGACCGGATGGGAATGGCGGAGGTGTCCATCTGCTACGGCATGACCGAGACGTCTCCGGTGTCGACGCAGACCCGCGCCGACGACTCGATCGAGCGTCGCGTGTCGACGGTCGGGCGGGTCGGGCCGCACCTGGAGGTCAAGGTCGTCGACCCCGAATCCGGCCTGACGGTCCCGCGCGGCGAGCCGGGCGAGCTGTGCACGCGCGGGTACTCGGTGATGCTCGGGTACTGGGAACAACCGGACAAGACGGCCGAAGCGATCGACGCGGCCCGCTGGATGCACACCGGCGACCTGGCGGTCATGGACGGCGACGGTTACGTCAACATCACCGGCCGCATCAAGGACATGGTCATCCGCGGCGGCGAGAACCTCTACCCCCGCGAGATCGAGGAGTTCCTCTACACCCACCCGGACGTCCTCGACGCGCAGGTCATCGGCGTCCCCGACGAGAAGTACGGCGAAGAGCTGATGGCCTGGGTCCGGATGCGGGAAGGCGCTTCGCCGTTGACCGCGGAGAAGGTGCGCGAGTTCTGCAGCGGCAAGCTGGCGCACTACAAGATCCCGCGGTACGTCCACGTCGTCGACGAGTTCCCGATGACGGTGACCGGCAAGGTCCGCAAGGTCGAGATGCGCGAGAAGTCGATCACCCTGCTCGGCCTGGAAACGGCGGCCGCGACCAAGCACGCCTGAAGTCCGTGAATGGCACATTGAGGGACTTAGAGTCCCTCAATGTGCCATTCACGGACTTGTGTCAGGCGACCGCGGCGGCGGCTTCCGCGATCGCCTTGGCGTCTTCCTCGCCGAACGTCTCCTCGAGGTGCTCGGGCGAGTAGTCCAGGTCGATCTGCTCCACCGGCATCCCGCGCGCCGACTCGATCGCGCCCAGGCGGCGCTGCGCCCGGTCCGCCGCGTACTGGATGATCTCCTGCGGGTCGTTGTCGAACGGCAGTTCCTCGAACTGGTCCTGCACCCACTGGATCATGTTGAGCGCGTGCGGCAGCAGTTCGCCCATCCGCTGCTGCACCGCGTCCCACAGGGAGTCGTCCGCGGCGACGTGCCGCCGGCAGGTGAACGTGCCCCAGGCCATGTGACGGCGCTCGTCGTCGCCGATGCGGCGGACCAGTTCCTGCATGCCCGGCAGGATGTCGTGCTGGGTGCAGATCAGCTGCCACGAGTAGTAGCCGGTCAGCGCGAGGCTGCCCTCGATGACGTGGTTGTACGTCACGCTCGCGCGGATCTGGTTGAGCGGGCTGGGATCGTCCTCCAGCGCCCGCAGCGACTGCGGGAGCTCTTCGTAGAACAGCTTGCGGTAGTGCGGGTTCTCGGCGACGTACGGATGGAGGTCCTGAGTCAGCCCGACCGCGTCCATCCAGCGCCGGAACACCTCCGTGTGCTTGGCTTCCTCGAAGCAGAACTGCGTCAGGTACATCTCGTCGCCGAACCGGCCGGTCGCCGACATCGCCCGCATGAACGGCTGGATGTCCTCGGTGACGGCCTCTTCGCCGGCGATGAACTGCGCGACCAGGTACGTCGTGCTTCGCTGCTGCTCGGGGTTGAGCGTTTCCCAGCCCTCGCGTTCGCGGCTGAAGTCGATGTCGGCCGGGTTCCAGAACTTCTTGTTGCCTTTGACGAACAGCCGCAGCGGGAAGGAGTCCCAGTTCAGCCCGCCCTTGCGCAGCGAGGAAAAACCGGTCCGGAGTTCGGGCAGCGTGTCGGTCATCGTGTCACTCCGATTGACGATTCAGTGGACGAATTGGCGGATGGCGGGTGCCAGCACCGCGGTGACGGCGTCGGCCGCTTCGGCTGCCGAGTGCGTGGAGAGCACCAGGTGCGACAGGGAGAGGCGCACGGCGGTCTCCGCGAGCAGCGCGGCTGCCTCGGCGGGCAGCCCGGGTTCGAACTCGCGGTACTGCTCGGCGGCGAGGTCGGTGGCCGCGGTGAGGATCGGCTCGCCCTTGGTCGTGAGCAGCGGCAGCAGGTCCTCGGCGACTTCGGTGCCGAGCGCCGCCGCGACCAGGCGGTTCTCCCGCGCGTGCTCGATCGTGTAGACGACGGCGTGGTGGATGCCCGCCAGGAGCCCGTCCGCCGTCTGGAACCGCTGCCGGATCCCGTCGAGGAACTCCGACGCGGTGCGCAGCGCCACCGCCTGGGTCAGCGCCGCCTTGTTCCCGAATTCGTTGTAGACAGTCTGCCTGCTCACCCCGGCCCTGGCCGCGACGTCGGCCATCCGCAGGCCCGCGTGACCCCGGTCCGGCAGCAGGTCCGCGGCGGCGTCGAGCAGGGCTTCCCGGAGGGACGCCTTGGTCCGGTCAGTGAAGCTGGTCACACCTTCACCTTGACACAGTTAGCCTGGCTGTCAAGGCGCTGTACATGATCGGTTTGCGTGTAAACCTGTCGGTGGTGACGGCTAACGTGTCGGTTGTGGGCATCACGGTGGGGTTCGACCTCGACATGACACTGATCGACGCGCGGCCGGGCATGGCCGCGGCGATGAACGCGCTCGGCGTCGAATCCGGCTTACCGCTGGACGGAGACGCGTTCGCGGCCAACCTCGGCCCACCGCTCGACGACATCCTGCGCGGCTTCGAAGCGCCCGAGGAACGCATCCCCGGCCTCGTCGACCGGTTCCGCGCTCTGTACCCGGACATGGTCGTGCCGAGCACGGTCGCGCTGCCGGGCGCGGTCGAGTCACTCCGCGCGGTGCGGGCCGCGGGCGGCCGCACGCTGGTCGTCACCGGGAAGTACGGGCCCAACGCGCAGCTGCACGTGGACGCGCTCGGGCTGGAGGTCGACGAAGTCGTCGGCGAGCTGTGGTCGACGCAAAAGGCCGAAGCGCTTCTGGCGCACGACGCGCGTGTGTATGTCGGAGATCACGCCGGTGACATCCGGGGCGCGCTCGCCGCCGGGGCGATCGCGGTCGGCGTCACCACCGGGCCGTGTGACCGCACACTCCTGCTGAGCGAAGGCGCCGAAGTGGTGTTCGACTCGCTGACGGAGTTCCCGGAATGGTTCGAGCGGACGTTCGCGGGGAGCGCGGTGCCCTAGCCCTCTTTTTTGGCTCGCGCTTCGAAGACCAGCGCGAGCAAGCCCAGCAGCAGGCCCAGCGGCGTGACGACGCCGGCGGCGACGGACAGCCAGATCGGCAGGTTCTCCAGGCCGGCGGCGAACATGATGAACACCGCCAGCACGGCGATCATGCCGAGGGCGAACAACCCGATGCCGACGCGCATCAGGAACGGTTTGCCGGGAGCGGCCACGCCGGCCTCCTTCGTCGTGGTCTTCATGACGCAAGAGGGTATCCGCCGGTATCGACTTCTCCCCAGGGCCTGTGGCGAGATACCCTTTCAGGAGCGCGCCCTGGGTACGCCCCGGGCGCGTTCGTCGTGAGCGGACAGCAGAAGGACTGGTGAGGGAAGTGCCGACCGGCAAGGTCAAGTGGTACGACGCGGAGAAGGGGTTCGGGTTCGTCACGCAGGACGGTGGCGCCGACGTCTACATTCGCAAGGCCGCGCTGCCGCAGGGCGTCGAGGGGCTCAAGGCCGGACAGCGGCTGGAGTTCGGCGTCGCCGACGGCCGCCGCGGGCCGCAAGCGCTCTCCGTCCGGTTGCTCGACCCGCCACCGTCCGTCGCCGAGGCGCGCCGTCGCCCGGCCGAAGAGCTGCACGGCCTGATCGAGGACATGATCAAGCTGCTCGAGCTGAAGGTGCAGCCGGACCTGCGGCGCAATCGCTACCCGGACCGCAAGCACACCAAGCAGATCGCCGAGATCATGCGCGCGGTCGCCCGGGACATCGACCCCTAGGCCGGCGGGATCTCGTCGACGAGCCGGACCCGGACCCGCTCCCGGCCGCGGCTGCCCCACGTCCGGGCGATCCGGTGGCTAAGCCTCGAGCCGGAGACCCCAGACGTCGCTGGGCAGCAGGCCGGACTCGCCGGTGTCCGCGTTGAGCACCGCCGTGTACTTCTGCACGTCCACCGCCGAGATGCGGTCGGCGGGCGTCGGCGGTGTGACCGTGTAGGCGTAGCGGTCCAGCGAGGTGAACGGGATCGGGTCGCTCTGCTTGAACTCGCCCTGCGGGGTCACGTACTCGTAGACGATCTGCCACGGCGCGTCCGCGACCTCGCCGGGCACCGAGATCTGCACCGGCTTGCCCGGGCGGACCTTCAGCGTCTGCGTCGTGCCCTTCGCGCTGCACGGCTGGGAGAGCTTCTGCGAGTAGTCGCACGTGAGCACGGGCGTCGTGTTGATCGTGTGGCCGTCGGCGTAGAAAGTGACCTCGGCCGGGCCGGGTGCCGAGCAGCCGGCCACCGCGAACCCACCGGCCGCAAGCAGGGCCACCACCCGGGAACGTCGCATGGGCCGGAGCCTACCGGCGGGGTGCCGCGTCCCTGGGCAGGCCCTGGGCCGGGAAGCTGCCGGTCGGCTCGGGGCGCAGTGGCCGGTCGCCGCCGAGGCCCGGCACGAGCGAGCCGCCGCGGCGCACCAGGTACGTCTGCGCGCACCCGACGGCCAGCAGGATCGTGATCACCAGGAAGCCGATCCAGTACGTCGGCGGCAGCAGCAGGCCGACCGCTCCGCCGAGGCACCAGGCGAGCTGCAGCACGGTTTCCGAGCGGCCGAACGCGGACGCGCGCGACTCCTCGGGCAGGTCCTCCTGGATGACGGCGTCGAGGCTGATCTTCGCCAGCGCGCTGGCGGTGGCGCCGATCAGGCCGACGATCGCGGCCGTGGCGAGGCCGGGCAGCACGGTCGCGACCAGCGCGGCCAGCACACAGCCCGCCACGCACCCGACGATCACCTGGTCGGGGTTGCCGAAGTGCAGGCGCGAGCCCAGCGCGTTCCCGAGGAACCCGCCGGCGCCCGCCGCGACACCGATCACGCCGAGCAACAGCAGCTGCATGAACGGCGTCTGCCCGCTGCCCTCGGTCTGCGCCTTGACGGCGAACGCGGCGAACATCATGAGGAACCCGGTGAGCACGCGCACCGAGCCGTTGCCCCACAGCGCGACGACGATGTGGCGGCCCATCGGCTGGCGCCGCTTCTTCTCCGTCGGGTGGGCCCAGAGCGACGTCGGGACTTCGCCCTCGGTCGCCTCCACCCAGGCCGGGATCCGCATCGACTGCACGGCGGCGGCGACGCAGATCAGCGCCGTGAACCACAGCGCGCCCGCCGAGCCGGAGATGGCGTTGATGCCGCTGGCCAGCGCGCCGAACACGCCCGCGGCGACCAGGCCGAACGTGGTCAGCCGGGCGTTCGTCTTGGAGAGCGTGATCTCCGACGGCAGCACCCGGGGTGTCACCGCCGCCTTGAGCACGGTGAACGACTTCGACAGCACCATCATCCCGAGCGCGGCCGGGTAGAGCAGCCAGTCGTCGAAGTGCAGCGCCATCACGACGGCCATCAGCCCCTGGCCGATCGAAGACGCGCACATCGCCAGCCGCCTGCCGCGCTGCACCTTGTCGAGCGCGGGCCCGATCACGGGCGCGACCAGCGCGAACGGCGCGATCGTGATGAGCAGGTAGAGCGCCACCTTGCCCTTGCTCTCGCCGCTGGTCGCGGCGAAGAAGAGGGTGTTGGCCAGCGCGATCGCCATCGCCGCGTCGCTGGCGTAGTTCAGCATCACGGCGTAGGTCAGCGAGGTGAGGCCGGACTTCTCGGCGCCGTCGGCCTTCGTCGCGCGCTGGAAGGCGCCGACGGCCTGGCCGGTCAGCTGACGGCTGCGCATCGCGGCGACCCGAGTGACGGTGATCTTCTTCGGCATCTTCGGCGTGCCGCCCGGCGTCCGCGGTTCCTCCCGCGGCGGCTCGGGCTCCGGCGGACGCGGCTCGCCCGCGTAGCCGCCGGTGTCGTAGTGCTCGTATTCGCCGCTGCCGGGATGACGTTCGCCCTGGTAGAAGCCGGGCTGCTCCCGGCGGACGGGCTCGGTGCGGTGCGGGTCGTACGGCCGTGCCCCGCGCGGTGGCGGCGGACGGTGCCCCCGCGGCACGGCGGCGGTCGGTGCCTCGTTCGCGTTCGGCACGCGCTGCCCGGCGTCCTCGCGGTAGCCACCGCGTGGGACCGGCCGTTCGACGCGGGTCGGGGGTGGCGCGCTGTGGTGCTCGACGCGGGTGTGCTCGGCGCGCGGTGGCGCGGCCGCCTCCCGCCACGGCTTGGCCGTGGCCGCACCGGGCTCCGGGGTCCAGCGCCGCTTGGCCTTCCGGCCGCGCGGCTGACCCGGCGGAGTGCCGTCGGAGCGGGAGCCGAAGAGTGCCACGTCTCAATCCTGCCTTACCGGGGGCCGGTTCCGCCTGCTCATCCGTGCTTTCACGCCGGTACCGGGACAAACCTCACCCGGAACGTGACCGGCCACTGCTTCCCCGTGAGGAGGAATTCGCCGGTTCCGGGGATCGCGGCGATACCGTTGAGCACGTCTTCGGAGCCCGTCGCGTTCACTTGGGCACGCAGCTGACCAGCGTCGATGGTGCCGGTGACGTGTCCGGTGGCGGCGTCGACGCGCAGGATGGTGTCGGTGTGCCAAACGTTTGCGTAGACGTCGCCGCCGACGCACTCGAGTTCGTTGAGCTGGTCGCGGCCGACGTCGACGCCGCCGGTGACGGCGAAGGTCTTCGGGTCGCGGAAGGTGAGCCGCGAGGAGCCGTTGCTCATCACCAGCCGTCCGTCGGCCTGGTGGCACAGCCCCCAGCCTTCGCCCTGGTAGGGGACGCGGCGGAGCTCGGCGAGGGTCTTCGAGTCGCGTTCGATGGCGAAGCCGTCTTGCCAGGTGAGCTGCCAGAGCGTCGGCCCGAGCACGGTGACGCCTTCGCCGAAGACGGGCGAGGGCAGGGTGGCCTTCGTCGCCGGCGGGCCGCCGGCGGGGCCCGCGGTGAGTGTCGACTGGCCGGCGAGCCCGGTGCTTTCGTAGAGGGTGCCGCCGGCGAATTCGAGGCCTTCGGTGAACGCGGCGGGGTCGTGCGGCAGGGTCGAGAGCACCTGGACGGTGAGGCGTTCGGGGCCTGGTTCCTGCGCGGGTGCCCCGGCGCAGCCGCCGAGCGAGGCGGCCAGCAGCAGCGAGGTGATGATCGGCGTGCGCACGTTGAACAGCCTGGCACGGGCGCCGCGGATGCGTGCGGCACAATTGGCCGCATGACTCTGCTGCTGACCCTGGACGACGGTTCCGTGCAGCGCAAACTCGCCGACGCGGTGGAGTTCGCGCGAGCCGCGGTGCTGGAGGACGCACCCGAGGAGCAGCTCGGCGCACACGTGGGGGTCTCCCGCGAGGATGCGGTCACGGCGAGTCACCTGTTCGAGGCTCAGGTGCCCGGCTACGGCGGCTGGCGCTGGTCGGTGACGGTCGCGCTGGCGGGCGACGACGAGCCGGTGACGGTCAGTGAGGTCATGCTGGTGCCCGGCCCGGACGCGCTGGTCGCCCCGCCGTGGGTGCCGTGGGAGCGCCGCGTGCGCGCGGGCGACCTGGGTGTCGGCGACATCTTCCCGACGGACGAGAACGACCCCCGCCTGGCCCCGGCGTACCTCCAGTCGGACGACCCGGCGGTGGAGGAGGTGGCACACGACACCGGCCTCGGCCGCGTCCACGTGTTGTCCCGCTTCGGCCGCACGGACGCGGCGACGCGCTGGCACGGCGGCGAGTTCGGACCGCGCTCGGACATGGCGCGCAGCGCGCCGGACGTGTGCGGGACGTGCGGGTTCTTCGTGCAGCTGGCGGGTTCGCTGCGCGGGATGTTCGGGGTGTGCACCAACGATATCGCCCCGGCGGACGGCCACGTGGTGGCCGTGGAGTACGGCTGCGGCGCGCACTCGGAGGTCGAGGTCGAGCTGACCTCCTCGGTCCCGGTGGCGGAGCTGGTCTACGACGATTCGCTGCTGGACTTCACCCCGGCGCCGGGGGTGGTGGAGACGGCGGCGGCCGAGCCGGAGACGGGAGTCGCGGAGTCTGACGTCTCGCCGGCCGAGGAGGAGCCGGAGATCGAGGCGGCGGAGGCTGATGTGGTCGCCGAGCCGGAGTCGGCGGCGGTGACCGAGCAGGCCGAGCCGGTGGTGGTTGCTGAGCCGGCGGCGGAGGAAGTACAGGCTGAGCCGGTGGCGCCTGAGGCTGCTGAGCCGGCAGATCTGGTGGCCGAGCCGCAGGCGGCGGAGGCCGATGTGGCTGCTGAGCCGGTGGCGGTTGAGGTTGCCGAGCCGGCGGAGGCGGTTGCTGAGCCGGCGGTGGAGGAAGTACAGGCTGAGCCGGTTGCCGCCGAGCCGGTTGCGGCGCCGGAGCCTGCGCAGGACGAGTCGGCCGGGGTGGTTGCCGAGCCGCAGGCGGTGGAGGCCGATGTGGTCGCCGAGCCGGTTGTGGCCGAAGTGCCCGAGCCCGCGGAAGCGGAGCCGACTCAGGCCGAGGTGACCGATGCCGAGCCCACCCCGACCGACGAGGCGCAAGCCCACGTTGACGAAGTGACCGGTGACCAGCGCAACGCCTGAGCCGTCCGTGGCCGATCCCTTCGGCACCGCGCGGCTCCGTGAAACCACCCTGCGCGCCTGGCAGGACTCGCCCACCCGGCTCACCGAGGACACCAACGTCGAGCGCGACCTGCGCGTCGGCGCCTATCGGGACCGGCTCTTCGTCGAACTCGCGCAGAATGCCGCCGATGCCGCCATGGCCGGTGGGGTGCCCGGACGCGTTCGGGTGTCCCTTGTGGACTCCGAACTCAGGTTCGCCAACACCGGCATTCCGCTCGATGCGCGTGGTGTCGCGTCGCTCGCTTCGCTGCGGGCTTCCGGCAAGACCGGTGAGACCGTCGGGCGGTTCGGGGTCGGGTTCGCCGCCGTGCGGACCGTTTCCGATGAACCTCGCGTCGTCTCCGTCACCGGTGGTGTCGCCTTTTCCGCCGAGCGCACCCGGCAAGCCGCGGGCATCGACGGGGACGTCCCCGTCCTGCGGCTTCCGTGGCCCGTGCCCGCCGACGTGCCGCCCGGCTTCGACACCGAAGTCCGGCTGCCGCTGCGGGACGGCGTCGACGGGCAAGTCCTTCTCGACGAACTCGCGCACGACGTCGCCGATCTCCTTCTCGCCCTTCCGTGGCTGGGTGAAGTCGACGTCGACGGTCGCGTGTGGACACGGACGTCCGACGGGAACGTCGTCGAAATCCGGGGCCCGCGAACGGAAACCCGCTGGCTGACCCACCGTGGCGACGTCGTGTGGGCGGTCCCGGTCGGCGCCGACGGTACGCCGGAACCGCTCGAAGAGGACGTCCTGCACGCGCCGACCCCCACCGACGACGGGCTTTCGCTGCCCGCCCGGCTGCTCGCTTCCGTGCCCGTCGAACCTTCGCGCCGCCGTGCGCTGCCCGGGCCCGACTTGGCGAAAGCACTTGAAGAGGCCGCGAAGGAGTACGTCGGGCTCGTCCGGCTGCTGCCGCCGGAGCACCGGTTCGCGCTCGTGCCCGTGCCGGGGTTTCCGAAGTCCACTGTGGACGCGAAGCTGCGGGAAGAAGTGCTGGCCGGGCTCAGTGCCGAGCCGTGGTTGTCCACTCAGGACGGAAAGGAGGTCGCGGGGCGCCAGGCGAAGGTGCTCGATGTCGACGTCCCCGGCCTGCCCGGACTTCTCGTCGACCTCATTCCCGGGCTGCTCAAAGGCGCCGCGCCCGCGCAAGCGCTGAAAGCCGTCGCGGTGCAGGTGATCGGCATCGAAGAGGTGCTGGATACGCTCACCGGGGTCACTCGCGACCCGGGCTGGTGGCGGGATGTCTACGCGGCTCTGACGATCGCCGTCGAGTCGCACGCGCTCGCCGCGGAACGGCTCGACGGGCTTCCTGTCCCGCTGTCGGACGGCCGGACGCTGCCGGGTGCCCGGGGGTGCCTGCTCGTCGAAGGCTCGGCCGAGCTGCTCGATCTTCTGTCCGATGTGGACATTCCGGGACTGCGGCTGGTGCACCCCGCCGCGTCGCACCCGCTGCTGGAACGCTTGGGCGCCAAGCAGGCCGACGCTCGCGAGCTGCTCAACGCCGACCAGCTGCGTGACGCCGTCGAGCGCAGTGTCGAGGACGTCCGGTCCGGATTGGACGGTACGACGCTCGCCGGCGCGGTGCTGCGGCTGATCGCCGACTGCGGGGACGACGCTCCGGGCTGGGTCGGCGCGCTCGCCCTCCCCGGCACCGACACCTGGCGCCGCGCCGACGAACTCGTCCTGCCGGCGTCGCCGTTGCTGGACATCTTCGACGAAGAGGTCTTCGAGGAAGACGGCGCGATGGACGTCCTCGACGAGGACTTCGCCGGGGACTGGCCACAAAGCACACTCGAAGCAGCCGGGGTGCTCGACTCGTTCGCGCTCGTCGTCGACGACGAACCGCACGAGCCCGACCACGACCTGCCCGACGAGGAAACCTGGTGGGACTCGCGGCCGGAGCCGCCGTCGACGCTCGTCGCCATTCGTGACCTGGATCTCGTCGCCGACGACGCCTGGCCCGCGGCGCTGCGCCTGCTCGCCGCGCGACCCGAGAACTGGCACGCCCTGCGCGCCCCCCGAGGCCATGCGGCCTGGTGGATCGCCCAGTACGCCGTGCTCGGCGGCCTCGCTCCGAACGAATGGCACCTGCCCGGCGCCGATCTGGCCGGCCTCTACGACGAGGTCCCCGACCTCGGCCTGAGTGCAGAGCTGCTCGAGGTCGCCGGAGTCCGGACCGACCTCGCCTTGTCCACAGTGGAGGAAGCAGGCGACCTCCTCGGCCGGCTCGCCGACCCGGAACGCACGGTCTCGCCCGGACTGACGACGCGCGCTTACGACGCTGTCGTCGATTCCGGGTTCGAGCCGCGTGCGCCGCGCGCCGTCCGGGCCGCGGACGGGTCCGTTGTGGACGACGCGCTGGTCCTCGACGTGCCGTGGGTCGCGGGTGCGCTGGAACCGGCGGAGTACGTGGTGGCCCCCGAGGACCCGGAGCGGCTCGCGGACCTGCTCGACCTGCCGCTCGCGAGCACCGAACCCGCCGAGGTGGCCACCGAGGGCGAGTACGCGCCCTGGGCCGAGCTGCCCGCGCTGAAGCTCGTCGCGGACCAGCTCGGCATCCGGCTGCCCGAGGGCGGTGTCCTGGTACACGACCCGCTCACCGTGCGGATCCACGGCGCCGAACACGACGTCCAGTGGTGGTCCGACGACCGGCTGCACGCGGCCGACACGTCGGAAGGCCTGGCGCGCGCTTTCGCCTGGGCGGCCGGGCGCTGGCCCGACCGGCACCTGATCGCGGCGCTGCTCGACGATCCCTCGCCGAGGACCCTCCTGGGTTAGAGGCGCTGGGCCGACTTCGACCCGCGGCGGGCGGCCGCGCGCTGCCAGCCGATGATCGCCAGGCCGACGAAGCCGAGCGCGAAACCGGACAGCGCCGTCTGCACCCACAGCCCCGAAGTCGTGAAGAAGAGCACCACCAGCGCGACAGCCCAGACCGAGGTGCCTACGATCACCACCGGTGTCAGGTCGGTCAGCCCCTTGGGCAGCTCCGGCGTGTGCCGCAACGAGCCCGTAACCTCCGGTGGATTGATCGGTTCACTCACGTGGTGAAGGCTACTCCGCAGCAGCGACAGAATGGGCAGGCGAATGGCGGAGCAGGAGACGACCCGCACGGGGACGTCCACACTGGACCGGTTCTTCAAGATCACCGAGCGGGGTTCGACCGTGCCGCGCGAGCTGCGCGGCGGACTGGTCACCTTCGTCACGATGGCCTACATCGTGGTGCTGAACCCGCTGATCATCGGCAGCTTCTCGGCCGACGACGCCGGTGCGCACAAGGACGTCCTCGGCGGCATCCTCCCGGTGCCGCAGGTCGCCGCCGTGACCGCGCTCGTCGCCGGCGTCATGACCATCCTCATGGGCCTGATCGCGAACTACCCGTTCGCCATCGCGACCGGCCTGGGCATCAACAGCCTGGTCGCGGTCACCATCGCCCCGCAGATGACCTGGCCCGAGGCGATGGGCCTGGTGGTCATCGAGGGCGTGATCATCGTGCTGCTCGTGCTCACCGGGTTCCGCACCGCGGTGTTCCGGGCCGTGCCGGCCGCGCTGAAGTCCGCGATCGCCGTCGGGATCGGCGTGTTCATCTGCCTGATCGGCCTGGTCGACGCCGGGTTCGTGCGCCGGCTGCCGGACGCCGCGCACACCACCGTCCCGGTGGGCCTCGGCATCAACGGCTCGATCGCGTCCTGGCCGACCGCGGTGTTCGTCGTCGGCCTGCTCGTCACCGGCATCCTGGTCGCCCGCAAGGTCAAGGGCGCCATCCTGATCGGCGTGCTGGCGTCGACCGTGCTGGCCGTCGTCGTCGAGGCGATCGTCAAGGCCGGGCCGTCGCAGGGCACCAACCCGAAGGGCTGGAACCTCGGCTACCCGGCGCTGCCGGACCAGGTGCTCGGCCTGCCGAACCTCTCGCTCGTCGGCGACGTCTCGTTCGGCGCCTGGACGCGGCTGCCGATCATCACCGTCTGCCTGCTGGTGTTCACGCTGGTCCTGGCCGACTTCTTCGACGCCATGGGCACCATGACCGGCCTCGCCAAGGAGGCCGACCTGCTCCCGAAGGACGGCCAGCTGCCCAACGTCGGCAAGGCGCTGTTCGTCGAGGGCCTCGCGGGCGCGGCCGGCGGGTTCGGCTCGGCCAGCTCGAACACGGTGTTCGTCGAGTCGGCGGCGGGCATCGCCGAGGGCGCGCGGACCGGCCTGGCGAACATCGTCACCGGCCTGCTGTTCATCGCCGCGATGTTCCTGACCCCGCTGTACCAGGTCGTGCCGGTCGAGGCGGCCGCGCCCGCGCTGGTCGTCGTGGGCGCGATGCTGATGTCGCAGGTCCGCGAGATCGACTTCACCGACTTCTCGATCGCGCTGCCGGCGTTCCTGACCATCGTCGTCATGCCGTTCACGTACTCGATCGCGAACGGCATCGGCGCCGGTTTCGTCAGCTACGTCGTGATCCGCGCGGCCACCGGCAAGGCCCGCCAGGTGCACCCGCTGATGTGGGTGATCGCGCTGGCCTTCATCGCCTACTTCGCGGTCGGGCCGATCCAGGCGGCGTTCCGCTGATCAGCCGGCGTCCTCGACGTGCAGCGCCGCGTCGAGGACGCCCCGGTTGCGGTCGAACTCGGCGGGCGGCGCCTCGAAGCGGATCGTGACGAGGCTGTCGCCCGCGCCGAGCCCGACCACGGCGGCCCGGGTGGGGATGCCCTCGCGCAGGTACGTGTAGTCCCACTCCGCCGCGTCTTCGAACCCCTCGACGTGGACGGGCTTGACGTCCGACGGATCGTGGTGGGCCTTCGCGGCGATGGCCGCCAAGCCGCTTCGCGGGTCTTCCTGCTCGATCGGCACGCGGTCGGTCTCCAGCAGGAGCTCGCCGTGGCGGTAGGTCGCGCGGTCCTTGTCTTGCGTCACGGCCCAGTCCGCCGGGACCGGGATCTCGATCGCCCAGCCGCGGCCACCCGCCACGTCCGGGAACCGGTACGTCTGGAGCTTTCCTTCGATCACCGGCGGCGGCGACGGCGACGGCGTGGCCGCCGGTGCCTCGTCGCCGCCCCAGAACTGCGCCGCCACGAGGGCCACGACCGCCGCGCCGACCACGGCGGCGCCCACCAGTTTCTTGTTCATCCCGCTCCCCGAAGCTCTGTCCTCTGGAGGGGACGTGCGGGGGTATTCCAGGTTGCCGGTTGAGGGAGATCACCGTGCGGCCGAAGTTTCGTAAGGTATGCTAACTATATGTCCGGCGACACGCACGAGCGCTCCTTGGCGAGCCGTCTGCGTCTCGCGGTGGTCCGGCTCAACCGCCGGCTGCGGGCACAGCGCGTCGGGGACGACCTCACGCTGACGCAGGTCGCCGCGCTGTCCACCCTGCACAAGTGCGGTGCGCTGACCCCGGGTCAGCTCGCCGCGAAGGAAGGCGTCCAGCCACCCTCGATGACGAGGGTGATCGCCGCGCTCGAGGAGATGGGTTTCGTCGAGCGGCGCCCGCACCCGACCGATGGCAGGCAAGCCATCGTCGAGTTGTCCGAGAGCGGGCTGGCCTACGTCCGGAAGGCCATTTCCGTTCGGGAGGCGTGGCTGGACCGGCAATTGGCGGAACTCGGCGACGAAGAGCGTGAAGTGCTCTCGAAAGCCGCCGAAATCATAGACAGGATGGCGGGGAACTAACCACGGTGACGGCTACGGGTAGCGAAACAAAACGTTCGACCGAGACCACTGCTACCCGGGACACGGCCCCACCGCCGTCCGCTTCACCACCATCCCCTTCCAAGCGCGGCAGCATGTTCGCGTCGCTGCGGGTCCGCAACTACCGGCTGTTCTTCACCGGCCAGGTCATCTCGAACATCGGCACCTGGATGCAGCGCATCGCCCAGGACTGGCTGGTGTTCACCCTCAGCGGCAACAACCCCATCGCCCTCGGTGTCGCGGTCGCGCTGCAGTTCACGCCGACGTTGTTCCTCTCGCTGTGGGCCGGCGTCCTCGCCGACCGCGTCGACAAGCGGCGGCTGCTCACCTGGATCCAGGTGGCGGCGTGTTCGCAGGCCGCGATCCTCGGCGTCCTCGACATCACCGGGCTCGTGGCGCTGTGGCAGGTCTACGTCCTGTGCTTCACACTCGGCATCACGGCGTCGCTCGAAGTGCCGACCCGGCAGTCGTTCGTCGCCGAAATGGTCGGCCGGGACCAGATCGCGAACGCCGTCGCGCTGAACTCGTCGATCTTCAACATGGCCCGGATCGTCGGCCCGGCGATCGCCGGGTTCGCCATCACCTGGATCGGCACCGGCTGGCTGTTCATCGCGAACGCGCTCAGCACGGTCGCGGTGATCACCGGGCTGGTCCTGATGAACCCGGACAAGCTGTTCCGCGTCGCGGCGGTGCCGCGAGAGAAGGGCCAGCTGGCCGAGGGCCTGCGGTACGTCCGGCGGCGGCCGGACCTGATGACGGTGATGGTGCTGGTGCTGTTCGTCAGCACGTTCGGCATCACGTACTTCAGCTCGCTCCCGATCGTCGCGGCGAACGTCTTCCACACCGCGGCCGACGGCTACGGCCTGCTGTCGACACTGGTCGCGGTGGGCACGTTCACCGGCGCGGTGATGTCGGCCCGCCGCGGGACGAAGGGCAGGCCGCGGGTCCGGCTGATGCTGGTGTCGGCCTTCTTCCTCGGCGTGTTCGAGCTGCTCACGGCCTTCATGCCGACGTACCTGACGTTCGGCCTCGGCCTGATCCCGCTCGGCTTCGCCACGATGACGTTCCTCAACACGGCGAACGCGCTGGTGCAGACGTCGGTCAGCCCCGAGATGCGTGGCCGGGTGATGGGCCTGTACGTGCTCGTGCTGATCGGCGGCAACCCGATCGGCGGCCCGATGGTGGGGTGGATGGCACAGGCGTTCGGGGGGCGGTCGCCGTTCTACATCGGCGGGGCGGTTTCGGCGCTGGCCGCGGTCGTGTGTGCGGTCGTGCTGATCCGGCGGGGTGGCGTGTCGTGGCCGGTGCGGCGCGGGCTCGGGCTTCGGGTGCTGAAGCGTTCGAAGGTCTGATGGTGATCTTGGCTGGGCGCGGTATAGTGATCTGGCACCCGCCACTAGGCGGGCGAAGTGGACCCGGCAGCCTTCCGGACGGTGGGCGGGCCGGGTTTCGCGTTTCCGGGCTCAGACGATCTTGACGCCTACGACGAAGTCCTTGGCGCGGGTCTTCCACGGCCCGCCTCTTTGCCGGCACCAGGCAAGCGCGTCCGGGATCGCCAGCAGGGGCTCTTCGTGTGCGCGATGGTGGCGGTACTCCAGGGCTTCGCAGCCGTGGAGCCGGGTCGACCGATAAAGGACGCGTCGGTCGAGGTCGAGCACGGATTCGTCGGTCTCGAGGACGAGCATCCGCGTGCTCGTGGTCGCCAGGTCGGCGACCAGGCCGTTGAGGCAAGCCTCGCGCTGTCGTCTGCGGTCATGTGCCGAGCCGTCGTAGATCGTGACCGCGGGATGCAACTCTGCGATGACGTCGAGAATCTGCTTGCGCCGGTTGTCGTTTTCGTGAGTGAAGTGCAACCGCCGCTGGCCGGGCAGGATCAAGCCGCGAACGGCTTGCCGGGCTCGTCCGAGGTCGCTCGGGAGCACGGCGGCCGCGGTGACGAGATAGCCACCGCGCTTGCTCTCGTCGACGAACACATGAGCGGTCACAGCGAGCATTGTGCCGCCAGGTTCGGACGCCACGTGATCGAGATATCACGTTTCGTGGTTGCGACAGGTCATCGCCCGGACGAGTGAGATCCGAGTCTCCGCGGCTCGCCTCTTGCCTCGCAATATGAGGTTAGGCTAACCTCATGCATGTCCGCTTCGTGGTGGGAGCGGCAGTCAGTTCGGGAACGGACGAAGCCCTGGCCCCTGGGAATCCCCAGGCTGGGGCTTCGTTCATTTCACGGCAGTGTCGGGCTGAGCGCCCCGCTCGTCAAGGGACTCTCATCCGGCGGAGTCGGCAGCCGCGTCAACGTCATCCCGAAGTACACGCGGTAGGCCGCGCGGATCGCCTCGGGGCTGGTCAGGCGCAGCTCGTTCCGGACGCCGTCGACCGTCTCGATCAGCTTGTCGCCCGACAGCGTCACCCGGCCCTGTGACGTCGGGCGGGAGCACGTCAACGAGCGCGTGAAGTGCGATGACGGCGAAGTCGCCTGCCACCACGTCATCGGGACGAAGTCCGCCAGTGGGCGCGGGCGGCGTTCTAGGCGGTACTGCGGCTTGCCGTCCAGGAGGACGTCGACGTCGCCGTGGGGTGCGTCCAGCAGCAGGAACTCGCCTTCGGGGTCGGCCTGGGCGTCCACCCCGGACAGGCGCAGCGGGTGCCGGGAAAACCGGCCGAAGCCGACGTCCACCAGCCACTGCTCGTCCAGCGAGACGACGATCGCCGCGTGGTCCAGTGGCGGGCCCGGGGTGCCGTCCGCGTGGAACACCTGCGCCGCGCGCAGCGAAGCGTCGTACCCCAGCGCGCGCAGCAGTGCCGCGAACAGGCCGTTCAGCTCGTAGCAGAATCCGCCGCGCCGCCGGCGGACGATCTTGTCGAAGAGGGCGTCCTCGTCCAGCGTGATGTGCTCGCCGAGGTGGATGCTCAGGTTCTCGAAGGGAACCGCGGCCAGGTGGCGTTCCTGCAGGTGGCGCAGTGTCGCGAGGTCGGCCGCCGCGGGCCGTGCCACGCCGAGCCGGGTCAGGTACTCGTCGACGTCCATGGGATCCACTGAAACACCTCGACCGCACTCGAGGTCAAGCTCTTTACCCGCCGACGAAAACGGGGCCCTCCCTGGAAGGGAGAGCCCCGTCGGACGCGGAGAAGCTCAGCTGAGCAGCAGGCCGTTGCCGCCGGCGACGGCGTTGTCGAAGCGCTTGCTGATTTCGGCCCAGTTGAAGATGTTCCACAGGGCCTCGACGTACTTCGGCTTGACGTTCTTGTAGTCCAGGTAGAACGCGTGCTCCCAGACGTCGACCAGGAGGATCGGCGTGGTCGGCAGCACCAGGTTGTTGTGGTGGTCGCGCAGCTGCTGGGTGATCAGCGTCTTGCCGATCGGGTCCCAGGAGAGCGCGCCCCAGCCGTTGCCCTGGATCGTCGTCGCGACGGCGGTGAACTGCGCCTTGAACTTGTCGAAGGAGCCGAACGCCTCGTCGATCGCCGCGGCCAGCTCGCCGGTCGGCTTGTCGCCACCTTCGGGCGAAAGGATCTTCCACCACACGACGTGGTTGGCGTGCCCGGCCAGGTGGAAGGCCAGCGTGGTCTGCAGGCCGACGATGTCACCGAAGTTGCCGGCCTCACGGGCTTCGGCGAGCTTGTCGAGCGTGTCGTTCGCGCCCTTGACGTAGGTCGCGTGGTGCTTGCTGTGGTGCAGCTCGTTGATCTCGCCGGAGATGTGCGGCGCCAGGGCGCTGTAGTCGTAGTCGAGATCGGGGAGCTCGTAGCGGGCCATTGGCCCTCCTTCTGTCTTCGACACAAGATTCCGGTATCGAACCTAGTAGCACACGCCCCTTCGCGGCGAGCGGGGGCGGGTGGCCGTCACAGCGTGGGACGGCGGGTTCGTAGATGGCGTACCCGACGGTCTGCCGCCTGAAACCGAGCTTGCAACTTGGACTTAAGTGGAGGTCAACGGACTGTGACGACGATCATTCCGCGACGCGGACCTCGTCGAGCCGCAGGGCCAGCTCGTCGAAGACGGCGACGTTGCATTCGAACGCCACCAGTGCCTCGTCGATCACCCGCGCGCGCTCGGCTTCGTCCCACGGCGCGTTGTCCAGCTTCGCCCGATATGCGTCACGGAAGCGAGGCGCGCTGCCGATCCCGTCGAAGTGGTAGAAGTGCGCGCCCGCCTCGGCGACGTCGTAGTTCTTCTCGAGCGTCCGCCGGATGGCCTGGCCGCCGGCGATGTCGCCGAGGTAGCGCGTGTAGTGGTGAGCGACGTAGCCGCCCGCCCACGAAGCCGCTTCGCGGATCCGCGAGACGTACGCCTGCGTGGACGCCAGCGGGGAGATCGTCGAGCGCCATTCGGGGCCGACGAGGTGGGCGAGGTCCTGCTCGAGGTGGGGCAGCCGCCGCAGCTCGTCGAAGACGAACTCGCCCCCGACCGGGTGGCCGGCCATCGCGTCGCTCGCCGCCTCGAGCGCGCCGTAGACGAAGTAGTACTGGATCGCCAGCCGGGTGTAGCCCTCCTGCGTCAGCTCGCCGCCGAGCAGGGCGCGCATGTACGGGGAGTAGTTCGCCCGGTCGTGGACTTGGAGGGTCGACGCCCGCAGCGCCGCCGAGAAGGGGCGGGTGTCCGTGGTCACCGACATGGGCAGGCCTCCCGGCGATCGTTCTGACACGCTGTCAGAACAATGGTAGGGCAGAAACCGGGCTCAGGCCATTGCTGCCCCGACCGCACGCAGCACGAACCGCACCGCCGCCTCGACGACGTCGTCGAGCTGGTCGGCGGGCCCGTCGACGAGGGTCCGGTTGCCCAGTGCCGCGGTGATCATCGGGATGAGGACGTCCGGGTCCTCGGCCGGCCAGCGCCCGAGGTCGGCGCCGTCGGTGAGGATCGCGCGCAGCCGGCCGGTGATCGGGTCGGCGTGCGCGCTGATCCGCCGGTACGCCGCGGGCGCCAGCGCCGACGCGAGTGCCGCGCCCGGCGGCATGTGGTACTCGGCCAGCACGCGCAGCTGCAGCCGGACGAAGGTGGCGAGCCGGTCGACCGGATCGGCCTGGGCCTCGACGGCTTCGGTCAGCCGCGTGACGTACCGGGCGGCCTCGTCCTCGACGAAGGCGACGAGCAGGCTTTCCTTGTCGGGGAAGTGGTTGTAGAGCGCGGTCCGGCCCACGCCGGCCGCCGACGCGACGCCGGCGAGCGTGATCGCGTCGAAGCCGCGCTCGTAGAGCTGCGCGCGCAGGACGTCGAAGACGCGGCTTCGCACCTCGCGCCGGTGCGCCTCGAGCGACTCACCGAGAATCTTCGGCATTCACCCAGGCTAGCGGGAGTGCCGCTTTCACGTGAAAGTGCCGCTTTGCCGCGCAAAGCGTAGCTTTCACGTGAAAGCGGCACTCCGGTCAATCGGCGACGGGCCAGTTGTGTACCGGTTCTCCCGACTCCGACAGCTCCAGGTAGCGCCCGAGCATCAGGCCGAGCGCGGCCTCGCGGTCCAGCCCGCCCTCTTGCGCCCGCAGGACGTAGTCACGCTGCCAGGTCGCCCCGGTCCGCCGCGCGAGGCAGCGGCGCTCGATGATCCCGAGGTAGCGCTCGCGGGCCTCGTCGGAGACGTCGGAGCGGCGCAGCCCCTCGTGGGCGAGCGGCAGCAGCACGCGTAGCGCCAGCTCGTCCGGCGGGATCCAGCCGATGCCCGGCCAGTACAGCTGCGCGTCGAAACCCCGGCGCGCGCCCGCGTAAAGGTTTTCCTCGGCGGCCTGGAACGACATCTGGCTCCACACCGGGCGTTCCGCGTCGGCGAGCGCGCGCTGGGCGCCGTAGAAGAACGCCGCGTTCGCCACCGTGTCGACGACCGTCGGGCCCGCCGGCAGTACCCGGTTTTCCACACGTAGGTGCGGCAGGCCGTCGACGACGTCGTACACCGGCCGGTTCCACCGCCAGATCGTGCCGTTGTGCATGCGCAGCTCGGTGAGCTTCGGCGCCTGGCCCGCGTCGAGTGCCTCGATCGGGTCCTCGGCGTCGGTTTCCGGGAGCAAGCCGGGGAAGTACCGGACGTTTTCCTCGAACAGGTCGAAGATCGACGTGATCCACCGCTCGCCGAACCACACCCGCGGCCGCACGCCCTGGTTCTTCAGCTCTTCCGGCCGGGTGTCGGTCGCCTGCAGGAACAGCGGGATGCGCGTCTCGTGCCAGAGCGCCTTCCCCAGCAGGAACGGCGAATTCGACGCGAGCGCGATCTGCGGCCCGGCCAGGCACTGCGCCGCGTTCCAGTGCGCGGCGAACTCCTCCGGCGCGACCTGCAGGTGCAGCTGCACGCTGGTGCACGCGGCCTCCGGCAGGATGGATTCCGCGTAGCTGCGCAGGCGTTCGGGCTGCTGCCCCGACAGCGGTACGCCTTCCATGGCGAGCACCGTGCGCTCGCCGCGCGCGGCGAAGATCTGGTCGTTCAGCGTCGCGTAGCGGGCCTTGTTGGTGAGCCACTTCTGGTCGAAGTGCTCGTGCTTCAACGTCGGCAGGATGCCGATCATGGCCAGCGACGACCCGGTGTCGCGCGCCTTCGCCGCCGCGGTGTCGAGGTACGCGCGGAGATCGTCTTCGAGCTGGAGGGCCGAATCACCCGCGAGCGGCCGCGGCGGGACGTTCAGTTCGATGTTGTGCTGGCCCAGCTCGGTGGTGAACGACGGGTCGTCCAGCGCCTCGAGGACCGCGGTGTTCGTCATCGACGGACGCATCTCGCGGTCGACCAGGTTCAGCTCGACTTCGAGCCCGATGTTCTTGCGGGGGAACGAGAAACTGCCGTCGGTGAGCATGCGGGCCAACGTGTCCAGGCAGCGCTGCACCTTGCGGCGGTACCGTCCTCGGTCCAGCGTGTTGAACGGCTGAGCGAGGTCCATCCCCATGACCATCCCTGCTTTGCGTCGGCGTGGACAAGACGTGTTTCAGGCCCCGGCGGACAACCGTGTCACAGCCGGTGACCCCGGGCTAGCGGCCAAACTGGTGCTCTCCGTCACGGGTGGTTAACCGAAAGCAAAATGACCCGTTCGCACTACCGCCCGGCGGATGTTCGGACCAGTCCGGCGCCCGGCAAGCGGGTGACAGACTGAGTGGATGGGCGTGATCCACATCGATGATTCCGGCGACCCCCGGGTCGACGATTTCCGCGACCTGTCCACTGCGGACCGTCGGCCCGACCGGCCCGGTGGCCGGGGGCTCGTCATCGCCGAAGGCACCGTCGTGGTGTCCCGGCTGCTCGCGTCCCGCTACCCGGTACACGCGCTGCTGGGCGTGGAGCGGCGGTTCGCCGAACTGGCGGACGAGCTCGCCGGGAGGGACGTGCCGCAGTACGTCGCTTCCGCGGAAACCATGGCCGACGTGGTCGGATTCCACCTGAACCGGGGAATCCTCGCGGTCGCCGACCGGCCGGCGCCACTGGCCGTAGCCGAAGTCGTGGCCGGCACCGGCCCGGTGGCCGTGCTGGAGGGCGTGGGGGACCACGAAAACCTCGGCGCTCTCTTCCGCAACGCGGCCGCGCTCGGAGTCGGCGGCGTGCTGCTCGGGCCCGGCTGTTCGGACCCGCTGTACCGGCGCAGCGTGCGCGTGTCGATGGGCCACGTCCTGCGCGTGCCGTTCGGGTACCTGACGGACTGGCCGGGCGGGCTCGACGACCTGCGGGCGCGCGGGTTCTCGGTCGCGGCGTTCACCCCGCGGCCGGGCTCGGTCCCGCTGCGCGAGCTGCGGCAGGTCGCGCCCGGGCGGGTGGCGTTGCTCTTCGGCGCCGAAGGTCCCGGCCTGACTGAAACGGCGCTCGCGGCGGCTGATCACGCCGTCCGGATACCCATGCCGGCGGGAGTCGATTCACTGAACATCGCGACAGCCGCCGCCATCGCCTTCTACGAACTGGCCCAGGCCGACTAAAGTTCGAATCTTCGAGGCGGGAAGGGACACCATGGAGCTGCGGATCCGCGACGAGCGCGCCGTGCTGGCCGGCCCCGGCGGGGAGCACGCGCGCGAGGTGGATCCGCACAAGCTCGCGATCGGCGCCGAGCTGGCGCAGGCCCTGCACGAATGGGCGCGCGTGGCGTCCGCCGTCTCGACCGATTCCGCCGACTCCGGCGGGGAGGCGGCCGCGGTCGTCTCGCAGCGCGGCCGTCAGCTGGCCGGCCGGCTGGCCGCGGTGATGGGCACGGCCGTGCGGTTCGTGGACCCGGTGACGGGCGCCGACACGGTCGTCGAGCCGCCCCCGCTCGAGGCGAAGGCGGCCCACCGGTTCGTCCGGACGGTGCTCGGGCCGCCCGGCCCGCCCGGCGAGCCGACCCCGTGGCTGACAGGCCTGACCGTCTCGGCGTTCATCGCGGCCGTGGTGGTCGTCGCGATGCTCGCGCTCGCGACGGCGCTGGCCCGCGAGACCGCCGGCTGGCTGGCGCTCGTGGGTGCGGTCATCGTGACGGCCGGGATCGGGCCGTCACTGTGGCTGATCCGCCGCACCCCGATCCTGCGCTGGGTCGCGTACGGCGGGGTGGCCGGCGTCGCGATCGCGTGGATCGGCGTGCTGGTGATCGCCTTCTAGCGCCACCCGCCGTGGGTGGCCGGTGCGGGAGTGCCGAACACCAGCCCTGGACCGGTTTTCCGGAACAGGTGGTTGATGCTGTTGCCGGATCGTGCGCGAGGCCTACCGCCTGGTGGCGCCGAAGACCCTGGCCGCGCTGGTCGGTTGAGGCTCAGCCGCGCTGGGAGCGGACCCCGAGCAGCACGTCCTCCCAGGACGGCACGATCGGGTGGTTCTTCTTGGTCTTCGGCCGCGGCTCGGGGACCGCCGTGTCCTCTTCCGGGTCCGCCGGGACGCGCGGGATCTCGCGGGTGTCGTCGTCCGGGTCCGGCTCGGCCGACGGCAGCTCCGCGCGCTCCGGCGCGACCGAATCCAGCGTCGGCTGGAACTCCGCTTCGCGGGCCGGGTCGAGGGCGCGGACCGTGCGTGGCGGGCGGTAGGCGTTCGGGTCGAGGAGGACTTCGGCGTTCTCGTCCAGCGCCGCCACCGTGCCGCCGTGCGCTCCCGGTGAGAACGCCCAGTGCGCGCGGTTGTCCGACCGCCCGGCCTTCCACTGCAGCACGACGACCCAGCGGCCGTCGTCACCCTTCCAGGAGTCCCACGTCGCCTGGGAGTAGTCGTGGCCGCGGACGCCGAAGCCGTACGCGACGACCTCGCCGAGCGTCTGCACGTCGGGGCCGTCTTCGCGGACCGGGTGGGCGCTCTGCGCCAGCTCGGCGGTCCGGGACCGCTCGAGCAGGACCGGGTAGGCGTAGCGCTCGACGCGCTGCGCCGAGACGCCGGCGCTCGCGGCGACCTGCTCGACGGACTCGCCGGCGCGGATGCGCTGCTGGATCTCGCGTGGCCGCATCTGGCTCTCCAACTCGATTTCGATCTGGCCGAGGCGGGTGATGTCACCCCGCGCCGCCGCGCGCAGTCGCTCATCAGCCGGGAGCAGGAAGCGAGTACGGCTCGCCGGGTCTTCGAGCACGATGGACTTCCCGTCCTCGTGCAGTCCGACCACTCGCAGGGCCCGCATTGTTCTCGCCTCCCCGATCTTCTTCACCGTTGTGGGTACCCACGTTAGAACGGCGCGTCGGCTTGACGTGCGAGGCGCGCCGAGTCCGCGTCGAACTGCCCACTGTTCATTTGGTAACGCCGCAACTATCGACCTCGCAGGTCGGCGGCCATGGGGTGACACGCCGGACACGCAACGTCACGATCGAGTGGATCAAGCGGGCGGCAGCCGGACCGTCACGGTGAGGCCGCCGCGCCGGCCGGGCTGAGCTTCGGCGACGCCACCGTGGGCTTGAGCCACCGAGCGCACGATCGACAGCCCGAGGCCCGCGTTGCGGGTGTCCCCGGTCCGCTCCGCGCCGCCCACCCGCCGGAACGGCTCGAACAGCGTCGGCACCGCTTCGGGCGGCACCACCGGTCCCGAGTTCCGCACCTCCACCGCCGGGTCCCCGCGCACTTCGACGTAGACCCAGCCCCCGGAAGCGTTGTACGTGATGGCGTTGACCACGAGGTTGGTCAGCAGCCGTTCGAGCAGCACGGGGTCGCCGGTCACCGTGCGCCGCCGCAGCCGCGTCTCGACCGTCACCCCGGCCGCCGAAGCCTGCGCCGTCGTCGCCCGGACGACCGACGCGGCGACCTCGTCGAGGCGCACCTGCGTGCGTGCGGTCAGCCCGCGGTCGCTGCGGGCGAGGACCAGCAGCCCTTCGATCATCCGCTCGCTGCGTTCGTTCGTGTGCAGCAGGTGCGTGCCGAGCTTCCGCAGCTCGGGGGCGACATCGGGGTCGGTCATCGCGACTTCGATCAGCGTCCGCTGCACCGCCAGCGGCGTCCGCAGCTCGTGGGACGCGTTCGCGACGAACCGCTTCTGGCCCTCGAACGACTCCGCCAGCCGGTCGAGCATGCCGTCGAACGTGTCCGCCAGCTCCTTCAGCTCGTCCGGCGGGCCTTCGAGGTTGATCCGCCGGTCGAGCTTGCCCGCTTCCAGCCGGCGCGCGGCCGAAGTGATGTCGTGCAGCGGCCGCAGCGCGCGGCCCGCCATCAGCCAGCCGAACAGCACCGCCAGCGCCGCCGTCGTCACCAGCGCGATCGCCGAGCCGACCACCAGCGTCGACAGCGTCGAGGAGCGGTACTCGTCCAGCGAGCCGCTGACGAGCCGCACCGCCGGAGCGGCCTCAAGGGTGTCCAGCCGCTGGGCGACCCCGAACGCCGCGTCCCCGGCGACCGACGTCGAGGCGAACCGGGCCGGATCCGGCAGGGTGCTCTGCACCAGCAGGTAGTTGATGACGACCAGGACCAGCCCGGCGAGCAGGAACAGCCCGCCGTACCAGGCGGTGAGCTTCGTCCGGACGGAAAGGCCGTTCACGGGGTGCCGAACCGGTAGCCGGCGCCGGGCACGGTTTCGATCACCGGCGGGTCGCCCAGCTTGCGCCGCAACGTCATCACCGCGACGCGCACGGCGTTGGTGAACGGGTCCGCGTGCTCGTCCCACGCCTTTTCCAGCAGGTCTTCGGCGCTGACCACCGCGCCTTCGGCCCGCATGAGCACCTCCAGCACGGCGAACTCCTTCGGCGAGAGCAGCAGGAACCGGCCGTCGCGGGCGGCCTGGTGACGCGGCAGGTCGAGCACGACGCCGTCGCGTTCGAGCACCGGCGGCAATGCGGGCCGCGCGCGCCGCGACAGCGCCTGGACCCGGGCGACCAGCTCGGCGAACGCGAACGGCTTCGTCAGGTAGTCGTCGGCGCCGAGGCCGAGGCCGGCCACGCGGTCGGTGACGTCGGCGGCCGCGGTCAGCATCAGCACCCGCGCCTCACCACCCGCCTTCACCACGGCGGCGCAGACCTCGTCGCCGTGCACCTTCGGCAGGTCGCGGTCGAGGACCACGACGTCGTAGCCGTGCACCCCGACCCGTTCCAGGGCCTGCTCGCCGTCGTAACAGACGTCGACGGCCATCGAAAAGCGCCGCAACCCCTCCGCGACCGAGTCGGCCAGCAACCGCTCGTCCTCCACCACCAGCACCCGCACCGGCCCAGTCTGCGCCGGAAGGCCATAAGGAGCGCATAAGCGACTTCGCTTAGCGCGCCGGAATCCCCCGATCCGTAGACATGGCACCCATCCGGACGAAAGGAGCGAGCCGATGCGGACACGGATCGTCGTCGCGGCGCTGGGAGCGGCCCTGCTGCTCGCGGGCTGCGGCGCGAAGGCGGACGACGGGGCGAAGGTCGCCTCGATCTCGACGCCGTCGAAGACGGGGGGCCCCACTGCCGCGGACAACAGCGGCAAGAGCGACCAAGACAAGATGCGCGAATTCGCCAAGTGCATGCGCGAGCACGGCGTCGACATGCCCGACCCGAAGCCGGCCGGTGACGGCGGGGGCATGGCGATCACCTTGGGTGACAAGGACGGCGACACCACGAAGCTCGACGCCGCGCAGCAGGCGTGCAAGCACCTCATGCCCAACGGCGGCGAGATGAAGCCGCCGAGCGCCGAGGAGCTCGACAAGATGCGCAAGGAAGCCAAGTGCATGCGCGAGCACGGCATCGACATGCCGGATCCGGATCCCAGCGGCAAGGGCGGGCGGGCGATCGGCGGACCGGGCGGCGACCCGAAGAAGTTCGAAGAGGCCGCCAAGGCGTGCGGCATGGGCATCTCGGGCCGCACCGAGGCGGGCAAGTGAACGAAGTGACACACCTCAAGCCCCGCCGCCGCGGCCGGACGCGCTGGTTCATCGCCGGAGCGGTCCTGGTCGTGGTGCTGGGCACCAGTTCCGTCGTGATCCTGACGCGGGTGTCGAGCGCGACGCCCGTGCAGGAGGCCGCGCCACCGCCGGTCGAGACCGCCGAGGTCGTCAAGGCGGACCTCCGCGAAGAGGAGGAGGCCGACGGCACGCTCGGCTACGGCGACGAGTCGACCGTCGCGGGCCGCAAGCCCGGCACGATCACGTCGCTGCCCGACGCCGGCGCCACGATCACCCGCTGCAAGCCGGTGTACGGGGTGGACGCGAAGCCGGTGCCGCTGTTCTACGGCACGCTGCCGTTCTACCGCGACCTCGCCGTGGGCGCGGACGACGGCGCCGATGTCAAGCAGCTGGAGGAGAACCTCAAGGCGTGCGGCTTCGGCGGCTTCGGCGCACCGGACAAGAAGTTCACGTCCGCGACGGCGGCCGCGCTGAAGAAGTGGCAGAAGTCGCTGGGGCTGGGGCAGACCGGTACCTTCGGCCAGGGCGACGTCGTGCTCGCGGCGGGCGAGCTGCGGGTGTCGGCGCTGGGAGCCAAGCTCGGCTCGCCGGCCCAGGGCGAGGTGCTCAAGACGACCGGGACCGTCCGCTCGGTGCAGGTCAAGCTGGACGCGGCCAAGCAGAGCCTCGCCCAGCAGGGCGCGAAGGCGTCCGTGACGATCAACGGGAAGATGACGCCGGGCACCATCACCGACGTCGGACGCACCGCCGTCGAGGGCAAGGACGGGGCGGGCCAGGACGACGGCAAGCCCAAGATCACCGTGACCGTCCGGCTCGACGACCCGGCCGCCGCCGGCTCGCTCGACTCGGCGCCGGCGACCGTCCGGTTCACCAAGGACGTCCACCAGGGCGTGCTCGCGGTGCCGGTCGGTGCGTTGCTCGCGCTCGCCGAAGGCGGGTACGCGGTCGAGGTGGACGACAACGGCAAGCGCCGGTACGTCGCCGTCCGAACCGGACTGTTCAGCGGCGGCAAGGTCGAGGTCACCGGCAGCGGCCTGACCGAGGGCATGCGGGTGGTGACGACGTCGTGACACCGGTGCTGCGCGTGCACGAGGTCACGCGCACCTACCCCGGCGGGGTCGCCGCGCTCGACGGCGTCTCGCTCTCGCTGGCGGACCGCGAGATGGTGGCGATCGTCGGGCCGTCCGGCTCCGGCAAGTCCACCCTGCTGCACCTGATGGGCACGCTCGACCGGCCGTCGTCGGGGCGGGTGGAGCTGCGTGGCCACGACGTCGCCGCGCTGCCGGACCGCAAGGTCTCCGCGCTGCGGTCACGCTGGATCGGGTTCGTGTTCCAGCAGTTCTTCCTCGACGAAGGGATGAGTGCGGTGGACAACGTGTGCACCGGCCTGCTCTACGCGGGGGTCCCGCGGCGACGGCGGCGCGCGCGGGCCCTCGCGGCGCTCGACCGGGTCAAGCTCGGGCACCGGGCGTGGCACCGGCCCGGCGAGCTGTCCGGTGGCGAACGCCAGCGCGTCGCGATCGCCAGGGCGGTGGTCAACGACCCGGCGATCCTGCTGGCCGACGAGCCGACCGGCAACCTCGACACCGGCACCGGCGCGTCCGTGCTCTCGCTGCTCGGCGAGCTGTCGGCGGACGGGACCACGATCGTGGTGATCACCCACGACCGGGAGATCGCCGCGAGCATGCCCCGCCGGATCGAGCTGCTCGACGGGCGGCTGCGGCTGGACACCGGCCTGGTGGGTGCGTGGTGACCGCCCCACCGGAGACCAGGCTGCCCGAGCCGGCCCGGCTCAAACCGCCGGACGTCTTCGCGCTCGGCGCCCACGGCATGCGCACGCGGCCGGTGCGCGCGGTGCTGTCGGCGCTGGGCATCGCGATCGGCGTCGCGGCGATGGTGGCGGTGCTGGCGATCCCGGCGTCCGGCGCGCAGGCCCTGCACGACCGGCTGGCCGCGCTCGGCACCAACCTGCTCACCGCCGGGCCGGGGAAGACGTTGTTCGGGGACAACGCGTCCCTGCCCGACAGTGCCGTGCCGATGGCGAAGCGGATCGGGCCGGTGCAGGCGGCCGCCGGCACCGGGACGACGTCGGCCGGGGTGCGGCGCAGCGACAAGATCGCGGCGGACGACACGTCGGGGCTCGCGGTGTACGCGGCTCGTCCGGACCTGCTGGGCGTGCTGGGCGGCAAGGTCCGCGTGGGTGCGTTCCTGGCGGCGGGCAACCAGGACTACCCGGTGACGGTGCTCGGCTCCCAGGCCGCGGCCCGGCTCGGCATCGACCACATCGATCCAGCCCGGCCGCCGCAGGTGCTGATCGGGACGCAGTGGTTCACCGTGACCGGGATCCTCGCGCCGATGCCGCTGGCGCCGGAGATCGAGCGGTCGGCACTGGTCGGCTGGGACGTCGCCAAGCGGCTGCTCGGGTTCGACGGCCATCCGTCCACTGTGTACGTCCGAGCGGAGGAGTCGCAAGTGGACAGTGTGCGGACGGTGCTGGCCGCGACGCTGAGCCCGCAGGCGCCGAACGAGGTCGAGGTGCGCCGCCCGTCGGACGCACTGGCCGCGCAGAAGCTGACGGACACGACGTACAGCGCGTTGTTCCTCGGCCTCGGCGGAGTGGCGCTGCTGGTCGGCGGGGTCGGGGTGGCGAACACGATGGTGATTTCGGTGCTGGAACGACGGCGTGAGATCGGCCTGCGCCGTGCGCTCGGGGCGACGAAACGCCAGATCCGCGGGCAGTTCCTGGCCGAATCGGTGCTGCTGTCGGGGCTCGGCGGGCTGGCGGGGGTGCTGGCCGGGGTGCTGGTGACGGCGGGGTACGCGCTGAGCCAGGGGTGGCCGGCGGTGCTGCCGTCCGCGGCGCTGGCCGGCGGCGTCGGCGTGGCGGCGCTGGTCGGGGCGGTCGCCGGGGCCTACCCGGCGATGCGCGCGGCCCGGCTCGCCCCCACCCAGGCGCTCGCCTGACGGAGGTGTCTTGAATGACTCATTCAGGTCTTCGGAGGTCCTGAATGAGTCATTCAAGACGTCGGTGCGCCGCTCGAACGCCAGGTCAGCCGCGGGAGCCGGGGCGCGCCCGGTAATCTCGGCCGGTCGAAGACCTGGTTCGAGGGGGCATGCGTGTTGGCTGGGTGGCTTTTCGGGGGCTCCGGGTGGCGAAGCCCCCGGCCCGGGGCGAAGCCCCGGATGTCACAGTGGTCCGGGCGGAGACTGGCGTGGTCGCTCGCGGTGCTCGAGGTCGCTGCCGTCGTGACGGTCCTTCTGCTGAAGCGCTTCGACGGTCTCGACCTCGAGGTCTACCTGGGCGGCGCGAAGGCGCTGGCCGAACACGGCTCGCCGTACGACGCCTGGGTGCCGACCACGCACCAGATCCTGCTGCCGTTCACGTACACGCCGTTCGCCGCCGCGGTGTTCCTGCCCGGCACGCTGCTGCCGTTCGCGGTGACGATGAAGCTGGTCAGCATCGCCTCGATCGTCGCGACCGGCGTCGTCGCCTACCTCTACGTCGCCACGCTCAACGGTTCGCTGACCGACCCGGCGAAGGTCCACGGCCGGGCGGTGGCCGCGCTCGTCGCCATCGGCGCGCAGCTCGCCGGGGCCCTGCTGGAACCGGTGCGCTCGACGCTGGGCTTCGGGCAGATCAACGCGCTGCTGATGGTGCTGGTGGTGCTCGACGTCCTGCTGCCCGGCGAGCGGAAGCAGACGAAGGGCCTGCTGATCGGCGTGGCCGCGGCGATCAAGCTGACGCCGGCCGTCTTCGTCGTGTACTTCCTGGTGCGTCGCGACTTCCGGGCGGCCGCGCGAGTGGTGGCCGGGTTCGTCGCCGCCGGGGCGCTGCTGTGGCTGGTCCGGCCGTCGGCGTCGTTCACCTACTGGACGCAGCTGGTGTTCGACGCCGGCCGGATCGGCGGCGTCGACTACGTCGGCAACCAGTCGCTGCACGGGCTGGTCGTGCGCGCGGGCCTGCCGGAAATCGTGTGGGTACTGGCCGCGCTCGCCGTGATGGCCGTGGTCGTGCTGGTCATCGTGCGGGCGGCCGAGCCGGTGCTCGCGCTCACCGCGTGCGCGCTCGGCGGCCTGCTGGTGTCGCCGATCTCGTGGACCCACCACTGGACGTGGTGCGTGCCGGTCCTGGTCCTCGCCGGGTACTACGGCGTCCGCGCGTGGCGGGCGGACCGCGTCGTGGCGTGGTGGTCGGCCGCCGTCGTGGTGGCGGGCCTGACGCTGTTCATCGTGGGCCCGATGTGGTTCGCCCCGCGCCCGGCGCCGTCGCCCGGCTGGTGGCTGGCCACCGAATCCTACGAACTCTTCGGCCTGGCCCTGCTGGTCCTCGCCGCTTTCGCCGCACCCCGCCTGAAAGCCGTGAATGGCACATTCAGGGACGTAGAGTCCCTCAATGTGCCATTCACGGCCTTGTGATCAGCCCAGGCGCTCGACGACGTACTCGATGCTCTGCGTGAGCTTCGTGATGTCGTCCGGGTCGATGGCCGGGAACAGGCCGACGCGCAGCTGGTTGCGGCCCAGCTTGCGGTACGGCTCGGTGTCGACGATCCCGTTGGCGCGCAACACCTTCGCGACGGCGGCGGCGTCCACCTCGTCGCTGAAGTCGACCGTGCCGACGACCTGCGAGCGCAGGTCCGGGTCTTTCACGAACGGCGTCGTGTAGCTCGTCTTCTCGGCCCACTCGTACAGCCGCGACGACGAGTCCTTCGTGCGCGAGGTCGTCCACTCGAGGCCGCCCTGGCCGTTCATCCACTCGATCTGCTCGGCGAGCAGGAACAGCGTGGCCACGGCCGGCGTGTTGTACGTCTGGTCCTTGCGGGAGTTGTCCAGCGCGGTCGTCAGCGACAGGAACTCGGGGATCCAGCGGTCGCTCCCGCCGATCTCGCCGATGCGCTCGACGGCGGCCGGGGAGGCCAGCGCGATCCAGAGGCCGCCGTCGGCGGCGAACGACTTCTGCGGCGCGAAGTAGTAGACGTCGAAGTCCTCGGCCTTGACCGGGAGGCCGCCGGCGCCGGAGGTGGCGTCGATCGCGACCAGGGCGCCTTCACTGCCCTCAGGACGGCGGACCGGCACGGCCACGCCGGTGGACGTCTCGTTGTGCGCCCAGCCGACCAGGTCGGCGCCGGCTTCGTAGGCGATCTCGGGCGCGCTGCCCGGCTCGGCCTTGACGACGATCGGGTCGGCCAGGAACGGCGCGCCCTTGGTCACGGTGGCGAACTTCGAGGAGAACTCGCCGTAGGTGAAGTGCTGCGCGCGCTCGCGGACCAGGCCGAAGGCGGCCGCGTCCCAGAACGCCGTGGTGCCGCCGTTGCCGAGGATCACCTCGTAGCCCTCGGGCAGCGAGAACAGCTCGGACAGACCGGCACGGACGCGCCCGACGAGGGACTTGACCGGCTTCTGCCGGTGCGACGTGCCGAGGTAGGTGGAGCCGGACTCCGCCAGCGCACTCAGCTGCTCGGCGCGGACCTTCGACGGGCCGCAGCCGAAGCGGCCGTCGGCCGGCTTGAGGTCGGCGGGGATGGTCAACTCAGCGTCGGTCATGTGGCCAGTCTCTCAGGTCGGGACGCGGCTGGTGAAGGTGGTGCTGGCCTGTCCGGAATGTGGAATAGCCGACACGGAAACCCGCTTTTCGCCGCGCCGGGCCGTCGGTAGGTTCTGCGCCGGGAGGGGAGGACCGATGTCCGACGAACGGTGGCGGCCGCGCTGGTGGCTGCTGGGGAACTTCGGCGTGATCGTCGTCGTGCACCTGGTCGCGAGCGGCGGCTGGACCACGACGACGACCGTCATGGCGCCGATCTCGCTGGCGCTCACCCTCGTCTTCGTGTTCGTCCGGCGGCTGCCGTGGTGGCTCACCGGCGACCTGCGTGACCTGCGCAACGGGCGCCGGGTCCTGCGCGCGGCCGGCATCGTGGGCTTGCTTCTCGTGGACGCCGTGATCGTGGCCGCGCTGGTGGTGCACCCGCCCCACGGCGACGACGTCCGGAACGCCGGCATGGTCGTCGCGATCTTCTTCGGTGCCACCGGAGCGGGCGTGTACTGGCTCCTGCCGAAGCGGCCGGTGACGCCGCGCTCGGCTCTCCGGCGGCGGTTCCGGACCGCCACCGCCTTGATGTGGGCGACCGCCGTCTTCACGCTCGGTGCCGAGGTGGCGGTCATCGTCGCCGTCGGCGGCTGGCTGCCGTGGGTCCTGCCGGTGGTGGGCGTGGTGGCCGTACTGGCGATCGCCGGGTGGCGCTCGGACCTCGGCGTCGCGGCGCGCTGCTTGGCCAGCGACTCCTGGACACCGGTCACGGCCGCCGCGTTCGACGTGCGTCCCGGCGAACCGGTGAACGGCTGGGCGGTGCTGCCCGGGGACGTGCGGATCCGGCTCCACCTGCCCGCGGTGCCCGCCGACATCGCCGCCGAGCTGGCCGGCCGTCGCCTCTGGCTCGCCGGCTGGCCGTCGGAGTACCTCGTCACCGGCCTTCCGGAGGGCAGCAGCTACGCCGTCGGGCTCATCGGGGCGCACCGCCGTGGGGGTAAAAAAACGGTTACGCCCGAGCCGGCGGCGTCGGTATCTTCGCCGTCGTGACGACCGTGGGCCAAGACCTCGTCCACCGGTTCGCGGCCGCCGTCGCCCGCGCGGCCGGCACCGCCGCCCTGACCTGAGGGCCCCGCTCACCACCCTGGGGGTGTGAGCGGGGCCCCCTTGGTCAGCGCCAGCTCCCGACGCCGCCCGGCACCGGCGCGGCCGGGTCGTACGGGGTGCGGGTGAAGATGAAGGTCGCCAGGTCGAGGTGGGTGGCGACGCCCTCGGCGTTCCGGCCCACTTCGAGCGTCTCGCCGGCGTAGTAGCCGTCGAGGCCGCGGTAGGTGTCCTCTCCGGTCGCGGCGAAGCGTGAACCACGCCCGGCGCCGTCGGCCGGCGCCAGCAGGAGCAGCCCGTCGCCCTGGACGCGCAGGTGGTACGGCGTCGGACCCCAGTGCCAGAGCCCGGTCAGCGCGAGCAGCCCGGGGTCGACCGGGGACGGCAGCCACTCGGCGGGCACGCGCGGCTCGAGCTCGTCGGTCATGGTGATGAGGTCGAGGCAGAGCTGCGTGATGCCGACGCCGGACGTCGAGTTGGCGAGCGCCAGCGCGCCGGTCCCCGCGGCCGGATCGGCGAGCGTGACGGCGAGGAACCCCGGCATCGAGCCGGTGTGCCCGGCCAGCCGCCGTCCCTGGTGGCGCACGAGCATCAGGCCGAGGCCGAACCCGATCGACCAGACGTCGGTGTCGTCGACGGTGACCATGGTCCGCATCTCTTCGAGGGTCGACGGCGCGAGCACCCCGCCGGTCGCCCCACCGAGGAACGCCGTCCAGCGGCCGAGGTCGTTCACCGTGGACCACAGCTGCCCGGCCGGGGCCATCGCGCCCGCGTCCGGGCTCGGCTCCGGGAGCAGGACGTCGGCGAACGGGTGCACGGCGAAGCCCTCGGCGTGCGCGCCCACCGGGTGCGGGGTGGTGCGGGACATCCCGAGCGGGCCGAGGATCTCCGCCTCGACCACGGCGAGCCAGCTCTTGCCGCGGTGGCGGGCGATCAGCTCGCCCAGCACGCCGTAGCCGAGGTTCGAATAGTGGAACTTCGCGCCCGGCCGGTGTTTGGTCGTGCCCCCGTCGAGGCTGCTCACGAGCGCGTCCCAGTCGGCGCCGGGCGTCCGTTCCCACCACAGGCCGGGCGATTCGGCCGTCAGTCCGGAGGTGTGGGACAGCAGCTGGGCGACGGTGGCGCTGCCGAACGGCGTGCCGGGGACGTGCTTTTCGAGGGGATCGTTCAGGTCGAGGCGGCCTTCGTCGCGCAGCCGCATGACGGCGGTGGCGACGAGGGTCTTGGTGATCGAACCCAGCCGGTACTGGGTGTCGGTACCGGGTGTCTCGCCGCCGACGCGTCCGCGGCCACCGGACCAGACGATCTCCCCGTCCCGCACGACGGCGGCGACCAGCGACGGAACCCGGCAGGCCGCCTGCTCGCGGGCGATCCGGCGGAACAGGGCGTGTTCGGTCGACTCAAGCATGAAGGCATTCTGCCGCGCACCCCCGCACCGTCCCGAAGAGCGTGAGGGAAAGGTCGACTCGCGTGATCAGAGGGTCGGCACGCGTGATTGCGAGGTCGACACGGCGGGGAGACCCGGCTGCGGCCGTGTCGGCTCTCCAATCACGCGTGTCGACTGCCCAATCACGCGTGTCGGCGTTCGGATCACGGGTCAGGTGAGGAGGTTGCGGGCCATGGCCGTGGTCACCGCGGCCGTGCGGTCCGAGACGCCGAGTTTGCCGAAGACCCGCAGGAGGTGGGTTTTCACCGTGGCTTCACTGATGTGCAGGGCGCGGCCGATGTCGGCGTTGGTGCCGCCCTTCGCGACCAGCTGCAGCACCTGCACCTCGCGGGCCGACAGCGGCTGCGGTTCCGGGTTGCGGACCCGGTTGACCAGCTTCCCGGCCACCGACGGCGCGAGCACCGTCTCCCCGCGGGCCGCCGCGCGGATCGCGTTCGCCAGTTCCGTGCGGGACGCGTCCTTCAGCAGGTAGCCCGACGCGCCGGCTTCCACCGCGCGCAGGATGTCGGCGTCCGTCTCGTACGTCGTGAGCACGACGATCCGGCGTCCCGGCTGTTCGCGCAGGATCCGTTTGGTGGCGCCGACGCCGTCGAGGCCGGGCATTCGCAGGTCCATCAGCACGACGTCCGGCAGGGCGACCCGGTCGAGCGCGACGGCTTCGTCGCCGGAGCCCGCTTCGCCGACGACCGTCAGGTCGGCTTCGGCCTCGAGCATGCCGCGAAGTCCTTCGCGGACGACGGGGTGGTCGTCGACGAGCATGACGCGGATCAAGCCGGCACCTCCAGGGTGAGTTCGGTGCCGCGGGGGCCACTCCGGACGCTCAGTGTGCCACCGACCTGCTCGGCCCGTGACCGCATCCCGCGCAGCCCGAAACCGGTGGCGTGGTCCGGGTCGAACCCGGCGCCGTCGTCCCGCACCGACAGCCGCACCGCGCAGTCCACAACGGACAGACGCACTGACACCGCCGACGCGCCCGCGTGCCGCCGCACGTTGTTCAGCGCTTCCTGCGCTCCCCGTAGCAGGACCACTTCGCCCGCCATGCCGATCGACGGGAGTGCACCGTCCACTTCGTACTGAACGGGGACGCCCGTCTCGTCGGCCAGCCGGTCGGCCTGGCGGCGGACGGCGTCGACCAGCGAGCCGGCCGCGAGGTCCGCCGGAGCCAGCGCGGCGACCATCGCGCGTGCCTCGGCGAGGTTCTCCCGCGCCGTGCGCGCGGCCAGTTCGACGTGCCGCCGTGCCGCGGCCGGGTCGGTGTCCAATTCGGACTCGATGGCCTGGGCGAGCGTGACGATGCTGGTGAACCCCTGCGCGAGGGTGTCGTGGATCTCCCGCGCGAGCCGTTCGCGCTCGGCCGCGGTGCCCGCCTCCCGGGAGAGCCGGGCGACTTCCGCCTGGCTCGCCTCGAGCTGCGTGATCAGGTCCGCCCGCGCCCGGCTCTCCTCGACGACGTGCAGGATGAACTTCCCGGACAGCACGCCGAAGACGACGAGGATCGCGGTCATCGGCAGCAGGATGTGCAGCGTCGGCCCGCGCAGGCCCTGGTGGGCGATCGCCGACGCGGGGCTCAGCAGGATCGCCACCGTGGTCAGCACCGCGGCCGGGCGGAACTCCAGCGTCGAGAAGATCAGCGGGCAGACCATGAACAGGATGAAGCTGGCCGTGGTGTTGGCGAGCATCGCGATCGCGACCAGCGCCAGGACGATCAGCGCCAGGGTCCAGCGCTGCCGCAGGTGCCCGTCGTCGCGTACCACCCGGCGGCCCCACAGCAGGTAGGTCAGCGCCAGCGCGGTCAGCGCCCCGACCGCGACCGCCGTGCGCGCCGGATCGGCCTCGTCCAGCACCACCAGCAGGGTCGTGGCCAGGTACGCCACCGCGAAGAGGATCTCCCAGAGCCAGTTGAACCGGTCCCAGGCGTCCTTCACTTCGTGTCGGTCCACCGGAAGGTCAGCCGGGCCAGTACCGCCCCCGCCACGCACCAGATCCCGAGCACCAGCGCCACCCGCGGAAGTTCCCATGCCCCGGCCATCTCCATCCTCACGGCGCCGTCCGGCAGGAACACCGACCGGAAACCCTGGCAGATCCACTTCAGCGGGAAGAACGACGCGATGTACACCATAACTTTCGGCAGGTTCGTGATCGGCGAGACGAACACGCCGGAGATGAACTGCAGGACCAGGTACAGCATCTGCACGATGGCGACCGCACCGGTGGCGGACTTCGCGAGCGAGCTGACCGCGATGCCGAGCAGGGTGCACGAGACGATGCCGAGCGCGAACACCCACAGCAGCGTCAGCCACTTCGCCGGGTCGGACGGCAGTTTCAGTCCGAACAGCAGGACGGCGACCGTGGCCATCAGCACCGTCTGGGCCAGGCTCGACACCGCGACCAGCACCATCTTGCCGACGAAGTACGACGCCGGCGGCATCGGCGTGCCGCGCAGGCGCTTGAGCGCGCCGGTTTCGCGGTCGGCCGAGACGCCGGTCGCGATGCTGTTGAACGACGTCGACACGATGCCGGAGCCGATCATCCCGGCCGCCAGCACCTGCCCGGAGGTGACGCCGTCGAACTTCGTCGGACCGTCCAGGATGGATCCGAGCAGGATCATCAGCACCGCGGGCAAGGAGAAGGTGAAGACCACCTGTTCCTTGTGCCGGAAGAACTGCCGCAGTTCGGTGCCGCCGCGGGCGAGGCCCAGTGAGAGCGGGCCGGGCAGCGTCAGGGTTGTCATGCTTTGTCTCCGATCAGGTCGAGGTAGATGTCCTCCAGGCTCGGCCTGGTCACGGTGAGGTTCGTCAGCTCGCGCCCGCCCGCCGCCAGTTCGGTGACGAGCTTGGTCGGGTACGCGGTGCGCTCGACGCGCTCACCGCGTTCGTCGACCCAGCGCACGGTGGCCTCGGCGGCGGCGCGGCCACCCAGGTTCCGCGGGGTGTCCTGAGCGACGATTTCGCCGCGCGCGATCACCGCGACGCGGTCGGCGAGCGCCTCGGCCTCGTCGAGGTAGTGGGTGGTCAGGAGGATGGTGGTGCCCTCGGCGGCGAGGTCGCTGATCAGCGACCAGAACTGACGGCGTGCTTCGGGGTCGAAGCCGGTGGTCGGCTCGTCGAGGAAGAGCAGCTCGGGACGGCCGATGATGCCGAGCGCGACGTCGACGCGGCGGCGCTGCCCGCCGGAGAGCGACTTCACCCGCGCCTTGGCCTTCTCGGTGAGCCCGACCTTCTCGATCACCTCGTCGGGATCACGCGGGTCGGGGTAGTACTTCGCGAAGTGCCGGACGGTCTCGGCGACGCTCAGCTCGGCGGCGTCGGTCGCCGTCTGCAGGACGATGCCGAGGCGGGCCCGCCAGGCGCGGCCGGCCTTACCGGGGTCCTCGCCGAGTACCGTGATCTCGCCGTCCGTCCGCCGCCGGTGGCCTTCGAGGATCTCGACGGTCGTGGTCTTCCCGGCGCCGTTCGGGCCGAGCAGGGCGAACACCTCGCCCGGCGCGATGTCCAGGTCCAGCCCGGCCACCGCGAGGTGGCCGGGGTACTGCTTGCGCAGGCCGCGCACGCTCACTGCTGGGGTCATGGATACAGCGTGGTCGCCCGCGGCGGCGAAGCCGACCAACAGCCGGCTGAATCCGGCTGTCCACCGAACGGTGGACAGCGGCGCGTGGTTCCACGGGAAACCACGAAAACGCTGTCATACAAGCAAAAATCCGAACATCCGGGTCCGCGGAACCGCCGCGAGGGTGAACGCGCTGTTGACAACTTGTCTAACATGACAGAATGTCTCACCAGTGGGTAACGGCCGGCGACGGTGTCCGCCTCTCCGTGACCATCGACGGCCGGTCCGACGGGCCCACGGTGGTGCTCGTGCACGGCTATCCGGACAACAGCTCGATGTGGGACGGAGTAGCCGCCGAGCTGGCCCCGAAACACCGCGTCGTCACCTACGACGTCCGCGGCGCGGGACGGTCGGACAAGCCGCCGGGACGCGCGTCCTACCGGCTGGACCGGCTGGCCGACGACCTGCGAGCCGTCGTCGACGCGGTCCAGCCGACCGGCAAGGTGCACCTGGTCGCCCACGACTGGGGTTCGATCCAGGCGTGGCACGCCGTCACCGGGGACAGCCTGCGCGGCCGCATCGCGTCCTACACGTCGATCTCCGGGCCGAGCCTCGACCACGCCGGCGCGTGGTTCCGTGCCCAGCTGCGCCGTCCGACGCCGAAGCGGCTCAAGAACGCGCTGCGCCAGTTCCTGCATTCGTGGTACATCCTGGCGTTCCAGATCCCGTTCATCCCGGACCTGCTGTGGCGCACCGGCCTGATGGGCAAGCAGATCCAGCGTAGGGAACCGGACGCGGCGCCTCCGGAGAAGTCCGACGGCCTGCACGGCCTGAAGCTCTACCGGGCCAACATGTTTACGCGGCTGTCGCGTCCCGAGCCGCGTCCCGCCGACATCCCGGTGCAGGTCCTGGCCCCGGCCGGGGACGCCTACGTCACGACGCCGCTGCAGACCGAGATCGCGCACTGGGTGCCGGACCTGCGGATCCGCCGGATCGCCGGGACGCACTGGGTGACCAGGGCGCGGCCGGCTGTGGTGGCCGCCGCGGCCGCCGAGCTGATCGAGTACGTCGAGACCGGCGTGGAAAGCCAGGCGGGCCGGCCGTCGTGAGCGATCGCCGGCCGCGGCGGATGTCGCCGCAGGCGCGCCGTGACGACCTGATCAGCGCCGCACTCGACCTGTTCGGCTCGCGGGCGCCGGAGCTGGTGACCGTGGACGACATCGTCTCGCGCGCCGACGTGTCGCGGCCGTTGTTCTACCGGTACTTCTCGAGCCTGCGCGAGCTGCAGGTCGAGGCCCTGCGCACGGTCACCGACGGGCTGATCGACGGCCTCGCCGGCCTCGAGGAGGGACCGCCGGAGGTACGGCTGCGCGCGGCCGTCCGCGGCCTGATCGACGTCGCCGACCACTACCGCGCGGGGTACATCGCCTTGCTGCGCAGCGGTTCGGTGATCGCGACGTCCGAGACGGACGCGGCGATCGACAAGGTCCGCAACCGCGCGGTGGCCCTGATCCTGGACGCCCTCGGCGTCACCGATCCCTCCCCGCTGCTCTCACTCACCCTCCGCTGCTGGACGGCAGTCGTCGAGGGCGCCCTCCTCAGCTGGCTCCAGGAGCGCACGGTCCCGCGCGAATCCCTGGACACGTGGCTGGTGGACCAGCTCACGGCGATGCTCGCCACCACGGCCGCCCACGACCTCGCCCCAAAGCCGTGAATGGCACATTGAGGGACTTCAAGTCCCTCAATGTGCCATTCACGGACTTCCAGCGTCAGTGCTTGGTGACCAGTTCCCAGCCCTCGACGTCCTCGGGGGAGCGCGGTGCCGGGCCGATGTACTTGGCCGACGGCCGCACCAGGCGTCCGGTCCGCTTCTGCTCCAGGATGTGCGCGGCCCAGCCGGCGGTACGGGCCGAGCTGAACATCGCGGGCATCATGTGCGGCGGCACCTGCGCGAAGTCCAGGATGACCGCGGCCCAGAACTCGACGTTGGTCTCGATCGGGTGATCCGGACGCCGCTCGCGCAGCTCCTTCAGCGCCGCCTGCTCCAGCGCGGCGGCCGCTTCGTAGCGGGTCGCGCCCAGTTCCTTGCAGGTCCGGCGCAGCACGCGCGCCCGCGGGTCCTCGGCGCGGTAGACGCGGTGGCCGAAGCCCATCAGGCGTTCCTTGCGGTCGAGGATGCCCTTGACCAGGCCCGCCGGGTCGCCGGTGCGCTCGACCTCTTCGATCATCGGCAGCACGCGCGCCGGGGCGCCGCCGTGCAGCGGGCCCGACATCGCGCCGATGGCGCCGGACATGGCCGCCGCGACGTCGGCGCCGGTGGACGCGATGACGCGGGCGGTGAAGGTCGACGCGTTGAGGCCGTGCTCGGCGGCCGACACCCAGTACGCGTCCAGCGCCCGGACGTGCGCGGGGTCCGGCTCGCCGCGCCAGCGGATCAGGAACCGCTCGGTGATCGAGTGGGCCTCGTCGACGCGGGTCTGCGGGACGGCGGGCTGGCCGATGCCGCGAGCCGACTGCGCGACGTAGGACAGCGCCATCACCGAGGCGCGGGCCAGCTGTTCGCGGGCCTCCTCGTCGGTGATGTCGAGCAGCGGGCGGTAGCCCCAGATCGGCGCGAGCATGGCCAGCGCGGCCTGGACGTCCACCCGGACGTCGCCGGTGTGCACCGGCAGCGGGAACGGCTCGGCGGGCGGGAGGCCGTGACCGAACCGGCCGTCCACGAGGAGGCCCCATACGTCACCGAAGGTCACCTTGCCGGCGAGGTCCTCGATGTCGACGCCGCGGTAGCGCAGTGCACCGCCGTCCCGGTCGGGTTCGGCGATCTCGGTGTGGAAGGCGACGACGCCCTCCAGACCCGGTCGGAAGCCGTCGTCGGGTTGGCCGGACGGCTGTGGCTTGCTGATCGTGGAGGTAGTCACTGTTTCGCGGAACCTTTCGGTGCGCTTTTTCCCCGTCTAGGTGGTGGTGCTCGCGGACGGAATAGCGCACGGAAAGCGCGCACCATCGCACGGATGGATAGACCTTGCTCCCTCGATGGCCGGGGGGCAATCGAAAGAAGCGGTGGTTTCGGTCACGATTACGAGAACGATTCAGTCACCGAAGCCGTCCGACAGGAGAATTTTCACCACACAGTGTGACGAAACCCAGGTTAAAGGTATGTTTCCGAACCAGGCGGGGCCTTGGCCCGGGTGATAGACCTAGCGCATGCACCTCAGCCCGCAGGAGCGCGACAAGCTGCTCATCCACGTGGCGGCCGACGTCGCGCGGAAGCGGCTGGACCGCGGCGTCCGGCTCAACTACCCGGAGGCGGTCGCGCTGATCACCGACCACGTGCTCGAAGGCGCCCGCGACGGGCGCACGGTCAGCGAGCTGGTCGCGAGCGGCCGGACCGTGCTGTCCCGGGCGCAGGTCCTCGACGGGGTGCCGGAAATGGTCGACTCCGTGCAGGTCGAAGCCACGTTCCCGGACGGCACGAAACTCGTCACCGTGCACGACCCGATCGTGTGAAGGGGGTTGCCGAATGCATCCAGGTGAGATCATTCCCGGCGACGAGCCGGTGGAGCTGAACCCCGGCCGCGCGCGCGTCCGGCTGCTGGTCCGCAACCTCGGCGACCGGCCGGTGCAGGTCGGCTCGCACTACCACTTCGCCGCGGTCAACCCCGGCCTCGAGTTCGACCGCGACGCCGCCCGCGGCCACCGGCTCGACGTCCCGGCCGGGACGTCGGTGCGGTTCGAGCCGGGCGTCGAACGCGAAGTCGATCTCGTTCCGTTGGCCGGTGCCCGCCGGGTGCCGGGATTGCGCTCCGAGTTCGCGGGAGAGTTCTGAAAATGCCCCAGATCGACCGCGAGCGCTACGCCGAGCTGTTCGGCCCGACCACCGGCGACCGGATCCGGCTCGCCGACACCGACTTGCTGATCGAGGTCACCGAGGACCGTTCGATGGGTCCCGGCGGCTCCGGCGACGAGGTGCTCTTCGGCGGCGGCAAGGTCATCCGCGAGTCCATGGGCCAGGGCACGGCGACCCGGGCCGAGGGCACGCCGGACCTGATCATCACCGGCGCGGTGATCCTCGACCACTGGGGAATAGTGAAGGCCGACGTCGGCGTGCGCGACGGCCGGATCGTCGGCATCGGCAAGGCGGGCAACCCCGACACGATGGACGGCGTCGATCCCGCGCTGGTCATCGGGCCGTCCACCGAGGTGCTGTCCGGCAACGGCAAGATCCTCACCGCGGGCGGCATCGACTGCCACGTCCACTTCATCTGCCCGCAGCTCGTCGACACCGCGCTGGCCGCCGGGGTGACCACGATGGTCGGCGGTGGCACCGGGCCGAACGACGGCACCAAGGCCACCACGGTCACCCCCGGCGCATGGCACCTGGGCCGGATGCTGGCCGCCATGGACGGTTATCCGGTGAACATCCTGTTGCTGGGCAAGGGGAACACCGTCCGGCTCGAGGCGTTGCGGGAGCAGCTCGCCGCGGGCGCCGGAGGGTTCAAGCTGCACGAGGACTGGGGCACCACCCCGGCGGCGATCGATGCCTGCCTCACGGTGGCCGACGAATCCGGTGTCCAGGTCGGGATCCACACCGACACGCTCAACGAGGCAGGCTTCCTCGAGTCCACTGTGGATGCCATCGCCGGCCGCTCGATCAACGCCTACCACACCGAAGGGGCCGGCGGCGGCCACGCACCGGACATCATCCGCGTCGTCTCGCTGGCCAACGTCCTGCCGTCGTCGACCAACCCGACCCGGCCGCACACCGTGAACACGCTCGACGAGCACCTCGACATGCTGATGGTCTGCCACCACCTCAACCCGTCGGTGCCCGAGGACCTCGCCTTCGCCGAGAGCCGGATCCGGCCGACCACGATCGCGGCCGAGGACGTGCTGCACGACATGGGCGCGATCTCGATGATGAGCTCCGACTCGCAGGCGATGGGCCGGATCGGCGAGGTGATCATCCGGACGTGGCAGACCGCGCACGTGATGAAACGCCGCCGCGGCGCGCTGCCCGGCGACGGTGACGCCGACAACCTGCGCGCGCGTCGCTATGTCGCCAAATACACGATCAACCCGGCCATCGCGCACGGGATGGAGTCCGAAATCGGGTCGGTCGAGATCGGTAAGCTCGCCGACCTGGTGCTGTGGGAGCCGAAGTTCTTCGGCGTCCGCCCGCACGTCGTGCTCAAGGCCGGCATGCCGGTCTGGGCGGCGATGGGCGACGCGAACGCGTCCATCCCAACGCCGCAGCCGGTCATGGCCCGGCCGATGTTCGGCGCGAACATCGGTGCCGCGCTGAGCCTGCACTTCGTCGCCCCGGAGGCCCTGGACAGCGGGTTGCGCGAGAAGTTCGGCATCACGCGGCCTCTCGTCGCGGTGGCGAACATGCGCGCGCGGACCAAGGCGGACATGGTGCTCAACGACGCCACGCCGGACGTGCGCGTCGAGCCGGACAGCTTCGCGGTGCACGTCGACGGCGAGCTGATCGAACCGCAGCCGGTGGCGGAACTGCCGATGGCGCAAAGGTACTTTCTCTTTTGATGGACACTGTCTGATGGACCTTTCGGCACTGATCCTCGCGGACTCCCGCTTCCCCGGCGGTGGGCACGTCCACAGTGGCGGGTTGGAAGAGGTCGTCTCGCGCAAGCTGGTGACGGCCGTGCGCGATCTCCCGGGATTCCTTTCCGGACGGTTGCGGACGGCGGGTTTCCTGGCGGCGGTTTTCGCCGCCGCTTCCGCCCATGCGGCCGCGCGTTCTGTCCCGGGTGGACACTGGTCACTGCTGGATGCCGAGCTGGACGCGCGGACGCCGTCGCTCGCGCAGCGGGAAGCGTCGCGGGCGCAGGGCCGGGGAACCGCGCGCGCGGGACGGATCGCCTGGCCGTCGCCGGTGCTCACCGCGTTGGTGGCGGAAACTCCGCGGCCGCACCACCCCGTCGTGCTGGGCGCTTTGGTCGGCGTCGCGGGCGGCTCGCCGCACGACGCGGCAATGGCGGTCGCCTATCTGTCCGTGAGCGGCCCGGCGAGTGCGGCCGTGCGGCTGCTGGGGCTGGACCCCTTCGCCGTCAACGCCGTCGTGGCGCGGCTCGACCTGCACGCGGTTTGCGCGGAGGCGGCGGCCGTGGCCGGGGACGACCCGGCGTCGCTGCCGTCGCCCGGGTCGCCCGCGTTGGATCTGTTCGCCGAGGCGCACGCCCGGCATCACCAGGAAGAGGTGCGTCTCTTTGCCAGCTGAAGGCCACGGCCACGGTCACTTCCACGAGGTCAACTTCGACCCGACGGCCGCCGACCCGGACCACTACGACGCGGCGCCCACCACGGGCCGGGCGTACCGGATCGGCATCGGCGGCCCGGTCGGCTCCGGCAAGACGGCGCTGACCGCGGCGCTGTGCCGCGCTTTGGGCGACGAGATCCAGCTCGCCGTCGTCACGAACGACATCTACACGACCGAGGACGCGGACTTCCTGCGCCGGGCCGGCGTCCTCGACCCGGCCCGGATCGAGGCGGTGCAGACGGGCGCGTGCCCGCACACCGCGATCCGCGACGACATCACCGCGAACCTCGACGCCGTCGAGCGGCTGGAGGAGAAGTTCCCCGGCCTGGACCTGGTGATCATCGAAAGCGGCGGCGACAACCTGACCGCGGTGTTCAGCCGCGGCCTGGCCGACAGCCAGATCTTCGTCGTCGACGTCGCGGGTGGCGACAAGGTGCCGCGCAAGGGTGGCCCCGGCGTCACGACGGCGGATCTGCTGGTGATCAACAAGATCGACATCGCGCACCTGGTCGGCGCGGACATGACCGTGATGACGTCGGACGCGCACCGGATGCGCGGCCCGCTGCCGGTCATCACACAGTCCCTTGTGGACACTCCGGACGCGCCGGCGGTCGCGGACTGGGTGCGTTCGCTGCTGTGAAGGCCCATGCTCGGCTGACCGCGTGTTTCGACGGCACGCGCACGGTGTTGCGGGAGCTGCGGTCGATGGCGCCGCTGACGTTGTTCCCGCGCCGGCGCTTCGGTCCGGAGGCGGTGGTGCACCTGGTCAACTCGGCGACGTCCCCGCTGGGTGGCGACGACCTGTTGCTCACGGTGCGGGTCGGCCCGGGGGCGTCGCTGCGGATTTCCGGCGTCGCGGCGACCCTGGCGCTGCCCGGCCTCCACGGCGAAGGTTCGTTGTCCACAGTGGACGTCGTGGTGGAGGAGGGCGGCTCGCTGGAATACCTGCCGGAGCCGACCGTGATCACCGCGCGGGCGCGGCACACCGCCGTGTTCCGGGGCGCGCTGGCGTCCGACGCGTACCTGCACACGCGGGAGGTGCTGGTGCTGGGGCGGGCCGGGGAGAGCCCCGGGATGATGTCGTCCACCCAGCAGGTCACGCGGGGTTCGGTGCCGGTGCTGCGGCAGACGCTGTCGATCGGCTCCGCGCTGGACGCGAGCCTGGCGGGGCTGGCGGGCCGCCGGGTGCTGGCGACGGACCTGGTGGTCGGCGGCCCGGAACTCCCGGCGGCCTCGGGCGAGTGGTGGTCCCGCAGCCCCCTCGCCGGCGGCGGCACGCTGACAACCTCGCTGGCCCCGGACGCGGTCACCGCCCTGGCGCCGCTCTGAGCAGCCCCCGTTTTCCACGCTACCGGAGGGCGCCGACAGTTCCGCCCGTCCAAGTCCGTGAATGGCACATTGAGGGACTCTATGTCTCTCAATGTGCCATTCACGGACCTCAGAACTTCGTGGCCAGCCAGGTCATCGCGGCCGGGCCGCCGATCGACACTCCGCCGATGTGTTCCAGCAGCGGGAACTCCTGCCAGGTGACCGCCGCGCCCCGTGCCTGCCAGCGGTCCCGCAACGCCGTGCCGACGCTGAAGGGAATCAGCTCGTCGAGGGTTCCGTGGTACAGGTAGACCGGTGCCTTCGGCTTCACCGTGCCCAGGTAGTTCTCCGCCAGCCGGGCCTGCCAGTGCGGCTCGTGGATCGGGTCCGGCACCGTCACGAAGTCCCGCAGGTGCGCGAACGGCGCCGCCGCGCCCAGCTCGATCGTGCACGCCTGCGACACCTGGACCACCGCCGCGCGGCCGCGGTCGTTCAGGATCGACGCGAACGGCACGTCGGGGTACGCGGCCGCGAAACCGGTTGCCGCGCCGAGGACCAGGCCGAACGCCGGGCCGCCGTCGTTGGCCGCGAACACCGCGTTCAGGTCCGCCGGGACCCCGCCGGCCGCGACGCCGACGACGTTCAGCGAAGGTGCGTACGTGCCTTGCAGCTCGGCTGCCCAGGCCGCTGCCTGGCCGCCCTGCGAGTACCCGAACACCCCGACCGGACCCGACGGGGACAGCCCGGCCCCCGGTACCCGCGCCGCGGCGCGGGCCGCGTCGAGCACCGCCCGGCCTTCGGACTGCCCGACCGCGTAGGTGTGCGTTCCCGGCGTGCCGAGGCCTTCGTAGTCGGTGACCACGACGGCCCAGCCCTGCGACAACGCCTGCGCCAGCAGTGCGCTCTCGTTCTCGATGCCGTGGGCGAGGAGGTTCGACGGCGCGCACTGGTCACCGAGGCCGTGCGTGCCCACCGCATACGTGATCAGCGGACGCGGGCCGCCGCGCAGCCACGGCGTCGGCGGCACGAGCAGCGTCCCGGAGACGGCGTTCGGCGCGCCGGTCGCCGACGTCGAGCGGTAGACGAGGTGCCAAGCCTTGACCGGGGCGGGGAACGGGCCGACGAACACCGTCGTCGGCTGCGCCTCCAGGAGGACGCCCGGATCCGCGTGTGCCGCGGGGGCGGCCGTCACAAAAAGAAGGGCGACAGCGACCAGTAACCGACGAAGCATCATTGCCTCCGGCTGATTTGGTAATGCAGGTTTTCACAAACTAGCCAGCCCCAGTAGGATCTGGCAATCCCTCAGAAGGAGGAGACGACCGGTGGCTCGCACGTACGGCGGCGTCGCACCCGAGCAACGTCGCGCGGACCGCCGGGAGCGGCTGCTCACGGCCGGGCTCGAGCTGTTCACCTCGGCCGGCTTCCGGCACACCAAGATCACCGAGGTGTGCGCCCGCGCCGGGGTGTCGACGCGGAACTTCTACGAGGAGTTCTCCGGTAAGGAGGACATGCTGCGCACCCTCCACGACCGGATCAACAGCCTCGCGCTCGACCACGTCACCGCCGCGCTCGACGAAGTCGCGGAAGCCGACGCCATGACCCGGATCGCCACGCTGCTCGACGTCTTCATCGACACGGTCACCGTGGATCCCCGGCTGCCGAGGCTCAACTACGTCGAGGCGGTCGGCGTCAGCGCGGATCTGGAGCAGCAGCACCAGATCTGGGTCGACCGGTGGGCGACGTTCATCGAGACGGAGGCCCGGCGCGCGGCCCGGCACGGCGCCGCGCCCGACCGCGACTACCGGCTGACCGCGATCGCCCTGGTCGGCGCGGCCACCGGGCTGCTGCGCGAGTGGCAGGCGCACGAACCGCCGCTGCCGGTCGAGGACGTCGGCGCGGAGCTGAGGGCGCTGATGCTGGCGGCCATCATGCGGCCCGGAAAAATCTTGGAAATCTCCGGCAACCCCGGGGCACCCTCCGGCGTGGAACAGTCGAGCCGGGAGGGGGAGTTGGGGGGAAGCCGGCTCACGTGAGAGCCCGTTCCCGGCAGCTGCCGGGAACGGGCTCTCACGGACATCAGGTGGTGCGGACGGCCGGCAGGCCGAGCGCGACCGGGCCGGTCGTCTGGCACATGTCGTGGCAGGTGTTGTCGAGCGTGCAGCACAGCGAGCAGATCGGGCCGTCCTGCTTCGCGCAGTCCGCGACGTCCGGCAGCTCGTACGGATCACCGCAAACCGAGCAGGTGTACGTCGCCTGCAGGTCGACGTCGACGTCCGGACCGGCGACGGTGTTCGGCCGCGCCAGGTAGTACTTCCCTCGTGTCACGACGGCGAGTGTCGGGACCAGCACGATGGCGATGACCAGCGCGAGCAGTGGGCTGAACGCGGCCAGGAACGGCCCGAACGCGCCGAAGTAGGCCGCGATCGACACCGCCGACGCGACCATCATCGAGCCGAACCCGACCGGGTTGATCTTGTGCAGGTAGGCCCGCTTGAACTCGATGTAGCTCGGCGAGAGCCCCAGCGGCTTGACGATCACCAGGTGGGCGCAGACGGCGCCGATCCACGCGATCGCGACGTTCGAGTAGAAGCCGAGGATCTTGTTCAGGAAGCCGAACGCGCCGAACTCCATCAGCGCGAGCGCGATCCCGCAGTTGACCAGCACGTACCAGACCCGGCCGGGGTGCTTGTGCAGCACGCGGGAGAAGAAGTTCGCGAACGACAGCGAGCCGGAGTAGGCGTTCGTCGTGTTGATCTTGATCTGCGAGACGACGACGAACAGCGCGGCGAACGTCAGCGCCACCGGCCCGAGGGCGGGTTTCACCGCTTCGAGGTACGGCGCGATCGGCTCGAGCGCGTGCGTCTTCCCGACGACGCCGAGCGCGAGGAACGCCAGCAGCGCGCCGCCGATCTGCTTCGCGGCCCCGAGGATCACCCAGCCGGGTCCGGCGGCGAGCACCGCGGCCCACCACGACCGCTTGTTCTCCGCGGTTTTTTCGGGCATGAACCGCAGGTAGTCGGCCTGCTCGCCGATCTGCCCGATCAGCGACAGCGCGACACCCATGCCGAGGCCGAACCCGATCGCGGAGAACCCGGAGCCGGTGCCCTCGGTGCCGCCGAAGTGCGCGAACTCGGCGAACTTGCCGGGCTCGCGGACCAGCACGACGACGAACGGCAGCACCAGGCCGGCGAGCCACAGCGGCTGCGTCCAGGTCTGCATCTTCGCGACCGCGCCCATGCCGTAGAGCGCGAAGGGCAGCACGATCAGCGTCGCCAGCAGGTAGCCGATCGGCAGCGGGATGCCGAGGGCGAGCTCGAACGCCTGGCCCATGATCGAGCCTTCGAGCGAGAAGAAGATGACGGTGAAGCTCGCGTACACGAGCGACGTCAGCGTCGACCCGAAGTAGCCGAAGCCGGCTCCACGGGTCAGCAGGTCCATGTCCACTCCGGACTTCGCGCAGGCGGCCGCGATGGGCACGCCGGTCACGAAGATGACGACGGCCGCGGCGAGGATCGCCAGCACTCCCGAGGTGAAGCCGTAGGAGAGGACGATGCTGGCGCCGATCGCGAAGTCGGCGAGGTAGGCGATGCCGCCCAGCGCCGTCGTCGCGACCACGAACGGGGACCATTTCCGGAACGAGTGGGCGGCGAAGCGCAGGGAGTAGTCCTCGCGGTTCTCGTTCGCCGCGAGCGGGGCGTACTGGCGTTTCGGCTGGGCGCCTTCTTCGGCTTCTTCGGCGCTGGACAGGATCTCGGTCATGCCTGCCTCCGGGGTGGTGGGGAACGGGCCGAAGGTAGGTCTTTCCTGTATCGATCCTGGTCCAGCGGGTAACGCGGGGGTTACGGCTTGTTGTCCGGCGGTTACGGGGCGGGGTGGCGGGTGTCACCGTTCTGTGGGTTCCGCCGCAGCTCGGAAGGCCCTAACGTGCCCTAGAGCCGAAGTCGACTGATGCCCCGACCGGGCGTGGAGGTTTGGCGATGATGCCGGAGATCAAGGACCAGGTGGAAGACGCCGTCGTGCGCCTGCCCGGGATGCGCGTCGCCTACGACGGCGCGGCGTTCGACGAATCCGCGTTGGCGGCCACCTGGACCGATCAGCTGCAGGGCTGGCTGAACCAGGCGGTCGCCGCGGGAATCGCCGAGCCGAACGCGATGGTGCTGGCGACGGCGGACGCCGAAGGCCGCCCGTCGTCCCGCACGGTGCTGTGCAAGGGCCTCGACGACCGAGGGGTGGTGTTCTACACGAACTACACGTCGGCGAAGAGCCACGACCTGACGGCGACCAGGTACGCGTCGGTGACGTTCCCCTGGTACGCGCTCCACCGCCAGGTCCACGTCCGCGGCGAGGTCGAGAAGGTCGGCGTCAAGCAGACGGCGGAGTACTGGGCCCAGCGGCCCCGGGGTTCGCAGCTCGGGGCGTGGGCTTCGCCGCAGTCGCGGGTGGTCGACGGCCGGCGGGCGTTGGACAACGCGCTGCACGGAATCGAGCGCCGGTTCGCGGACGTGGAGCAGATCCCGGCCCCGCCCCACTGGGGCGGCTGGCGGGTCCGGCCGGACCTGGTGGAGTTCTGGCAGGGGCGGGAAGACCGGATGCACGACCGGCTCCGGTACGTCCGGACCGATGACGGCTGGCACGTCGAGCGGGTCGCGCCCTGAGGTTTCGTACCCACCACCCCGAAGCCGGATTGTGACTACGGACGGTAATGCCGCGTCAAGGCGGGAAAGCGTGCCTTGACCCGGCATTACCGTCCGTGTTCTGGCTTCGTATCGGGTTGCGGAGAGGGGTCTGGGTGGGGCGCGGTCGGGCCGGGCGGCTCGCTCGACGACATGAACGACTCTTTCCTGTCGTCCGATGTCATGAACGAGTCGTTCATGACATCGCAGCGGCCGCCACGCGGGGCGAGGTAAATCACCTGCGCCGTGATAGTTAGCCCCGCTAAGCTGATATGTCGTGACTGGTGAACCGGGGACCTTGCCGCCCCGCTCGGGCGTTCGCAAACTCCTCGGCCGCATCATCGTCGACACCCGGCCACTCAAGATCCCCGCCTTCCGGCGGCTCTGGCTGTCCACTGTGGTCACCGCCGTCGGTACCCAGCTGACCGCCGTCGCCGTTCCCAAGCAGGTCTTCGACCTCACCGGGTCCTCTGCCTACGTCGGCCTCACCGGGCTCGTCGCGCTCGTCCCGCTGCTGATCTTCGGGCTCTGGGGTGGCGCTGTCGCCGATGCCGTCGATCGGCGGAAGCTGCTCTTCGTCACCAACGTCGGTGTCGCGATCACCTCCGCCCTGCTGTGGCTGCAGGCCTTCGCGCACTTCGGCTCGGTGTGGCTCGTTCTCGGCCTGCTCGCCGTCAACCAGGCGTTCTTCGCGATCAACATGCCCACCCGCGGCGCCGTCGTCGCGCGGCTCGTGCCCGCCGAACTGCTGCCGTCCGCGAACGCCCTCAGCACCACCATGGCCACCTTCGGTGCCGTCTTCGGGCCGCTGCTCGGCGGCGCTTTGATCCCCGTCCTCGGCCTCTCCACCCTCTACCTCATCGACGTCGTCGCCCTTACGATCACGCTCTTCGCGGTCTGGCGGCTGCCGTCGATCCCGCCGCTGAACGGCCCGTCGCGCCGCGCCGGTGTCCGCGACGTCGTCGACGGCTTCAAGTACCTCGCCGGGCAGAAGATCCTGCTCGCCTCCTTCGTCGCCGACATCATCGCCATGGTCTTCGGGATGCCGCGCGCGCTGATCCCCGAGATGGCCGAGCGGACCTTCGGCGACCCGCCCGGCGGCGGTCCCGCGCTCGGCTGGCTCTACGCCGCCCTGCCCGCCGGGGCGATGCTGATCGGGCTCTTCTCCGGCTGGCTGACGCGCATTCACCGCCAGGGTGTCGCCGTCGTCGTGGCGGTCTGCGCGTGGGGCGCCGCGGTGGCCGCGTTCGGGCTGGCGCACTCGCTGTGGCTCGCCGTCGTCTTCATGGCGCTGGCCGGTGCCGCGGACATGATCAGCGCCGTCTACCGGATGGCGATCCTGCAGGTCGCGACCACCGACGAGATGCGCGGCCGGCTCCAAGGCGTGTTCACGGTGGTCGTCGCCGGCGGTCCCCGGATCGCCGACCTCACCCACGGCTGGGGCGCCGCCGCGTTCGGCACGGCCGCCGCCGCGAGCGTCGGGGGTCTGCTCGTGATCGTGCTGGTCTGCGCGGCGATGTTCCTGCTCCCGGCGTTCTGGCGGTACCGGGCCCCGACGACGTAGGCCGTTCGGGTTAGGGTGCGGCCATGCGTACCTTGGTCGTCGCTTTTGTCGCTTTCGCCGCCTTGACTGCCTGCTCTTCGGGGGAAAAGCCGGCGCCATCGTCGTCCGCCGCCCCGAAGCCCGCACCCAGCTCGAAGGCCGCCGCGGCTTCGCTGGACCCGTGCGTGATGCTGCCCGCCGAGGCCGTGTCGAAGGCGATTTCGGTGCCGGGCCTCAAGGCGGTGCCGGGGCCGGCCGAGGACAGCACGGCCAACGGCGGCAAGGCGCGCAGCTGCGAGTACCAGCTGAACGGCAAGGCCGCCGGCGCCCTCGCGGTGACCCGCTACGAGGGCCGCCAGGGCAAGCCCGCCGAGATGGTCGCGTCGATCAAGAAGGCGAAGGCGGGCGCGCAGGACGTCGCCGGCTTCCCGGACGGCGCCGTCTACTACGTCGACGCGCAGAAGACGGCCACGCTCGCCTCGGCCGAGCTGGTGTCGGGCACGCCGGTCCTGATCAACTACACCGGCCCGGCGAAGATGACGGTGGAACAGATGACCCCGCTGGTCAAGCAGGCGCTCGCGGCGCGCTGATCACGCCCAGCCGACGAGCTGCTGAACCTCCAGTCGTCGGAGGCTCAGATGCGGCGGAAGATCATTCGGTTCCGGGAGATCGGCGGCGAAGTGCGGCCAGTTCCACCGGGCTGTGCGCCGAAAACACCGTGACGTCGTCCTGGTGGTCCCGCGCCAGCTCGTGCAACCGGGCCAGGTTCGCCAGCCTCGCCCGGCGCACCGTCTGGACGAGGTTCTGGAACGCCGTCATGCCTGGCGGGCAGTGCGGGGCGACCGGGTCCAGCTGGCCGTGGAAGAAGTAGGCGTCACCGGCGTGCAGGAGCCAGCCGTCGCCGGTGTCGACCGCGACGCCGGTGTGGCCGCGCGTGTGGCCGGTGAGCGGGACCAGCAGGATCTCCTCCGGCAGGCCCTTGAGCGAGCGGACCGCCTCGAAGCCGAACCACGGCTCGCCCGTCTCGTCGTAGGTGCTCCACAGCGGGCGGTGCGCGAACTGCGCTGCCCGGTAGCGGTTCTTCTCGGCCGCGTTCGCCGGTGCCGTCGCGGCCCGGTGCTCCTCGGTCCGGACGTGCACGACGGCGTTCGGGAAGTCGGCCAGGCCGCCCGCGTGGTCGACGTCGAGGTGCGTCGCCACGACGTGCCGGACGTCGGCCGGGTCGAGGCCGAGCGCGCGGATCTGCGCGACGGCGGTCTCGGCGGCCTGGGGCTTCGCGCCGACCAGCGCCTGGAACGCGCGGCCGAGCCACTCGCCGGGCCGGGCCACGCCCTGCGTGCCGAACCCGGTGTCGACCAGCACCAGGCTGTCGCCGGTTTCGATCAGCAGGCAGTGGGCGACCAGCTCCGCCCGCCGCAGCAGGCCGGGCTCGCCGTCGAGCAGCTTGCCGCCGGCCGGCCGCATCGTGCCGCAGTTCAGGTGGTGCACCTTCATACGCTGCTCCTGGTGCTCAGCCGGAGGAATTCGGTCTCGTCGTGCGCGGCGAAGACGGTGACCTCGTCGCCGTGCTCCTGAACAAGCTGGCGCAGCCGGCGGTGGTTGTCCAGCCGGGCACCCTTCACCGTCTCCATGCGCCCCTCGAACCACTTGAGGCCCGGCGGGCACCGCGGCGCGTCCGGGTCGGCCTGCCCGTGGAAGAAGTAGGAGTCACCGGCGTTGAGCAGCCACCCGCTGCCGGTGTCGACGGCGACCCCGGCGTGCCCGCGCGTGTGCCCGGAGAGCGGGACCAGCAGGATCTCCGGCGGCAGGCCGTCGAGCTGCCGGACGGCGCCGAAGCCGAACCACGGCTCGCCGGTGTCCGCATAGGACGTCCACTGTGGACCGTGGGCGAACTGGATCCGGCGGTAGCGGCCGCGTTCGGCGTCGTCCCGCGGCTCGGTGAACGCGCGCAGCTCTTCGGCGTAGACGTGCACCCGGGCCCACGGGAAATCGATCAGCCCGCCGGCGTGGTCGAGGTCGAGGTGGGTCAGCACGATGTCGCGGACGTCCGCCGGGTCGAAGCCGAGCGCGCGGATCTGCGCGATCGCCGTCTGGCTGGGATCGGCGATCGGGTTGGACTGGCGGACGAAGCCGGCGCCGAGCCAGGCGTCGCGGTCGACCGCGGCCGGCGTGCCCATGCCGGTTTCGACGAGCACGAGACCCGTGTCGGTCTCGAGCAGCAGGCAGTGGCAGACCATGGTGGCGCGCCGGAACAGCCCGGGCCTGCCGTCGATCAGCCTGCCGCCGAGTGGTCGCAGGGTGCCGCAGTTCAGGTGGTGGACACGCATCAGGAGAACTCCCGGTCGAGGGTGGTGTGCAGGTGGGCGGCGACGGCGCGCAGCGGAGCGAGGTCGCGGCGGGTGCGGGCCAGCAGCAGCCCGCCTTCGATCGAGGCCAGCACGATGGTGGCCAGCTCTTCGGCGCGTTCGGCGGTAAGTCCTTGCCGGGCCAGGTATTCGACGAGGACACCGTGCCAAGAGGCGTATCCGTCCGCGCAGGCCACGCGGATCGGTTCGCTCGCCGCGGCGGCGTCGAGCGCCACTGTCGCGAGTGGACAGCCGCGCTGGAAGTCGGACTCCGTCAGGAACTTCGCGAGCGCGCCGACGGCGCGGTCGATCCCGGTGGCGGCGTCCGGGGCGTCACGAAGGATCGCTTCGAGCATGGTGCCGGTGCGCTCGCTCGAGAGCCGCACGGCTTCGGCGGCGAGCTGCTCCTTGCCGCCGGGAAAATGGAAGTAGAGCGACCCCTTCGGCGCGCCCCCGGCCGTCGTCAGCTGGGTGAGGCCGGTGGCGTGGTAACCCTGCGTCTGGAACAGGTCGGCGGCGGTGTCGAGCATCCGCTGCCGCGTGTCGGTGCGGCGAACCATGACTCGACCGTAGCGCAAACTATGACGACCGGTCTAGTTATTTCGCGTCTCGGTAAGGTCGTGCCATGGGCAACCCGACCGGTCAGCAGTTCGAGATCACCCGCGGCAATGCGCGCGCCGTCGTCACCGAAATCGGTGCCGGGCTGCGCGCGTTCGAAGTCGGCGGAGTGCCGTTCGTCGAGGAGTTCCCCGAAGACGCCAAGCCCCCGAAGGGCGCCGGCCAGGTGCTGCTGCCCTGGCCGAACCGCACCAAGGGCGGCCAGTGGACGTTCCAGGGGGAGCAGCAACAGCTCGAGATCACCGAGGAGGCGCGCGGCAACGCCATCCACGGCCTGACGCGCCACCTCGAGTGGGAGCTGCTGGAGCACGCCGAGTCGTCGATCACCCTGGCCGTCGACGTCGAGGTGCAGCCCGGCTGGCCGGTGCCGCTGCGCGCGACCGTCACCTACGAGCTCGCGCCGCGCGAACTGACTGTCACCCACGAGATCCGCAACGAGGGCGAGCAGCCGATCGGCGTCGGCGTCGGCACGCACCCGTACTTCCGGATCGGCGACGTCCCGACCGACGAGCTGACGCTCACGCTGCCCGCGAGCCGCGTCCGGCCGTCCCGGCCCGACGAGCAGATGCCCTATGCGCCGGAGCAGGACGTCGAGGGGACGGAGTACGACTTCCGTGCGGGCCGGCTGCTGGCGGGCGTGGACCTGGACACGGCGTTCGGTGGCCTCGCGGCGGCCGACGACGGCTCACACCACATCGTCCTGGGCAGCGAAGACCAGCAGCTGCTGGTCTGGACCGGCCCCGACTTCCGCTGGGCGCAGGTCTTCACCCCGGACGACCTCGTCGGCCGCGGCCGGGCCGTCGCGATCGAGCCGATGACCTGTCCCGCCGACGCGCTCAACACCGGCACGGACCTGATCCAGCTCGAGCCGTCGGCGTCGTGGTCGGGCAGCTGGGGCATCCGGGTCCCGTGAAGCCGCTTCGCCTGAGCGTCGCTGACGCGGGCGAAGCGCTGACGCTGCAACGCGCCGCGTACGTCACCGAAGCGCGCGCGTACGCCGACTTCGACCTGCCGCCGCTGCTGGAAACGCTCGAGGAGACGCGGGTGGCGCTGGCGTCGTGCCTGTCCTGGGGCTTCCGGGAGAACGGCAGGCTGGTGGCGTCGGTGCGGCTGGCGGTGACCGGGCACGTCGGGGTGATCGGCAGGCTGGTCGTCGCGCCGGACCGGCAGGGCCGCGGTTTCGGCGGCGAGCTGCTGCGGGTCGCGGAGGCGGCGGCCCCGCCGCCGGTGACGGTCTTCCGGCTGTTCACGGGCTCGAAGAGCGTGGGACCGCTGCGTCTCTACGCGAAGCACGGCTACCGCGAGACGCACCGGACCCCGGAACTCGACTACGAACTGGTGCACTTGGAGAAGGCCCGTGTTCACCCGTCCGGGCCAGTTCGTTAGCGTGGCGAACTATGGCGAAGGCAATTGTCGGGGGCTATGTCGTCCCCATCGACGGTGATCCCATCGAAGGCGGCACGGTCCTGATCGACGGCGGCAGGATCGTCGCGGTCGGTACCGAGGCCGACGTCGACATCCCGGAGGACGCCGAACTGGTCGACGCGGCCGGCACCTGGGTGCTGCCCGGCTTCATCGACGCCCACGCCCACCTGGGCGTCCACGAGGAGGGCGAAGGCTGGGCGGGCAACGACACCAACGAGATGACCGACCCGAACGGCGCCCGCTTCCGCGCCGTCGACGGCATCGACCCGTACGAGTCCGGCTTCGACGACGCGCTGGCGGGCGGCGTGACGAGCGTCGTCATCAAGCCCGGGTCCGGCAACCCGATCGGCGGCCAGACGATCGGCGTCAAGACCTGGGGCCGCAGCATCCTCGACATGACGTTCGCGGAGCACGTCAGCGTGAAGAGCGCGCTCGGCGAGAACCCGAAGCGCGTGTACGGGGACAAGAAGCAGACGCCGTCGACGCGGCTGGGGGTCGCGGCGATCCTGCGGGAGGCGTTCACCAAGGCCCGCAACTACCAGGCGAAGCGCGCGCACGCGGAGTCCGAGGGCAAGCCGCACGAGGTCGACCTGACGCTGGAGACGCTGTCGAAGGTCCTCGACGGCGAGCTGTACTGGGACCAGCACGTCCACCGCGCGGACGACATCGTGACGGCGCTGCGCCTGGCCGACGAGTTCGGCTACAAGCTGGTGATCAACCACGGCACCGAGGGCCACCTGATCGCGGACCTGCTGGCTGCGCGGAACGTCCCGGTGATCCTGGGTCCGCTGTTCACCACGAAGTCCAAGGTGGAGGTGCGCAACCGGACGCTGCGTTCGGCGGGCATCCTGGCCCGCGCGGGGGTGAAGATCGCGATCACGACGGACCACCCGGTGATCCCGATCAACTTCCTGGTGTACCAGGCGGCCCTGGCGGTGAAGGACGGCCTCGACCCGGCGACGGCGCTGCGGTCGCTGACCGTCAACCCGGCGTCGATGCTGGGGCTGGACGGGCAGATCGGGTCTCTTTCGCCGGGTCTGGACGCCGACGTGGTGCTGTGGTCGGGCGACCCGCTGGACGTGATGAACCGCGCGTTGCGCGTCTTCGTCCGCGGTGACGAGGTGTACCACTTCGACGAGTCGCTGGGCGAGGGCGTGTCGAAGGACCGGCGGTACCGCGAGGCGCGCTGAGTTTCGGACGGCACGCCGGTTACCGGGCGGTTCCGGCGTGCCGTCCGTCTGTATCACGGGCAAGTCAGGCCGGAAACCCGGAACTCGCGTGATCGAAGCCGGAACTCGCGTGATTGGAGCCGGAACTCGCGAGTTCCGGCTCCAATCACGCCAGTTCCGGTCCTGATCACGCCGGATCCGGATTCCGGCACGCCGGGGTCAGGCGTTCTTCAGCTCCCGGGCGATGACGACCCGCTGGATCTGGTTCGTGCCTTCGAAGATCTGCGGCACCTTCGCCTCCCGCATGTACCGCTCCACCGGGAAGTCCCGCGTGTACCCGGCGCCGCCGAGGACCTGGACCGCGTCCGTCGTCACCTTCATCGCGCCGTCCGTCGCCACCAGCTTCGCGATCGACGCCTGCCGCTTGAACGGCATTCCGCGGTCACGCCGCCGGGCCGCGTCCAGGTACAGCGCGCGGGACGCCTCGACCGTCGCCGCCATGTCCGCCAGCATGAACTCGATCCCCTGGAATTCGATGATCGGGCGGCCGAACTGCGAACGGCCCTTCGCGTACGCCACCGCTTCGTCCAGCGCCGCCTGCGCCAGGCCCACCGCGCACGCCGCGATGCCCAACCGGCCCGAGCTCAACGACGACAGTGCGATCCGCAGCCCGTCGCCCGGGGCGCCGAGGAGGCGTGAAGCGGGTACGCGAGCGTCGTCGAAGATCATCTGGGCCGTCGGGGAGCCCGTGAGGCCCATCTTCCGCTCCCGCGGCGCCGCCGAGAGGCCCGGAGTCTCACTAGGAACCAGCAGACACGAGATCTCCGAAGCGCCCGTGCGGACCATCGTCGTGTAGAAGTCCGCCACTCCCGCGTGCGTGATCCACGCCTTCGTGCCCTTCACGACGTAGTCCGAGCCGTCGAGACGCGCGCGCGTCGTGAGCGCCGCCGCGTCCGAGCCCGCCTGTGTCTCCGACAGCGCATACGCGCCCAGGAGCGAGCCTTCGAGCATTTCCGGCAGCCAGCGGTCGCGCTGCTCGTCGGTGCCGTACTCCGCCAGCGCGTAGCAGGACATCGTGTGCACCGACAGCCCGACACCGACCGTCATCCACGCCGCCGCGATCTCCTCCAGGACCTGCAGGTAGACCTCGTACGGCAGGTCGCCGCCGCCCCAGCGCTCCGAGTACGGCAGGCCCAGCAGCCCGGACTTGCCGAGCAGGCGGAACTGCTCGCGGGGGAACTGCTCGGCCTCCTCGGCCGCCGCCGCCCGCGGGGCCAGCTCGTCGCGCGCGATTTCCCTGGTCAGCGCGACCAGTTCCTCGGCTTCCGAGGATGGCAGCAGTCGTTCGGCGGGCATCGGTGTCCTCCAAAACCGTACTGAAAACAGTACTGTGGGTCTGTTCAGAGTACAGTATGACGAGCCTGGGCTGGCCGGAAGACGTAGGAGATAGTGAGCCGATGCGCCCCGAACCCCGCCGACGGCCGACCGCCCGTCAGCGTGCCCTGCTCGCCGACCTCGAGGCGCTCTTCCTCGCCGAGGGCTTCGCCGCCTTCACTCTCGACGACCTGGCCGGCCGCCTGCGCTGCTCGAAGTCGACGCTCTACGCGCTCGCGCCCAGCAAGGAGCAGCTCGCCGTCAAGGTCGTCACCCAGTTCTTCCGGGGCGCCGCGGAGCGGATCGAGGAGCGCATCGCCGGGATCGACGACGCCCGCAAGCTCATCGGCGAGTACCTGGCGGGCGTCGCCGAGCACCTGAACCGGGCGTCGCCGTCGTTCATGCGGGACCTCGCCGAGTTCGGCCCGGCCCGCGAGGCCTACCAGCTCAACAGCCGGTTCGCCGCCACACGGCTCCGGCAGTTCATCGACCGGGGTGTCGCCGACGGCGTCTTCCGGGACGTCCACGCCCGGCTCGTGGCCGAGATGACCGGGCTGATCATCGAAGGCATCCAGACCGGGGTGCTCGGCCGGCGGACGGACGTGTCCGACGCCGAGGCGTTCACCGCTTTGGGCGAACTGCTCCTCGGCGGCCTGAACAAATAGCGGACAGGAATTGTCACCCTGCGGTGAATTAAACTTCCCCGCGTGATCGTCGTAGGCGGAGAAGCTCTGGTCGACCTGGTTCCCGGCGACCCCTTGGATTCCACTGTGGACGGTGGACTGCGCGCGCTGCTGCCGCGGCTCGGCGGCGGGCCGTACAACGTCGCGCTGGCCGCCGGCCGGCTCGGCGTGCCGGCGGCGTTCCTCTCGCGCGTGTCCACCGATCGCTTCGGCGACGCGATGATCGAGCGCCTGCACGCCTCCGCCGTCGACACCTCGCTGCTGCAACGGGGTGACGAGCCGACGACCCTCGCCGTCGTGGCGCTGGACGCGAAGGGCGCCGCGCGCTACTCGTTCTACGTCGAGGGCACCGCCGACCGGCTCGTCGCCGACCCCGGGCCGCTGCCCGAAAAGGTGACCGCGCTCTCACTCGGCACCCTCGGCATGGTCCTCGAGCCCGGCGCCTCGGCGTACGAGACGATGCTTCGCCGCGAAGCCGCTCGTGGCGTGCTGACCGTCCTCGACCCCAACATCCGCGAGGCCCTCATCACCGACCCGGCCGCCTACCGCGCCCGGTTCGCGTCCTGGCTGCCGGACGTCCGGCTGCTGAAGATCTCCGACGACGACGCCGCGTGGCTCACCGACGGCGCCGACCCGGTCGCCGCCGCGAAGACGTGGATCGAGTCCGGTGTGGACGCCGTGGTGCTCACCCGGGGCGCCGACGGGCTCGCCGTGATCACCGCCGCAGGTGAGCTGGCCCACGTCCCGTCGCGAAAAGTCACCGTCGTGGACACCATCGGCGCGGGCGACACCGTCCAGGGCGCCCTGCTGGCCTGGCTGCACACCCACGACGTCGCCGACCTGGCATCTCTCGACGCCGGCGCGTGGCGGGAGGCCCTCGCCTTCGCGGCCAAAGCGGCGTCCATCACGGTGTCCCGCAGCGGCGCCGAGCCGCCCACGTCCGCCGACATGGCGTCGGCCGTGTGAACCTGGTCCCAAAGCGGGCCTTCGGCACAACGTCACCGCTGCGCGGTGACGGGTTTCTCGACTAGCGTAGAGGGGCATTCTTCATACCCCAGCGGGGCGGTGTGCAGCGAGGCGCCAGTGTTTCCTCGCGTGAACACGTGGCTACCTGTGAAACGTACAGGCGCCGCCGGCCCGTGCCCAAACGTGAGAGGGACTTGCATGTCCGACGCGACGACTGCGGGGCAGGCGTACGGCGAAACCGCGAAGCTGACCCTGCCGAGTGGCGAGCACGAGTTCAAGATCGTCCACCCGGTCGAGGGCGCGCCCGGGATCGAGCTGGGGAAGCTGCTGGCGCAGACGGGGTACATCACCTACGACCCCGGCTTCGTCAACACCGGTGCCGCGTCGTCGGCCATCGCCTACATCGACGGTGACGCCGGGATCCTCCGCTACCGCGGGTACCCGATCGAGCAGCTGGCCGAGAAGTCGACCTTCATCGAGGTCTCCTACCTGCTGATCTACGGCGAGCTGCCGACCCAGGCCCAGCTGGCCGACTTCACCGAGAAGATCCAGCGGCACACGCTGCTCCACGAGGATCTGAAGGCGTTCTTCAGCGGCTTCCCGCGTGACGCCCACCCGATGCCGGTCCTGTCGAGCGCCGTTTCGGCGCTGTCGACCTTCTACCAGGACTCGCTGAACCCGTTCGACGAGCCGAACGTCGAGCTGTCCACGGTCCGGCTGCTCGCCAAGCTGCCGACCCTGGCCGCGTACGCGTACAAGAAGTCCGTCGGCCAGCCGCTGCTGTACCCGGACAACTCGCTGGGCCTGGTCGAGAACTTCCTGCGGATGACGTTCGGCTTCCCGGCCGAGCCGTACGAGGTCGACCCGGAGGCCGCCAAGGCCCTCGACCTGCTGTTCATCCTGCACGCCGACCACGAGCAGAACTGCTCGACCTCGACCGTGCGCCTGGTCGGCTCGTCGGAGGCGAACCTGTTCGCTTCGATCTCCGCCGGCATCAACGCCCTGTTCGGCCCGCTGCACGGCGGCGCGAACTCCGCGGTGCTCGACATGCTCGAGGGCATCCAGCGCGACGGCGGCGATGTCGCCAAGTTCGTGGAGCGGGTGAAGAACAAGGAAAAGGGCGTGAAGCTGATGGGCTTCGGGCACCGGGTCTACAAGAACTACGACCCGCGCGCGAAGATCATCAAGAACACCGCGGACGAGATCCTCGGCAAGCTGAAGGGCGGCGACCAGCTGCTCGACATCGCCAAGAAGCTCGAAGAGACGGCGCTTTCCGACGATTACTTCATCGAGCGGAAGCTGTACCCGAACGTGGACTTCTACACCGGCCTGATCTACCGGGCGCTGGGCTTCCCGACGAAGTTCTTCACGGTGCTGTTCGCGCTGGGCCGGCTCCCGGGCTGGATCGCGCACTGGCGCGAGATGATCAACGACCCGGCCACCAAGATCGGCCGCCCGCGGCAGATCTACACCGGCCACGCGTCGCGGGACTACACCCCGATGTCGGAGCGCTGAGCCTGACTGACGTAAACGCCCCGTCGTGCACCTGCACGGCGGGGCGTTTATCGTTCCGGCGTGACCAGAGAAGCGCCGGTTGTCCTGTGGTTCCGCCGCGACCTGCGGCTCGGTGACCACGCCGCGCTGCTGGAGGCGTCACGCCACAGCAAGCACGTCCTCGCGCTGTACGTCCTCGACGAGAAGCTGCTGAAGCCGGGCGGTGCTCCGCGGGAGGCGTTCCTCTACGGCTGCCTGGAGAAGCTGGACGAACAGCTCGGCGGCCGGCTGATGCTGGTGCGCGGCGAACCGGCGGTCGAGGTGGTCCGGGTGGCGCGTTCGGTGGGGGCGGCGGCGGTGCACGTGAGCACGGACTGTGGACCGTACGGCCGCCGCCGGGACGCCTCCGTGGCGAAGGCGTTGGCGGACAACAATATCGACTGGGTCGAGACGGGCTCACCGTACGCCGTGACACCCGGGCGCGTCACCAAGCCGGACGGCGACCCGTATCGCGTTTTCACGCCGTTTTATCGCGCTTGGACGGCACACGGGTGGCGCGCTCCCGCCGATACCGGACCGTCCCTTGTGGACTGGGTGGAGCCACCGCGCTCGCTGAAAATTCCGCGCCCGCCTCGTGCCGACGCCGAATTGCCCGAGCCGGGCGAGCGGGCCGCGCTGGACGCGTGGCACGCCTTCCTCGACGGCGGCGTCGAAACCTACGACACCGACCGCGACCGGCCGGATCTCTCCGGCACCACGCGGCTTTCGCCGTACCTGCGCTGGGGATGCGTGCACCCGCGGACCCTGCTGGCGGACCTCGGCGACGGTGCGGGAGCGAAGTCGCTGCGGAGCGAGCTGTGCTGGCGCGAGTTCCACGCCGACGTCCTGTGGCACCGGCCGGAAACCGCACGCGAGAACTACGACCGCCGTTTCGACGGGATGGAGTACGACGACGACCACGAAGCGTTCGAGCGGTGGTGCGCGGGCCGGACCGGCTTTCCGATCGTCGACGCCGGGATGCGGCAGCTGCTGGCCGAAGGCTGGATGCACAACCGGGTGCGGATGATCGTCGCGAGCTTCCTGGTGAAGGACCTGCACCTGCCGTGGCAGTGGGGCGCCCGGCACTTCATGAAGCACCTCGTGGACGGCGACCTCGCGTCGAACCAGCTGAACTGGCAGTGGGTCGCCGGGTGTGGCACCGACGCGGCGCCGTACTTCCGGATCTTCAACCCGGCCACCCAGGGGAAGAAGTTCGACCCGGACGGCGACTACGTCCGCAAGTACGTCCCGGAACTGCGTTCCGCTGCGGGAACGGATTACCCGGCGCCGATGGTCGACCACGCCCACGAGCGCCGGGTGTCCTTGGAGCGGTACGGCAGGATCACGTCGTGAGCGGGCGGACGCGCCACACGACGGCGAGCGCGGGGTCGCCGGTGGCACTCGGCTCGATCCGGTCCACGGTGAAGCCCTCGCGCTCGTAGAACGCGCCGGCCCGCTCGTTGGCCGCGAAGTGTTCGATGTACAGCCGTCCGGCGTCGGCGGGCAGCTGCTCGACGAGAGCGTCGAGCAGTCGCGGGCCGAGCCCCCGGCCGCGCTGCCCGGGGTGGACGTAGAGCTTGTAGACCACGTGATCGGGAGCGCTGCGGCCGCGTTGCCCGACGCCGACGAGCTCGCCGGCGTCCTCGGCGACCACCACCAGCCCGCCCGCCACGGCCGCGCCGAGGTGCGTCTCGTTCCACCAGTCGCGGACCTGCGCGGCCGCGGCGGCCGCGCCGATCAGCGGAGCGTAGTGCGCCCGGACGTGCACGTCGCCGAACCTGCTGATGGCGGGCACATCGCCGGGCAGCGCCGCCCGCACGTCAGCCACGCAGGGCCTCCGACAGCTTGATGCGGCTGCCGATGCGCAGGACGCTGTTGCCGTAGATCTTGCCGCCCAGCCAGGTCAGCAGCGCGACGCAGGTGACCGTCAGCGCCAGCGACAGCCCGATCTCCCAGCCCGCCGCCGCGCCCGTCGAAATGCGGGCCGGCATGAGGATCGGCGACAGCAGGGGGATCAGCGAGACGATCTTCGTCGCCGAGCCGTCCGGGTTCTGGACCAGCAGGTTGAACCCGGCGATGAACCCGACGACCAGGATGATGTTGAGCGGCCCGACCACCGACTGCGTGTCCTCCTGCCGGGAGACCAGCGAACCCAGCGCGCCGTAGATCGTGGCGTACAACAGGAATCCCAGCAGGTACCAGAGCAGGCCCCACAGCACCGCGCCGGTGGCGAAGCCGGACAGGGTGAACACCCCGGTCGCCGTCGCGGCCCCCAGCCCGACCGCGCCGAGGATGACCAGCTGGGTCAGGCCGACCAGGCCGAGCCCGATCACCTTGCCCAGCAACAGCTGCCACGGCCGCACGCTGGCGAGCAGGATCTCCACGACCCGGCTCGACTTCTCCTCGACGACGCCCTGGGCGACCATCATCCCGTAGGTGATGATGCTCATGTACAGCAGGAACGCCACGACCAGGCCGACGACCAGCCGCTGTGTGTGGTCCGCGGGCTGGGGCGTGATCGCGTCGTCCTGCACGTGGGTGCTGGTGACCCTGGCCATCACCTCGGCGGGCTCGAGCTGCGCGGACGACAGCACGCCGTCGAGCACCTGCTGCTGCGCGACCTGGTCGAGCACCCGGCGCAGCTGATCGTCCAAAGAGGACTTGTAGGTGGCGGTCAGCTTCGCCGCGCTGCCCGAGACGAGCGCGTCGAAGTCGCCGTCCGCCACCTTCTTCCGGCCCTCGGCCGGGTCGGTGACGACGATCGTGGTGATCTCCCGGCCCGAGAGCGCGGCTTCGGTCTGCAGCTGCCGGGCGATCCCGATCGCCTGCCCGGTCAGCCCGACCGTGCTCTTGTTCGACGAACCCGCCAGCGCGGTCTGGAAGAAGACGTACCCCAGCAGCAGCACCAGCAGGACCGCAGTGCCGACCACGAACGACCGCGTCCGCAGCCGCGTGTTCAGCTCGCGCTTCAGCACGAGCCAGACGGCCCGGCGGGCACTCAGCGTCCTCATCGCGGTTCCCCCTTCTCAGCGGCGACATCCAGGGAGACGGCGTCGCGGAACAGCTCGGTCAGCGAACGGCGACGGCGGCTGAACTCGGTGACGGGCCCGGTCGCCAGGGCCGTGGCGAGCACGGCCTGGTCGTCCGCGCTCGGTTCGAGGTCGAGCACGGTGGTGGCGCCGTGCTCCTCCAGCACCCGCACGCCGGGCAGGCCCGCGGCCCAGCCGGAGCGCGCCGCCGGTGCGGTCACGACGAGCTTGCTGCTCGCGCCCGCGGTCAGTTCGGCGACCGTGCCGACGGCGACCATCCGGCCGCCGCGGATGATCCCGACCCGGTCGCACAGCCGCTCGACAAGGTCGAGCTGGTGGCTGGAGAACACCACCGGCACCCCCGCCGCGGCCTTCTCCCGCAGGACCCCGCTCATGACGTCGACCGCGAGCGGGTCGAGGCCGGAGAACGGCTCGTCGAGCACCAGCACAGCCGGGTCGTGCACCAGCGCGGCGGCCAGCTGGACGCGCTGCTGGTTGCCTAGGCTGAGCTTCTGCACCTCGTCCTTGCGGCGGTCGGCCAGCCCGAGCCTGCCGATCCAGCTCTCCGCGTTGCGGTGCGCCTCGTTCGCGCTCAGCCCGTGCAGCTCGGCCAGGTAGACCAGCTGCTCCAGCACCTTCATCTTCGGGTACAGCCCGCGTTCCTCCGGCATGTAGCCGATGTGCGTGCGGGCCTCGTGCGTGATCTTCGCGCCGTCGAAGCGGACCTCACCGCCGTCGGCGGCCAGCACCCCCAGCGCGATCCGCATCGTGGTCGTCTTGCCGGCGCCGTTGCTGCCGACGAAGCCGAACAGCTCCCCGGCGCGGACGTCGAACGAGACGCCGTCCAGCGCGACCTTCGCGCCGTAGCGCTTGGAGATCCCGTCGATCTCCAGTGTCCCCTCAGGCATTCCCCATCCCCTCCTCGAAGTCTTCGGGGTCGTCGTCCGGCAGCGACCAGCCCAGCACGATGGTCGGCATGGTGCTGCCGGTGACCAGCAGCGCGGACAGCATCATCGCGCCGCGCCAGCCCCCTTCCGGCAGGTCCGCGACCGCCATCGCGTAGAACATCGCGACGATCATCAGGTACACGAGCACCTGGTAGCCGATGAACGTGATCCGGTGGCGCCACTCGCGTTCCCGCTCGTCGAGCAGCCGCGAGAAGCCGCCGCTGATCCGCCCGGTCAGGATCCGGAGCAGGACGAACCCGATGCCGCCGACGGCGATCGCGCCCAGCCAAAGCAGGAAGAACACCCAGGGCGGCGTGCTCTTGAAGAGGGCCGCGGCCACGATGAACCCGGCATCGGCGGCCGCCACGACAAGGGCCAGCGTCCGGCGGCGCTTCCGGGTGCGCCAGCCCGGCAGCCGCTTGGCGTGCCGCAGCTCCCGTGCGTCCATCCTGTCCAGCTGACGTTCCCAGTAGGCCGTGAGCCGGCCCTGCTGCTCGGTCATGCTCCCCCCTCGCGGTAGACCTGGGTGGACAGTGGCGTGAACGGTTCGCGGCTGAACACTGCTTCGACCGGCAGATCGAACACCGCGCAGAGCCGGAACGCCAGGTCCAGGCTCGGATAGTGGTCACCCCGCTCGAGCGCCCCGATGGTCTGCGGATTGACCTCGACGGCGTGCGCGAGCGCGGCCCTGCTCATCCCGCGCTCGGCGCGGAGCACGGCAAGCCGGTTGTAGATCGGCAGCTCCTTGCCGCGTCTGACCGGACTCATGAACATACTGTTGCAAAAACCCAACAGCTCGTCAACTTAAGAGAACATCAAGCCCGGTTGGTCTGGTCGGCGAGCGGACTTGTCCACAGGGGCGCGGTGATATGGACAACCGGCCCGGGGCGGCGGCTTTCCGGCGGGTTTGTCGGTGGGCGCCGATAGACTGGACCTGGGCACGCCCCCCTGGGAGTGGTGGGGGCTGCTTTCGGTCAGGTGAGGCCGGCAAGCGACTTGTCGACAAGCTCGGCCACTCGTGGAGCCGCGGTTGTGATGTCATGAACGGGTCGTTCACCTCGTCCGACGCCATGAAAGAGTCGTTCATGGCGTCCGTGTCGTCGGCCGGCCGCGAGGTCACGACTTTGCCGGGCCCTGCCTGGGAGTGGCAGGGGCTGCTTCGGTCAGGTGAGGCCGGCAAGCGACTTGTCGACAAGCTCGGCCACCCGCGGAGCCGCCGCGGCGGCGTCGGCCGGGATCAGCGAGAGGCGTGTCCGGCGCTCCAGTACGTCCTCGACGTCCAGGGCCCCCTCGTTCCGGACCGCCCAGACGATCTCCGCCGCCGTGATCTCCGTTCCCGGGGCCACCGGGGCCGCGAACTCCGCGTCCAGCTCGCCCAGCGCCGCCACGCGCGGGGCTTCCGTGCCGTACCGGGCCACCAAGCGCGGCGCAGCGTCCACAAGGGACAGTCGTGGGCCCGCGCCCAGCAGCGGCAACCGCGCTGTGCGGCACGGGGAAGCGGAGAGGCCCGCCAGTCGCACGGCCGCGTCGACCGCGTCCTCGGCCATCCGGCGGTACGTCGTCAGCTTGCCGCCGACCACCGTGAGCAGGCCGTCCGTGCCGGCCAGGACCGCGTGCTTGCGGGACAGGTCCGCCGACCGGCCGCCCCCGGCCACCAGCGGCCGCAGGCCGGCGAAGGAGCCGGCGACGTCCGCGCGGGTCAGGGGGCGTGCCAGCACCGAGGAAGCCAGCGAAAGCAGGAAGTCCACATCGGACTCGGGCACGACTGGTACGTCGGGGATCGGGCCGGAGATCGGCTCGTCCGTGAGTCCCAGGTAGACCCGGCCGTCCGGCTGGGGGAGCAGGAAGACGAACCGGTTGGTCTCGCCGGGCACGCCGATGTTCACCGACGTCGTCCCCATCGGTACCGTCCCCGGCGCGAGCACCAGGTGCGAGCCGAGTGACGGCCGCAGCCGCACCGCGCCGGTCAGCGTTCCCGCCCACACGCCCGTCGCGTTGATCACCTGGCGCGCGTGGATGTCCAGTGTGCCGCCCGAAACGCCGTCGCGGACCGTGACCCGGTCCGCGGAAAGCGACGACGCCGAAAGCCGCGTGAGAATGCGGGCGCCGAACGTCGCCGCCGTGCGCGCCAGTGAAACCACCAACCGGGCGTCGTCGACCAAGGCGCCGTCGTAAGCCAGCAAAGCGCCGCGCAAACCGTGTGCGGAAAGCCCGGGGGCCAGCGCCAGGGCCTCGGCCGCCGGGACCTTGCGCGGCCGCGGCAGCACCGACGACGGCGTGCGCGCCGCCCGGCGGAGGCCGTCCCCGGCTCGCAACGCGGCCGCGACAACGGCCTCCTGAACCCGCGAAGTGCTGGAGTACAACGGAAACAGCTGCGGCATCGCGCGGGTGAGGTGGGGTGCCGTGCGCGTCATCAGGATGCCGCGCTCCACGGCGCTTTCGTGCGCCAGGCCCAGCTCGCCGTGTGCCAGGTACCGCAGGCCGCCGTGCACGAGCTTCGAAGACCAGCGTGACGTCCCGAAGGCGAGATCGTGCGCTTCGACGAGCGCCACCGACAACCCGCGCGACGCCGCGTCCAAAGCGATCCCGGTGCCGGTGACGCCGCCGCCGACCACGACGATGTCGACCCGCTCGCCCGACGCCAGCGCCGCGAGCTCACGTTCGCGGCGCCGCGCGTTGAGCGAGCCGGACGTCACGGCTTCAGTGCCGCGTCGAGCACGTGGGTGAACTCCGCCATCAACGCCGGCTCGTCGACGTCGACGGTCGCCGGCCGCAGCGAGAACGCGAACGACTGGACCACCAGCAGCACCGACCGCGACTGCGCGGCGACCGGTGCCCGCCGGATCGAACCGTCCTCGTGGCCGGCCGTCAGCAGCTGGTGCAGCACCTGTTCGGCGAACTGCTGGGTCGCGCCGAGCCGCTCGACGATGTACGGCAGGACCAGTTCGGGGTCGACGTCGAGCAGGGTCCGGAACAGCGGATCGCCCGACAGCGCGCGGATCCCGGCCGCGGCGATCAGCACGAGGCGTTCGCGGCTGTTCGCGGCTTCGGCGCCGCGTTCGCTCGCCGTGCGCAGCAGCCCGCTGAACTCGCGGGTCATCAGGGCGGCGAGCACGCTGCGGACGTCCGGGAAGCGGCGGTAGACCGTCATCCGGCTGACCCGGGCGGTGCGGGCGATTTCGGCCAGTGTGGTGCGGCGCACACCGACGGCGAGCACGCACGAGCGCGCGGCGTCGAGCAGCACGTCGTCGGCCACTCGCGTGGCCGTCTGCCGGTTTCGGGTGTCCGCGAGCGCGGAGGAACTCGCCGTCTGGGTAGTGTGACGTTTCACGTCCATATGTCACACTGTAGTCGTGAACGTCCTCATTGACCACCGCCTCCGACGGTCATGGACGGCGGAAGCCGCCGACGCCGCCCAGCTGCCCGCGCGCGTGGGTAGCTGGCTTGAACAGCGTATCGGTCCGGTGGCGCCCGGCGCCGCACCGGCGGCCGGAATGCCGGTGGAAATACCGTCACCGAAACTGGACGAATCTGCTGCCGCCGCGTTGTCAAAAGTGGTCGGTGCGGAGAACGTGCTGGTGGACGACGTGGAACGGCTGGCGCGGGCGACCGGACTGTCCTACCTCGACCTCTTACGGCAGCGTTCGCCCTCCGCGGACTTCCCGGTTCCCGACGCGGTGGTGCTGCCCGCCGGCCCCGACGAGGTCCAGGCGGTGCTCGACGTCTGCGTCCGGCACGACGTCGGGGTCGTGCCCTTCGGCGGCGGCACTTCGGTCGTCGGCGGCGTCGCGGCGCTGCGCGGGGAGAAGGCGTCGGTGATCGCGCTCGACCTCGTCCGGCTCGACGCGCTGGTGTCGGTCGACGCCGAGTCGCGCATCGCCGTCCTGCAGGCGGGCGTCCGTGGTCCCGAGGCCGAGCGCCTCCTCGGCGAGCACGGCCTGACGCTCGGGCACGTCCCGCAGTCGTTCGAGCGGGCCACGATCGGCGGGTTCGCGGCGACGCGCTCGGCCGGCCAGGCGTCGTCGGGCTACGGGCGGTTCGAGGACATGGTGACCGGCGTGCGGCTGGCGACGCCGCGCGGCGCGTGGAAGCTCGGCGTCGCGCCGGCGTCCGCGGCCGGGCCGGACCTGCGCCAGCTCGCGATCGGCAGCGAGGGAACGCTGGGCGTGATCACCGAAGTCGCGCTGCGGGTGCGGCCGGTCCCGGCGGTCCGGCGCTACGAGGGTTACGCGCTGCCCAGCTGGGCAGCCGGTGCCGAGGCCGTGCGGGACCTCGCACAGCACCACGCGCTCGCCGACGTCACCCGGCTCTCCGACGGGGACGAAACCGAGGTCTCGCTGACGCTGAACGCGGGGCTCAAGACGACGGCGCTGCGCCGCTACCTCGCTGCGCGCGGGGTGCGGCGGCCGTGTTTCCTCATCGTCGGCTGGGAAGGCACCGCGCACGACGTGGCGCTTCGGCGCCGCGAGACAACGCGGCGGCTGAAGGCGGCGGGCGCGGTGCGCGTCGGCAAGGCGCTCGGCGAGTCGTGGCGGCACGGCCGGTTCGCCGGGCCCCGCCAGCGCGACGCGTTGCTGGACCGGGGTGTCTGCGTCGAGACGCTGGAGACGGCGACCTATTGGTCCAATGTGGACGAACTGCGGGACGACGTCCGCGCCGCCCTGACGGCGTCGCTGGGCCGGGCGATCGTCATGTGCCACATTTCGCACGCGTACGAGACGGGGGCGTCGCTGTACTTCACGGTGCTGACGGCCCGCGACGAGGCCGACCCGGTCGGCCAGTGGCAGCGAGCGAAGGCGGCGGCCTGCGAAGCGATCACCGGGCTCGGCACGATCTCGCACCACCACGCCGTCGGCGTCGACCACGCGCCGTACCTGAGCGCGGAGATCGGCGCGCTGGGCGTCGAGGTGTTGCGGGCGGCCAAGTCCGCGGTGGATCCGACCGGCATCCTCAACCCGGGCAAGCTGGTCTAGGTGGCTGGTGTCGAACGGGCCTTGACGTGCGTGAGCTGGGCTGTGGGCGTCGAATAGGGCGCTGCGGTTGCCTGCTCTGATCGAGGCGGATCGGCAGGTCAGGGCGCCGTCGTGGCTGGGTGTGGGCTCGGTAACGGCCGTTGCGGGCCATGATGGCCCGCCCCACGCCCGGATCAGGCGGTGGCCACTACCCATTTCCCTGCCGTGTGGGTGATTCCGTGCGTGGCGAGCCGCGCGAGGTTGACCGCGGCGGCCAGCAAGGAGAAGTCGGCGGCGACTTTCACGCGTCCTCGGACACGAGCACGGCGTCCGCCGTGACGGCGGCGCATCAGGTGACCGATCTTGCGTTCCACTTTCGGGCGGGTGGCCCGGTAGTCGGCCTTCCAGCCGGGGTCGTGTTGGCGTTCGCGGGCGGCGACCAGGGTCCTCTCGTGGGGGCCGATGGTGATCCTGCGGCCGTCTTTGGCCGTGGTGCACTGCGCGGCCAACGGGCAGGTGGCGCACAGAGCGCCGAACAGGGCCTGCCCGGTGTGACGCTCGCCGGTCCGGGCGCGGATGGGCACGGTGTTGCCGGCGGGGCAGGTCACGGTCTGACCTTCGAGGTCGATATCGAAGCGATCCTTGGGAAAGTGACCTTTCACCGCCGCGGGCGGCTGCACCTTAAGTCCATTGTGGATACCGGCGTTGTCCAGCCGCTCCAGCAGTTCCCCGGCTCCGTAGGCCGCGTCGCCGTAGGCCGCCGCCTGTTCTGCGGGCTCGACAGGCACTTCGGCTTCGGCTTCGGCTTCGGCTTCGGCTTCGGCTTCGGCTTCGGCTTCGGCTTCGGAGGGCAGGATGTCGGTCAGCAGATCCTCGGCGACCTCGGCGTCACCGCTGTTGCCGGGCGTGACCTCGGTGGCGGTGATGACCTCGGTGTCCGGATCGATCGCGATATGCCCCTTGTAGCCATCGAAACCGCGGGCGTTGGTCTTGTGGCCGTGACGAGCCTGGGGATCCACCGTCGAGATGACCCGATCCGCGGCGACCCGCCGGGCGATCCGAAACACCCCGTCGTCGTCGGTCAGATCCTGGCCCAGCACCGTGGCCACCAGACACGCGGCCTGGTCCACACCCCGCTCGAGTTCGCAGCCCGCCAGCAGCGCCAGCATCGCGAACCCGTCCCGCGCCCGGGAATCGACCAACGCCTCCCGGGCCTCCCGGTCGTCCCAGTCGATGTGCGGCTTCGCGGTGCCGGCGTAGTCATCCCCACTCCTGATCGCGCCGCGCAGCACGGCGGCCAGATCGGCGCCGGCTGCCGCGAGCAGCCCCCGGATCGCCGAGCGGATCAGGGTGATGGTGTCCATCGTGGCGACCGCGTCGTAGATCGGGGTCGAGTCCAGCACCCGCCGCCGCCCGACCAGACCCGCCTGACGGGCGACATCGAGCACGACCTGGAAGATCCGGTCCGGCCGCGGCGAGCGGGCCAGCCGGGCGCGCATGTCGACCAACACCGTGTGCACGAACCCCGGATAGTCGAAATCCAGCCCGCCGGCGGCGTACTTCCACCGCGCGTCGAACGCGAACCGGTCGACCGCTTCCCGGTCCGAGAGGCCCTCGACGCGTTGCAGGACCATCACCACCGCCACGATCATCGGCGGCACCGACCGACGCCCGATGTCGGTGAACAGGTCCGCGAACATCTCGTCCGGGAACAGCGCGAAGCACTCCCGGTGCAGGATCCCGTAGATCGAATCCGCGGCGACCCGGTCCGCGCAGTAGTCCACGGTCGAGCGCAACAGGTCGGTCTGACGGGGTGTGCGTCCCAAAGCCACGACGGTCATCCTGCCGGGCTGATCACCTGCTCAAGGCGACCGACACGCACTGATCCTTCACGACCTAAAACACCAGCCACCTAGGGGAAGGTGCGGCCGTCCGGCGGCGTGACGACAGTGCACGCGACGCCGGGGCTGCCGGCCGGTTCGCCCACCAGCTCCACGGCCTGCGCCTGCGGGACGTCGGCGGTGCGCACCGGCTTGCCGTCGACCAGCAGTGGGTACCGGATCGGCACCGCGCCGATGTAGGCCAGCACGTCGGTGACCGCGCTGCCGTCCTCCAGCGTGATGTCCGGGCCGGTGAGCCGGACGAGGTGGTAGCGGTTGCCGCGGCCTTCGCAGATGTCGAGCACCTTGAGCTGGTCCGGGGTCACGAACCAGACGGCATGCTCCTCGACGCCGGGGAGCGCGGTCAGCGTCGCCGGCCGCTGGCCGTCGCGGAAGCGCAGGCCGGACGCCCACACCGCGGCGAGGCCGTCGCAGCGCGCGTGCGCCACCACGACCGGGCCCTTCAGCCCGAGTTCGGCCCGCATCCAGCTGATCTTCGACGGGTTCGCGTTGGAGCCGTAGGCGAGTACGGCCTGCCGCTCGCGCCAGCCGTCCGGGGCCGTGTCCAGCGGGTACCCGGCGCCGTTTGCGTGCACGAAGGAGAAGCCCGGCCGGGTCCCCGGGTAGGGGTCGGCCGGGTAGTCCGCGTCGGTGAAGAGAGTCAGAACGTCACCACGCTGCGCAGGACGTCACCGTGGTGCATGCGCTCGAAGGCCTGCTCGACGCCGTCGACGCCGATCCGCTCGGTGACGAACTTGTCGAGCGGCAGCCGGCCCTGCAGGTAGAGGTCGACGAGCAGCGGGAAGTCGCGGCTCGGCAGGCAGTCGCCGTACCACGACGACTTCAGCGAGCCACCGCGCGAGAAGAAGTCGATCAGCGGCAGGTCGTTCAGCCGCATGTCGGGCGTCGGGACGCCGACGAGGACGACCGTGCCGGCGAGGTCACGCCCGTAGAAGGCCTGCCGCCAGGTCTCCGGACGGCCGACGGCGTCGATCACGACGTCCGGGCCGAAGGAATTCGTGGCGTCCTGCATGGCCTCGACCACGGCTTCTTCGGAGAGGCCCCGGCTGTTGACGGTGTGCGTCGCGCCGAAGTCCTTGGCCCACGCCAGCTTCCGGTCGTCCATGTCGATCGCGACGATCGTGGTCGCGCCGGCCAGCTTCGCGCCCGCGATGGCCGCGTCGCCGACGCCACCGCAGCCGATCACCGCGACCGAGTCGCCGCGGGTGACGGCGCCGGTGTTGATCGCCGCGCCCAGCCCGGCCATGACGCCGCAGCCGAGCAGCCCGGCGACCGCGGGCTCGGCCTCGCGGTTCACCTTGGTGCACTGTCCGCTGTGGACGAGCGTCTTCTCGAGGAAGGCGCCGACGCCGAGGGCGGGCGACAGCTTGGTGCCGTCGGCGAGGGTCATCGGCCTGGTGGCGTTGAACGTCGAGAAGCAGTACCACGGCTTGCCGCGCTTGCAGGCCCGGCAGGTGCCGCAGACCGCGCGCCAGTTGAGGACGACGTAGTCGCCCGGCTCGAGATCGGTGACGCCCTCGCCGACGGCCTCGACGACACCGGCGGCCTCGTGGCCGAGCAGGAACGGGAACTCGTCGTTGATCCCGCCCTCGCGGTAGTGCAGGTCGGTGTGGCAGACCCCGCAGGCCTGGACGTTCACGACGGCCTCACCGGGGCCGGGATCGGGAACCAGGACGGTCTCCAACGAGACCGGCTCGCCCTTCGCCCGTGAAACAACCCCCTGGACCTCGTACGGCATGCGAATCCACCTTCCGGCTGCTGGTTCTGCCCGCAGCTTGCCACGGATCACGCGGAGATGGCGAGATCCGCATGAGTGAGGTTCTGCGCAACGCGTTGCGCTATTCGCAACTAGCCGATGGTGGCTAGGTTGGCTGCATGGCGTATGTGATCGGGCTTCCGTGTGTGGACGTGAAGGACCGCGCGTGCGTGGCCGAATGTCCCACGGACTGCATCTACGAGGGCGCGCGGAGCCTCTACATCCATCCGGACGAGTGCATGGAGTGCGGCGCGTGCGAGGTGGTCTGCCCGGTCGGGGCGGTCCACTACGAGGAAGCACTCCCGGCCGCCCTGCGGGAGCACGCCCCGGACAACGGCCGGTTCTTCACCGAGGTTCTGCCGGGGCGCGACGCACCACTGGGCTCCCCGGGCGGTGCGGCCGCGGTCGGCCCGCTCGACGCGGACACGACGATGATCGCGGCGCTGCCGCCGCAGAGCCCGCCCGAGCGGCCGCTGCCGCGCAAGACGCCCCGGGGTGGCGGCAGCTGCTGCGCGGGTGAGCGGCCGGACTGAGGCCGATACCGGCTCGGTCTGCTGCGGTGGGTGTGCCTCCGGCCCCCGGTTTCCAGCTTATCGGGAGGGACCGACAGTTCCCGGGGGCTCCGGCAGGGTCATCGACGCGAGCTTGACCGGGTCGGCCACCGCCGCGATGTTCGCGATGCGGCCGTCCGCCACCGTGAACGCCACCACCGAGAGCGGGGTGCCGTCTTCGCGCCAGGCCACCACGCCGGGCAGCCCGCCGACGAGCACCCTTCGCCCGTCCCTGGCCGCGCCGAAGCGGGCGCCCGTCGCGACGTTCGTCGCGCCGAGGACCACCACCATGCCGTCCGGGGTGTCGATCGTCAGGCGCACGTCCGGGTCGAGCACCCGCAGCAGCTCCTCGAAGTCGCCGTCGCGGGCCGCCGTCAGGAACGCCTGGACCACCTCTCGCTGCTCTCGTCCGGCCGCCGCCGGCGGTGACGGGGTCCGGACCTTCCGGCGGGCGCGGCTGGCGAGCATCTTGGTCGCGCCGGCGGACTTGCCGAGGATGCGGCCGATCTCCTCGAACGGCACCGCGAACAGGTCGTGCAGCACGAACGCCAGCCGCTCGCTCGGTCCCAGCGTCTCCAGGACCACGAGCAGCGCGAGCCCGACCGAGTCGGCGAGGGCCACGTCCTCCTCCGGCGCGGCGGTACCGTCGTCGACCTCCACGACGACCTCGTCGTACGGCGCCTCCGGACGCGCCCGGCGCGAGCGCAGCACGTCGAGGCTGATCCGGCCGACCACCGTCGTCAGCCAGCCTTCGAGGTTGTGGATCTCCGCCGCGTCCTGGCGGGAGAGGCGCAGCCACGCCTCCTGGACCACGTCCTCGGCATCGGCGGCCGAGCCGAGCACGCGGTGGGCCACCGCGCGCAGGCGGTCGCGCTGCGCTTCGAACGTCTCGGCCAGCGTGTCGGGCATGTCGTTACCTTCCTCGGTTCCGCTCCGTCGTGGACATGACGGGCCCGGAGGGCCACAGGTAACCGATGGAGGAACGATGGAACCACGCTTGCGGAGCTCGGGCGATCCCGAGGTGTTCGGAGCCATCCAGCAGATCGTCAAGGCGGTGCAGGCCGGCGGCGTCGACCCGCTGCTGCTCGAGCTGGTCCACCTGCGGGCCAGCCAGATCAACGGCTGCGCCCCGTGCGTCTACGGGGGAGTCCACTCGGCGAAGAAGCGCGGGGAGACCGAGGAACGGCTGCACAACGTGGTCGCCTGGCGCGAGACGCCGTTCTTCACCGAGCCGGAGCGGGCCGCGCTCGCGCTGACCGAAGCCGCCACCCGGATCCAGGACGGCGAGCCGGGCGTGACCGACGAGATCTGGGCGGCCGCGGCCAAGCACTTCGACGAGAAGCAGCTGTCCGCGATCACGCTGAACATCGCGCTCACCGGCTTCTTCAACCGGATCAACCGCACGACCCGGCAGCAGGCCGGCGCGACCTGGTGAAAGTCCGTGAATGGCACATTGAGGGACTCTAAGTCCCTCAATGTGCCATTCACGGACTTCTCACGCCGGGGTGATGATGTACGCGACGCCGCCGGGGCCGCCTGCCACGGTGCCGTCCGCGCGGTAGCGCTTGGTGCGCTGCCAGATCTTCTCGAACTGGTCGCGCTTGTAGACGTTGCGCACCCGGTCGTCGCTGCTCGTCGCCGGGTCGTTCGCGATCACGTCGCCGTCCTTCGTGAACCCGACGACGACCATGATGTGCCCCGACGTGCCGTACCCGGCGCCGTCGAGCTCCGAGGCCAGGAACGACTGCGACGTGATCACCGGGATGCCGCGGGCGATGTAGTTCTCCAGCTCGTTGAGCGAGTGCAGCCGGGTGATGTGGCCCCGCAGGCCGCGCGACGCCGCGTAAGCGGTGTTGAACGGCCAGTTCCCGGTGCCGTCGTAGGCGTGGTCGTAGGTGTTGCGCGCCGCGAACGCCACCGCCGGGTCGACGTAGCCCGCCGGGATCCACGACATCTCTTCGGCGGACGGCTTCTTGCCCCAGTACTCGGCCACCATCTCGGTCGACGTCGGGCTGCACCACGCTTCGCCGCCCCCGCCGTACTGCGGGAACTGTCCCTTGTGGAGGTTCTGCGCGTACGCGGGCACCTTCAGCTCGATCCCGGTGGCGCGCCCCGGCTTCGTCGGCTGCACCTCGAAGCGGTCCGGCACCGCCGAAGTCATCGCGCCCAGCAGCGTCACCGACGGCGTCTCGCCCGATCCGGCTTCGCGGTAGAGGCTGATCCGCAGCTTGTACGACTTCAGCGTCACGCCGGTCTTCATCTCCAGCGTGTCGACGTCCACCGTGGCGTTCGCGTCGTCCTGGCCGTCGACGCTGGTGCGGAGGATGTCGGCGTCGCCGCTGGCCCAGCGGCCCATCACGTACCACGCGGTTTCGGCGCCCGCCGACGTCCGGCCCTGCGCCTCCACCTGCAGCCACGTCTTCGACGGCGTGCGCGCGTTCCACGACGCGACGAGCTGCGTGGCGCCGAAGCCGTGGCGGTACGACGGCGACGTCCACTGGCCGTACTCGTACGTCTTCGTCGTGCCGAGCTCCGGTTCGGTGTGCTCCACCGTGCCGATCGGGTGCGTGATGCGCAGGCCGTCCCGGGTCAGGCCGACCCCGGCGAAGCCGCCTTCGTGGAACCGGCCACCGGTCCATTCGTGGTAGTCGATCGCCTCGTCGTCGCCGGGCCGGGCGGGTCCCGCCTCGGCGGCCTGCGCGGTCACCGAGGTCAACACGACCACTGACAACAAAGTGAACAACTCCCGTACCCGCATCCCGGCTCCCTGATAGGCCCACCCAGTTAGCCAGGGATTTTCGCCGGTTCGGCCAGGTATGTAAACAGGTACCTACAGGACGGCCTGTGTCTGTGTCACTTTCGCGACCAACTTGCCGTCGTCGTCGTGGATTTCGGTCTCCACCACGACGAACTTGCGGCCGGCGTGCAGTGGTCTGGATGACGCAACGGCGTAGCCCGAACGCACCGCGCGCAGGAAGTTCGTCTTCGATTCGACGGTCGTGGTGCCCCGCCCGCCCTCGGGCAGGTTGAGGAACGCGCACACGGCGCCGGTCGAGTCGGCCAGCGCCATGAGCGCGCCCCCGTGCAGCGCGCCGCCGAGCGTGCAGAGGCTCTCGTCCCACTTGAGCCTGCTGCGGACGAGCGTGGGCCCGTGCTCCAGGACTTCGACGCCGAGGCGTTCGGAGAACGGCATGGAGCGGTGGAAGAGCTGGGTGCCCTCGGGATCGGTCATGCGACCACTGTGCCGTACGCGGCCGCGGCGGACTCAGCTCAGCGGGTTGACGAGCAGCAGTTCGGTGTTGTGGTCCTCGGCCGCGCCGACGCGGCCGAGGTTGGCGTGGATGTCGTTGTAGGACAGCTCCCGGTACAGCGACGCAAGCGCTTGCGGCGTCCGGGCGCCGTAGTCGGCGGCGTACGGTGCCTCCGCCTCGATCAGCGTCGTGAACAGCGACAACGTGCCGTCGGCGTTGTCGGAGACCTCGACGATCCGGGCGTGCTGCGGGAAATCGACGTGCGACGCGGTGTTGATCTCCCAGAACCCCTGCTGAGGCGTGTTCCCGGCGTGCGGCGTGATCTTGTTGAGGTGCGTGTGGCCGTTGACCCAGGCCAGCACGTTCGGGAACCGCTTGAGCAGCGCGACGAACGCGTTGCCGTCCAGCCGCGGGTCGAGCAGGTGACGCGAGTCCGGCAGCACGTTGCCCATCGTGCCGCTGGTGTGGTGGCTGAACAGGATGAACAGCTCGTCGGTGACGGCGTGGGTGACCTTGCGGCCGAAGAAGTCGTAGTACGCCGAGCTGTTGCGCTTGAGCGTCGACTCGACCCAGCTGTACTGCGCGAGGCCGATCGAGCCGTCGGCGAAGCCGGCGTCGGTGGTGGTGTCGAGGCTGATCCCGGTGATGCCCGGCGCGATCCGGAAGGTGTAGTAGACGTTCTGGCCGTCGGCGTTGGCGCCGGTGAAGCCGTGCCCGACGGGACCGGGGCCGGTGTTGGCGGTGTCGAGGTGCGCGCGGACGAACTCGGCGGTGCTGAACGGGCGGCGACGCGCGTCCGGCGTGATCTCGCGGACGGTGCCCTCGCCGCCGAACAGCTCGGCAACCGGGACGCTCGAGCCGTTCTTGATCGCGTCGGCGAGCTTCTTCGACGTGGTTTCGTCCTTGCCGATGACCTTGTACTTTCCGGTGTACCAGGCGTCGATGCCGGGGATGTGCGCCGGCAGCGAGCCGACGACGCTGTCGTCGTGGTTGCCGAAGGTGCAGAACCACGGCACGTCGAGGCCCGGTGCGGTGAACGTCTTCATGCCCGCTTCGAGCAGGCCCGGCAGCTGCGGGAAACCCTTGGCGGTGTAGGCGTCCTGGCCGGGGGTGGCCGGGTTCCAGAACTCGTGGTTGCCGGAGCTTTGGACGCCCTCGTAGGCGTTCGGGTCGCCGGAGTTCGGCGTGACGCTGCCGCCGTTGAGGACCTTGAGGAACCAGTCGAGCTCGATCAGCTCGTGGTTGTCGGTGTTGTCGCCGGTGGTGACCATGAGGTCGAACGGCCGCCCGGTGAACGGGCCCTGCCGCACGCTGTTGACGCGCTCGACGAGCGCGCTGGTGGCGGCGGTGCCGAGCGCCTCCTGCGGCCGGTGCGCGGAGCCGATGAAGGGGTGCAGGTACTCGAACCGCGCGGGGCTTTCGGCGTCGGTGATGTGGAGATCGGTGAACTGCACGAACGCGCTGAGGGCCCGGCGCCGGTCGTCGCGGCCGGTCTTCGGGGTGGCGAGGTCGCTCCGGACGACCAGTGGCCAGCCGGGCCCGCCCTGGAGGCGGGTGTAGGCCGTCCCGGCGTCGACGGGGGTGGCGACCTGGTCGAGGGTGGTGCCTTGGGTGGTCACCGATCGCGTGGTGGTGAGCCGCAGGGCGCGGTCGAGGGCGTTCGCGGTAGGCGTGCACAACAGGAGCCCGAGCCCGGCGGCGCCCGCGGTCGCGAAGGTGCGACGGGTGAGTTCGGCCATGGTGTTCGCTCCCCAGTCTTTTCGGTTGACCGGCACCATGCCGGACGTGGGTGGACGCGGGGTGAACGTGAAAAACATTCACCGTGACAGTTCAATCCACTTTGTCACAGCATTCGGGGTGGGGTGTACCGCCGAAGGTCGTGGTCATTTCCGCCGCTGAGCGAGGCCGTCGAGGCTCAGCAGGCGATGCCGCACGCGGTGCCGGCCGCGGCGAACAAGCCGAAGAAGAACAGCATGATCACCAGGGCCGGGATCACCGCGATGATGCCGCACACCAGCCCCGCGATGCCCATGCCCTTGCCCGTGTAACCCGGCCGGTCGGCCTGGAGCATGCCGGCCCAGGACAGGCCGATCGCCAGGAAACCCAGGAGCAGGTCGAGGAAGGGGACCCAGAACATGACCAGGGCGACAATGCCGACGACCATGCCGGCCACCGCCATGCCGCTCGTGCGCAGCATCGGGTACGCGGCCATCGGGTACGGCTGTGCGGCATACGGCTGTGCGGCGTACGGCTGGACCGGGTACGGCTGCGTTCCCCATTGTTGCGGCGTTTGCGGCGTTTGCGGCAGTTGCGGCACCGGCGCCGACGGCGGGTACTGCTGCCACGCCGGGTCGACCGGGGCGGGTCCCTGCCGCTCGGGCTGATAAGGGTCGTAACTGGTCACACCGCACCCGTTTCTGTCCGTCCCCAGCGAAGTCGCCCGGACCGCGCATCACGTTACTCAACCTTTCAGGCCCGAGTCCGCCACCCCGCGGACCAGGTAGCGCTGCAGGAACGCGAACAGCAGCATGATCGGCAGGATCGACACCGCCGCCGCCAGGAACAGCAGGTTCAGCTGCGGGTTCTGGGCCGTCAGCAGGCCCGACAGCGCCACCTGGACCGTCCACGAATCGGGGGACTGGGCGATGATCAGCGGCCACAGGAACGCGTTCCAGCTGCCGATCACGGTGATCGCCGCGATCGCGGCGAAGAACCCCTTCGAGTTCGGCACCACGATCCGCCAGAAGACACCCCAGCGGCTGAGCCCGTCCACCCGGCCCGCTTCCTCCAGTTCGCGTGGGAAGTCCAGGAAGTACTGGCGGAACAGGAACACGCTGAACGCGCTGAACAGCCCGGGGATCACCAGGCCGCGGAAGTCCGACAGCCAGCCGAGCGACGAGACCACGACGAAGCTCGGCACGAACGTCACCGACGTCGGGATCATCAGCGTCGCCAGTACCGCGTAGAACACCGGCCGCGAGTGCCGGTACGGGATCCGGGCCAGGCCGTAACCCGCCAGTGAGCAGACCACCAGCAGCCCGGTCGTCTGCAGGGTCGTGACCAGCGCGGAGTTCAGCAAGCTGCGCGCGAAGGGCACGTCCGGCAGCGAGAACAGGCGGGAGAAGTTCTCCCAGTGCACTGTGGACGGAAAGAAAGTCCACTGTGGAGCGGTGATTTCCGTCCGCGACGCCAGTCCGTTGCGCAGCAGCAGGTAGAACGGCAGCAGGAAGAGCACCGCCGCGATGATGAGCGCCGCCCAGCGCAGGGCCGCCCTCACGACGCACGCCCGAAGCGGAACACCCGGCCCTGCAGCAGGGTCACCAGTGCGATGAGCAGCGCCAGGATCACCGCGCCCGCGCTGCCGCGGCCGAGGTCCTGCCCGCCGGAGCCGAGCGAGGTGTAGTACAGGTAGACCAGCGGCGGCCGCGCGAACGGCGGGTAGCCGCGGGCGTCGCCCATGATGTTGTAGAACTCGTCGAACGCCTGGTACGCGTTGATCAGGTTCAGCAGCAGCACCGCCACCGCCGTCGCGCGCAGCTGCGGCAGCGTGATGTACCGGAACACCTGCCACCCCGGTTCGGCGCCGTCGAGCCACGCCGCTTCGTACAGCTGGGCGGGGATCCGCTGCAGCGCCGCGATGAAGAGGATCATGTAGAACCCCAGCTGCAGCCACAGCCGCGCCGTCACCAGCACCACCCAGTACAGCGGCGGGTGCACCGTCCCGGTCCACGCCACCGGGTCCACGCCGAAGACCGCCAGCACCGTGTTCGCCAGTCCATATCGGACACCCGAGAACAGCGACGTCTTCCAGATCAGCGACGCCACGACGTACGAACACGCGAACGGCAAGAAGAACACCGACCGGAAGAACGCCCGCGCGAACCGCAGCTGGTGGACGCCGAGCGCCAGCGCGAGCGACACGACGAACGTCAGCGGCACGATGAACAGCGCGAACACGCTGAACGTGCCGAGGCTCGACAGGAACGGCTCGTCGGTGAGCATGTGCGCGTAGTTGTCCAGCCCGACGAACCGCGTCGGCGTGACCGTGTTGCGCGCGTCGAAGAAGGACAGGTACGCGCTCCAGCCGATCGGCAGGTACGCGAAGATCGCGAGCCCGAGCAGAAAAGGCCCGACGAACAGCCAGAATGCGCGTGCGTCGCGCCCCTTCATCCGAACAGGCGCTTCAACTCGGCCTTGGCCACCTCGACGGCGGTCTTGACCTGCCCGGCCGGGTCCGCTCCCTCCTTCGCGATCTTCGCGACCGCGTCGGACAACGCCGTGTTCGCCTGCTGCGTCCACACCGGGCCGCCGACGAGGTGGCTGTTCTCCTTGACGAACCGGGCCGCGTCGGCGGCCGGGCCGGACTTGAGGTTGTCCGCGCGGTCGATCAGGCTCTGGCGCGCCGGGACGTGGAAGCCGAACTTCGTCGCGAACTCGAGCTGGGCGGCCGTGTTGTCGATCCACAGCCACTTGACGAACGCCTTGGCCTCGGCGACGTGCGCGCTCTTGGCGTTGACCATCGCGCTGTACGCGCCGACCGGCACCGACGGCGCGCCGCTGCCGTCGAGGCGGGGGAACGGCAGCACGCCGAAGTCGTCGTCGAACGCGGCGCGGATCTTCGGCACGTTCCACAGCCCGGTCCACTGCATCGCGGTGAGCCCGTCGACGAACGCGCCCGGGTCGGACCAGTCCGACGGCGCGCCGAGCAGCAGGGAACCGTTGGCGTTCAGCGTGTGCAGCTTCGCCAGGGCGGTCGCCGCGCGGGGGTCGTCGAAGCCGACCTCGCGGTTGCCGTTCTTCAGGTAGTCGAGACCGGCCGACCAGAGCAGCGGTCCGGTGAGCACGCCGACGCCGCCGTCGTTGCCCGCGAAGAAGCCCTTGATGCCGTCCTTCGTGAGCTTCGCGGCCGCGTCGACCAGCTCGTCGACCGTCTGCGGCGGCTGCACGCCCGCGGCCTGCAGCAGGCTCTTGCGGTAGAAGAGCACCTGCGTGTCGGTGGCCTGCGGGATGCCGTAGACCCGGCCCTCGACGGTCTGCGCGGCCAGCACGGCCGGGCTGAAGTCGCCCTTCGCCGCCACGATGACGTCGTCGAGCGGGATGACCTGGTGCTGCCGCACCCAGTCGATCTTGACCTGCGCCTCGAAGACGTCCGGCACGGTGCTGTTCTGCAGTGCGGTGACGATCTTCGAGTCATAGTCGCCCGGGTTCCACTGCACGTTCACGGCCGCGGCGGGGTAGGTCGCGGCGTACCGCTTGACGGCGTCCTGGACGCCTTCCTCGCCGTACGCGTGGTACCACTGCTGGAGCGTGACCTTCGGCGCGTCTGACGGCGGCGGCCCCGCCGAGTACGCCGTCGAGGGCGGCGGGTCACCCTGCCGCCCGGTGTTCGACCCGCACGCCGTCGCCACCGCGCTCACCGCGCCCGCTCCCGCGAGCGCCAAAAAGCTCCGCCTGGTGCGCTGCATCCCCAGTACTCCTCCGCGTAGGTCCGTGAATGGCACATCGAGGGACATAGAGTCCCTCAATGTGCCATTCACGGAACTCAGGGCACGCCGGAGATTTACCCGTTAGAGCTGGGCGATGTCGAGCTTTCCCTCGGAGTAGGACGCGCGGATCCGCTTCTTGTCGAACTTCCCGACGCTGGTCTTGGGCACTTCGTCGACGAACGTCCAGTTCTCCGGCAGCTGCCACTTCGCGACCTTGTCGGACAGGTAGTCCCGCAGCTCTTCCGGCGTGACGCTCTGGCCCTCCTTGAGCACGACGGCGACCAGCGGCCGCTCGTCCCACTTCTCGTCCGGGATGCCGACGACCGCGGCCTCGGCCACCGCCGGGTGGCCCATCACCTGGTTCTCCAGGTCGACCGAGGAGATCCACTCGCCGCCGGACTTGATGACGTCCTTGGCGCGGTCGGTCAGCGTCAGGAAGCCGTCCGGGCTGATCTTGCCGACGTCGCCGGTGCGCAACCAGCCGTCGTGGAACTTGTCCGGGTCGACCTCTGCGCCGCCGTAGTACGAAGCCGCGATCCAGGGACCCTGGACCTCGAGCTCGCCGACGGCTTCGTTGTCCCACGGCAGCACCGCGCCGTCGTCGTCGATCAGCCGCGCGCGCACGGACGCCGGGAAGCGGCCCTGCGTGTAGCGGTACTTCCAGATGTCGTCGCCGGTCGCCGACGCCGGCGGCCGGGCGACGCTGCCCAGCGGCGACGTCTCGGTCATGCCCCAGGCGTGCAGGATCGGGACGTCGTGCCGCTCCTGGAAGGCGTGCATCAGCGACGGCGGCACGGCCGACCCGCCGACGACGACCTCGCGCAGGTGCGAGATGTCCTGCGGGTGGGCTTCGAGGTGGGCGAGCAGGCCCTGCCAGACGGTCGGCACCGCGCCGGCGAACGTCGGCTTCTCGGCGGCCAGCATCGCCGAGATCGGCGCCGGCTGGAGGAACCGGTCCGGCATCAGCAGCGACGCGCCGACCATCAGCGACGCGTACGGCAGGCCCCACGCCATCGCGTGGAACATCGGCACGATGGCGAGGGCCTTGTCGTGCTGGGCCAGCTTCATGCTGTCGGTCATGCAGACCTGCATCGAGTGCAGCCAGATCGACCGGTGCGAGTAGGCGACGCCCTTGGGGTCACCCGTGGTGCCCGAGGTGTAACACATCGCGGCAGCCGAGCGCTCGTCGACGTCCGGCCAGTCGAAGGTGTCGGGCTGGGCGGCCAGGAGCTCGGCGTAGGAGTGCACCTCGACGCCGTCGGGCGCTTCGAGGGACGCGGCGTCGCCGTTGGCCACGATGACGTGCCGGACCGTCTTGAACTGCGGCAGCTGCTTCGCCAGCAGGGGGACGAGGGTGCCGTCGACGATGACGACGTGGTCTTCGGCGTGGTTGGCGACGAACACGAGCTGTTCCGGGAACAGCCGGATGTTCAGGGTGTGCAGGACGGCGCCCATCGCCGGGACGGCCAGGTAGGCGGCCATGTGCTCGGCGTTGTTCCACATGAACGTGCCGACCCGCTGGTCGCCTGTCACGCCGAGGCTCCGGAGCGCGTTCGCGAGGCGGGCGGCGTGGCGGCCGAGGTCGCCGTAGGTCTCGCGACGGGCTTCTGAACCGGTCCAGGTGATGACTTCGCTCGCCGAGTGCACCGATGTGCCGTGACGGAGCAGGTTCGCCAGCGAGAGCTGGCCGTCCTGCATGGTGCTCAACATGGTCGCTCCCGGGGGTTGTTCGCCGGTGAACTGGGGTTGCGCCGACTCTAGTGCGGATCGGGTGAAGCGGACATGGTCAACAACGGCTCCGTTCGGTCACGGTCGTCGCGCGATCGGGCGACCACCGGACGATGATCAAGATCATCAATTTTTCGGGTTTTCCTTATGGGCAAGGAAATGTGCGCAAGAACGGGCTGTAGTGGAAGCTTCACTTCCGGGTGAGTGACGTCATCCCGGACGATTGCTGGGAGCGTTTCCGCAGGCCGGGGCGGGTTGCCCGGTATCACCTCCGGGGGTAATAAGTGCGTGTCGGTTGCACGGGCACGAAGCCGGTGGCGTTTACTGGGCCCGTGGCAAGAGACGGCTGAGCAGCGCTTGCAGGAGCAAGCACTCGTAAAAGCTGTCGGCCGCGAAAGCGGAGACCTGAGAGGAAAGGACACTACGTTGGCTCTGCCTACGTTGACTCCGGAGCAGCGCGCCGATGCCTTGGCAAAGGCCGCCGAGGCTCGCAAGGCGCGTTCGGAGCTGCTCGCGTCGATCAAGTCCGGCAAGGAGAGCATCGAAAAGGTGCTCAAGCAGGCCAAGGAGAACAAGACCATCGGGAAGACGAAGGTCACCCAGCTGCTGAAGGCCGTCCCCGGCCTCGGCGCGGTGAAGGTCGCCGCCCTGCTCGAGCAGGCCGGCATCGACCCGGACCGGCGTGCGGCCGGCCTGGGCGAGCGCCAGCGCGAGGCGCTCATCGACGCGCTCAAGTAGCCTCATCCCCTGGAGCTGACCGCGAGGGAAGTGTCGCTGGCGACACTTCCCTCGCGGATCTCCCGGAGCCTGGGACGCTGGACGTTGTGAGCTCACCTGATCCGGCAACCCCGGCTGACCTCGCCGCCCGCTACCAGCGAGGCGACTTCCTCTTCACGACGGCCCAGCGCGCACTGCTCGCGCAGGGCACGATCCGGACCGTCACCGAGACGGACCCCCGGCGGCTCGCCTCGGTGATCCCGGGCGTCCTGGCCGAGACCGGTGCCCCGCTGGCCGTCGGTGTCCTGCCGTTCGACACCGGGCCCGACACGAAGGTGCCGGGTTATCTCGTCGTACCCCGGACCGTCCACCGGTCCGAAGGGGCGCCGTCGCTGCCCCGCGAAGTCCTGCCGGCGCCCGTGCGGGTGCGTGCGGTGCCGTCTCCTTCGCAGCACATGGAGGCTGTGCGGTCCGCGGTGGCGGCGTTGGCTTCGCGAGAGCTGCGCAAAGCCGTCCTGGCTCGCGCGCTCGACCTCGAGTTCGACTCGCCGGTTCCCGCCGAGAGCATCGTGCGCAACCTGGCGGTCGGCAATCCCCGGCACTTCACGTACGCGGCCGAGCTGCCCGGCGGGCGGTCGCTGGTCGGCGCCACGCCCGAGCTGCTGCTGCGCCGCACCGGCCGCACGGTGTTTTCTTCGCCGCACGCCGGATCGATGCCGCGCTCGGCCGACCCGGTCACCGACCGCGCGAACGGCGAGGCGCTCCGGACGTCCCGCAAGGACCAGCTCGAGCACGCCGTGGTGATCGACTACGTCGTCGAGGCGCTGCGGCCGTTCTGCCGGAGCCTGGACGTCCCGGCGGGGCCGGAGCTGGTGACGACGCCGGCGATCTGGCACCTGCGCACCCCGATCACGGGCGAGCTGGCCGACCCGGACGTCACGGCCCTGGACCTCGCGGCCGCGCTCCACCCGACCCCGGCGATCTGCGGCACCCCGACGGACGAGGCCCGCGAGCTGGTCCAGGAGCTGGAGCCGTTCGACCGCGACTACTACGCGGGCGCGGTCGGCTGGGTCGACGCGGCGGGCGACGGCGAGTGGGCGGTGGCGATCCGCTGCGCGGAGATCGCGTCGACGTCGATGCGCCTGTACGCGGGCGGCGGCATCGTGCCGGCGTCGGACCCGCAGGCGGAGCTGGACGAGACGACGGCGAAGTTCCGCACCCTGCTGACCGCGATGGGCCTGGAGGATCTCGCCGGAGTCTGACCGGGGTTGAGCCGGGGGCCTTCCTACGGGGTCCAGTGTTCCTCGGTGACCGACAGCTCGTCGGTGGTCAGCACCGCGATGGCCGCGCGGTAGCCGTCCGCCGCCTTGAGGTCGGCCAGGCGCGTCGTCGCCGGGTTCAGGGCAGCGTCGCCCGAGAAGACCAGGCGGGCCGGTTCGTCGTGGCGGGAGAACGTGATGCTCTTCAGCGGGATGCGCAGGCCCTTGCCCGTGGCCTTCATCACCGCTTCCTTGCGGGTCCAGTAGACGAAGAACGCCGCCGCGCGGTCCTCCGCCGGCAAGCCGGCCAGCGACGCCGTCTCGGCCGGGCTCAGCGCGTACTCGATCAGGCCCTCGTCCGCTCGGCGGGTGGTCGTTTCGACGTCGAGGCCCACCGGGATCGACGGTGTCGCCGCGAGGCCGATCAGGTCGCCCGAGTGCGAGATCGACAACGCCAGGTCCGCGCCGGGGATCCGCGGGCGCCCGTGCGGCTTGCCGCAGTCCTCGCAGGTCGCGTCGAACTTCACCGACTCGACCGGGACGCCCAGCCGCTCGGCCGCGACCGTCTTCGCCAGGACGCGGCCGGTGAGGAACCGCCGCTTGTCCGCCTCCTGGCGGTACGCGGCGAACCGCCCCTGCTCGACGTCGTCCAGCAGGCGCAGGAAACGCTCTTCGGCGGGCAGCGGCGATGACCAGCGGACCACGATCTCCATCACGTCTCCGATCTTTCCCGGCCCGGCAGCCGTTGTCACGAATTCCGGCCGAGGTCTGGGGTTACCCCGTACTCAGGAGGTACCCTGAACTAAGCAAGCGCTTAGCCAGTGTCGGAGGAGCAGCCACGCCATGGACTTTTCACTCAGCACGGAAGAACGGGAAGTGCGCGACTGGGTCCGCACGTTCGTCCAGCGGGAGCTGATCCCGCTCGAGCAGGAGGTCCTGCGGCGCGAGCGCGCCCACCAGCCCGGCCTGACCGGCGAGGAGCTGAAGGACCTCCAGCTCAAGGCGAAGGAGTCCGGCTTCTGGGGTGTGCTGACCCCGGAGGAGTGCGGCGGCATGGGCCTGTCCGCCGTGATGGCCGCGCTGCTGGAGGCCGAGCTCGGCCGCACCTTCGTCCCGTTCCGCTTCGGCGGCGCCGCGGACAACATCCTGTTCCACGCCAACGAAGAGCAGAAGCAGACCTACCTGCTGCCGACCATCTCGGGCGAGCGCAAGTCGTGCTTCGCGATCACCGAGCCGGGCGCCGGGTCGGACGCCAAGGCCATCCGGACCACCGCTCGCAAGGACGGCGGCGACTGGGTCATCAACGGCGAGAAGACCTTCATCACCGGTGGCAACGAGGCCGACTTCACCATGGTCTTCGCGATCACCGACCCGGAGAAGGGCGCGAACGGCGGCGTCACCTGCTTCCTCGTCGACCGCGAGGCCGGCTGGAAGTCCGAGTACATCGACACCATGGGCGAGTGGGGTCCGGCGTCACTGATCTTCCAGGACGTCCGCGTGCCCGAGACGCAGATCCTCGGCGAAGAGGGCCGCGGCTTCGAGCTGGCCATGCAGTGGATCGGCCAGGGCCGCTACCTGCTGCCCGCCCGCGCGATCGGTTCGTGCGAGCGGCTGATCTCGATGGCCATCGAGCACGCCAACACCCGCGAGACGTTCGGCCAGAAGATCGCGGAGCGGCAGGCCATCCAGTGGATGATCGCCGACTCCGGTGTCGAGCTGGAAGCGCTGCGGTGGCTGGTGCTGCACGCCGCCTGGCAGGTCGACCAGGGCGTCGATTCGCGGCACGCGCAGTCGATGGCGAAGCTCTACGGTGGCCAGAAGGCCAACGAAATCGTCGACCGCGTCCTGCAGATCCACGGTGGCATGGGTTACACGCGCGAGCTTCCGGTCGAGCGGTGGTACCGCGAGCTGCGGCTGCTGCGCATCTACGAGGGCACCGACGAGATCCAGCGCCGCACCATCGCCCGCAACCTGCTCAAGGGGCACGTCAAGGTCGGCGGGACACTGGGCTGAGAACGCGAGAAGCCGTCAAGGCCGCCTTTTCCCGGCGGCCTTGACGGCGCTTCGGCTTGCTTACTTCTTGTTGCGAATGGCGATCGGGACGCCCGCGAGGTCCTCTTCGTTGCACAGGAGCTTCACGTCGTAGTACGGCGAACCCTGACGGTCGTCGTAGTCGAGGTGGATGGCCAGGACATCGAGCGGCTCGCCCAGCCACTCCTGGGCCTGCCGTAGCCACGCGGAGCACCGTGCCAGGGCGGTGGGGAGATCGTCATCGCGGAACTCGACGGGGCGATAAGGGACATCCTGCACCTGATCGCGGGGGCTTTCCGGCGCCGGGAGGCCCGGCGCGAGACCCGAGTCGTCCAGTTCCAGTTGGATCGTTTCCTCAGTCACCCTTCGAGCGTCCCCCACGTACGCCGTCTGGGCAAGGCGTACACAGGTAAAAGCGCCGCTAAACGGACATGCCCCACTCTTTCGCGATGATTTCCCGGCAGCGTGCCAAGTCGTGGACGCCGGGCGGTGCGGTGCAGCCCAGCGCCCTCGACGCCAGCTCCGCGTAGTGCTCGGCGAGCTGGTCCAGCGCCAGCGGGCCGCGTGGGGAATACCACCTCGCGACGCCGCTGCACATCTCCAGCAGAGCCAGCCGGGTCACCGCCGGGTGCGCCACCCGGAACACCCCGGCCGCGACGCCTTCGTCGATGGCCGCGGCCCACAGCCGTTCGTAGGCGTCGCGCAGGGCCACGACGGGCTCGCGCGCGGCCGGGGACAGCACGTCGACTTCGTTGTCCACCACCCGGGTTTCCGCCGGACCGACGGCGTGCGCGAGGACGTGCAGCGCGACCAGCGTCCGCAGCCGGTGCACCGGGTCGCCGCCGCCCGCGGTCGCCTCGCGCGCCGCGTCGAGCAGCCGGTTCAGCGCCGTGTGCATGATCTCCGCGAGGAGATCCTCCTTGGTGCCCATGTAGTGGTACAGGCTGGCCGAGGAGAGTTCCGCCTCCTGCGCGAGATCCCGGATGCCGGTGCCGTGGAAGCCCTTGGTGGCGAACAGCTTCACCGCCGCCGCGCGGACCCGCTCCCGGCTGCTCACAGCCACGCTTCCGCCTTCGCGTCCCAGGACCCGGCGCGCGGGTCGGTCACCTTCCGCAGCTCGCCCTTGGCGACCCGTTCCGACGGCGTCATCGGCAGCCCCTCGGCGAACGCCCAGAACCGGGGAACCTTGAAGTAGGCCAGTTTTCCGGCGCAGAACGCGGCGAGCTCGGCGGGCTCCGGGCGGTCGCCGTCGCAGACGACGTACGCCTTGATCTCCTCGCCGCGCAGCTCGTCGGGCACCGCGACGACGGCCGCCAGCCGCACCGCGGGGTGCAGCAGCAGGGCGCGCTCGACCTCGTCGGCGGAGACGTTCTCGCCGCTGCGGCGGATCATGTCCTTCGTGCGGCCGACGTAGTAGACGCGGCCGGCGGTGTCCATCCGGGCCAGATCGCCGGTGTGGAACCAGCCGTTCCCGAACGCCTTCGCCGTCGCTTCCGGATCGTCGTGGTAGCCGTGCATCAGCCCGATCCCGCGGATCAGCAGCTGCCCGGTTTCCCCGCGCGGCACCGGCTTCCCGTCGTCGCCGGCGATCAGCACCTCGCGGTCGCGGCTCGGCCGCCCGATGCAGCCGGTGCCGACGGTCTCGTCGTGGTCGGCGGCGGTCATCCGGATGTCGCCGCCGGTTTCGGTCATCCCGAACGCCTCGTACCACGGCACACCCCAGCGCGCCTCCAGCTCGGCGTGCAGGTCGTGCGGGATCGCGGACGCGCAGATCGCGCGGACGCGGTGGTCGCGGTCGGCTTCGGACGGTTCCTGCCGCAGCAGCAGCGCCGGCATCAGGCCGAGGCAGTAGAACCAGGTGACGCCGTGCTCGCGCACCTTCGCCCAGAACGTGCTCGGGTGGAAGCGGTCCAGGACCACGAGGGTGGCGCCGCCGGCGAGTCCCAACGCGACGTTCCACTGTGGATCGATGTAGTGGAACGGCTGCGCGGTCAGGATGACGTCGTCCTCGCCGACCGCGGGGAAGTCGGTGGCCAGGCTCACCGCGAGGGTCGTCCAGTAGCGGTTCGGCAGGACACAGCCCTTGGGGGCGCCGGTGGTGCCGGAGGTGTACTGGATGTTGACCGGCAGCTCGGGCACCGGGGTGAAGGCGCCACTTTCACGTGAAAGTGGCGCCCCCAGGTCGGCGCTTTCACGTGAAAGCGACGCTGGCGTGATGACCTCGGTGAGGCCGATCCGGTCGAGGAGATCGGTGAACTCCGGGGCGGCGACGGCCAGCTTCGCGCCGGAGTGGCGGAGGACGTGGGCGCCGTCGAACTCCTGGTAGTTCGTGTTGACCGGCACCAGTTGCGCCCCGATCTTCGCCAGCGCCAGCCAGACGAGCGGGAACTCCGGCTGGTTGCGCAGCATCACGGCGACCCGGTCGCCCGGCTCGATGCCGCGTTCGGCCAGTGCCGCGGCGAGCCGGGAGCTTTCGCGGTCGACGTCGGCGAAGGTGAACGTCCGGTCCAGGTGATCGAACACCCAGGCCGTGCGGTCCGGCCACAGCGCGGCAGCCCGCGTGACGAGCTGCGCGAGGGTCCCGATCTCGGTGAGGGGCGTCACACCCGGCTCCGGAACGCTTCCGTGGACGCGGCGACCGCGGCCGAGTGCTCGGTGATCAGGGCGTGGCTGACTTCGAGTTCGAGAGCGGGCTCGATGTCGGTGCTCGCGTCGAGGACGCGCTTCGCCATGGCTGCCGCCTCGGGCGGGTGCTCCGCGATCCGCTTCGCCCAGCTCAGCGCCTCGGCCTGCAGCTGCCCGGCGGGCACGGCGGCGTTGACCATGCCCAGTCCGGCGGCCTTGCGGCCGTCGAAGCGCTCGCCGAGCAGGAGCAGTTCCTTCGCCTTGAGCGGGCCGACCAGCAGGGGCAGCAGCCGCGACGCCGCGCCGGTGACGCTCAGGCCGAGCGAGACCTCGGGGAACGCGAACACGGCGTCCTCGGCGGCCAGGATCAGGTCGCAGCCGAGCGCGAACTCCGCGCCGGCGCCGATCGCGTAGCCGTGCACCGCCGCGACGACCGGCTGGCGCAGCCCGCGCAGCCGCCGCGTGACGTCCTGAAGCCGGTCCAGCCGCGCCCGCGAGTCACCCTCGGGGGTGGGTTCCTTGAGGTCGTGGCCCGCACAGAAGGCGCGTCCGTTCCCGGAGAGGACGACCACGCGGGCGTCGCTGCGGGCGGCCGCGTCGAGAGCGACGAGGAAGTCGTCGACCAGGACGGCGGCGACGGCGTTCAGCCGCTCGGGCCGGTTCAGCCGGATCTGCGCGATGCCGTCCTCGACGGCGAACTCCACGGTGGGCATGAGGGCGATGCTAGACGTTCGATCGATCGATCGATAGCCTCTGGAGGTATGCGGGTCGACACGGTCTACGAGAACGCCACGGTGTGGACGGGCACCGGCGTCACCAGCGCAGTCGCCGTCCTGCACGGCCGGGTCGTCGCGCTCGGGGACGATGCCCTTTCCCTTTCGGCGCGCTCGCGGATCGACTTGGCCGGCGGGTTCGTCGTGCCGGGGTTCCACGACGCGCACAACCACATGGCGTGGTTCGGGATGAGCCTCGACGACGTCCCGCTCAGCGACTGCCGCAGTGTCGAGGAGGTCTATGACGCCGTCGCCGCGCGAGCCGCGACGCTGCCGCCCGGGAACTGGGTGGTCGGGAGCGGGTACGACCAGAACAAGCTCGCGGGCGGCCACCCGGACCGGCACGGTCTCGACCGCGCCGCGCCGGGGATGCTGGTGCGGCTCAAGCACACGTCCGGCCACATGACCGTGGTCAACTCGGCCGTGCTCGACCAGCTCGACCTGGCCAACGTGCCGGTGGGCGGCGATGTCGTGCACGCCGACGGCTCGCCGACCGGGCTTTTGCGCGAGCAGGCCCAGCTGCTGCTGCGGCCGCTGACCTACCCGACGCCGGTCTCGCGGGTGGTCCGCGGGCTCGAGCGCGCGTCCGAGCAGTACCTGGCCGAGGGCATCACCAGCGTCCAGGAGGCCGGGATCGGCGGCGGGCTGGTCGGCGAGACGCCCGCCGAGCTGGCCGCGTACCAGCTCGCGCGCGACCGCGGCGTGCTGCGCGTGCGCAGCACGGTGATGGTCGCCGCGAGCGTGCTGCACGACCTGCCCGACGGCGCCGGCTTCGGCCTGGACCTCGGCCTGCGCACCGGTTTGGGCGACGAATGGCTGCGCGTCGGCCCGATGAAGTTGTTCGCCGACGGTTCGCTCGTCGGGCGCACCTGCGCGATGCACGACCCGTTCGACGGCGAGCCGGAGAACCGCGGCTACTTCCAGGTGCCCGAGGAGTCACTGGCGGACACGATCCGCCGCGCGCACGACGCGGGCTGGCAGATCGCGACGCACGCGATCGGCGACCGCGCGATCACCGTCGTCCTCGACGCGTACGAAGCCGCGTTGGCCGCTTCGCCGCGTACGGACCACCGACACCGCATCGAGCACTGCGCGGTGCTTCAGCCCACGGAGTTGACTCGGCTCGCTTCGCTCGGGCTGATCGCTTCGCCGCAGGGACGGTTCGTCAACGAGCTCGGCGACGGCATGCGCGCCGCCCTCGGCGAGTCACGCGTCCCCTGGTGCTACCGCCTGCGAAGCGTCCTCGAAGCGGGTTGCGTGCTTCCCGCGTCTTCGGACCGCCCGGTCGTGAAGGGCGCGCCACTGCTCGCACTGGCCGACATGGTGCGTCGGCGCACGGCGTCCGGCGCGCCCTTCGCACCCGAAGAGGCGCTGACGCCGGAGCAGGCGTTGCGCGCGTACACGTATGGCTCGGCGTACGCGACCTTCGCGGAGCGTGACCTGGGCACGCTCGAACCCGGGAAGCTCGCCGATTTAGCCGTGTTGTCCGGTTCGCCCCTGGACGAGTCCGCTTTGGACGACCCTGCTTTTGAAGAACTCCGCGTGCAAGGCACCGCCGTCGGCGGCGAACTGCGTTATCAAGCGTGATGACTCACTTCCTTCCCACGAACTCGAGCGCTTCTTCCGCCAGCGCGGACCAGGGCTGCGTCGACCCCGCGTCCAGCGCCAGCCATTCCTTCATCGGCGTGCCCTTGTTGGCGTCGAAGCGCACGCCGTGCCCGCCCTCCACCAGGTCGTCCACCCGGCTCTTGGGCAGCTTCAGCACCAGCTGCCCGCGGACGAACATCGCGAAGATCCGCCCCTGCGCGCGCAGGGCGGAGCGCCCGAAGCCACTCGTCGCGCCGGGTGGCGTGATGCCCGGCCGTCCGGTGAACTCCTCGACCAGGTCCTCGAACTTCTCCTCTGGTGACATCGACCCCCTCCGCTTCCTTCAAGCCCGACAGTAACGACCACCACCGACAAAACCGGGAGGCGAGATGCCCGTCCGCGACGCCGTCTTCGAAGACATCGAAGAGATCTGCGCGCTCATCGAAGAGCACGCCGTCTACGAGGACAACCACGACCTGAAGCTGGACCGCGCCGAGATGAGCGGCCACCTGTTCGGGCCGGACCCGAAGGCGTGGGTGCTCATCGCGACCCCGCCCGGCGAGCCCGGCACGGTGGCCGGCTTCGCCTTCTGCAGCTGGAACTTCTCCACGTGGGAGGCCCGGCCGGGGATCTGGCTGGACGACCTGTTCGTCCGTCCCGCGCACCGGCGCTACGGGCTCGGCAGCGAGCTGCTGGACGAGCTGCGCACCCGCACGACCGGGCGCGTCGAGTGGGACATGCAGGCCGGCAACGAAAAAGCGGAGGCGTTCTACGCCCAGCTCGGCGCCGAGCCGGTCCCCGGCTGGGTCCGCTACCGCTGGCGAACGTGAACTTTCACGAGAAAGTACGCCGCCCCGTATCGTATGCGGTATGGGAGATGGTTCGGTTCGGCGGTCCTCGTCGGTCGAGGACTACGTCCGGGTGATCTACGGCCTGGTCGAGCGGGGTGAGGCGGTCACCAACGCGTCGCTCGCCGGCCGGCTGGAGGTCAGCCCGTCCTCGGCGTCGGGGATGGTCACGAAGCTGTCCCAGCTCGGCCTGGTCACGCACGTGCCGTACCGCGGCATCGAGCTCACCGCCGACGGCAGGCTGCTGGCGCGGTCGGTGCTGCGGCGGCACCGGCTGATCGAGACGTACCTGGTTTCGGAGCTCGGCTACACCTGGGACGAGGTCCACGCCGAGGCCGACGCGCTCGAGCACGCGGTGTCCGACCGGCTGGTCGAGCGCATCGCGGCGAAGCTGGGCAACCCGGTCCGCGACCCCCACGGCGACCCGATCCCGGCCCCCGACGGCAGCGTCGAGGAAATACCGGTCCGCATCCTCGACGACCTCCCGCCGGGCGCGGTCGGCGAGATCGTGCGGGTCTGGGACACCGACCCGGAGCTGCTGCGGTACCTGACGGAACACGCGATCAACCTGGGCGAACGCATCGAGGTCGTCGAGCGTCAGCCGTTCGGGGGACCGATGGTGGTGAAGGTGGGCTCCCCGCCCGACGCGGCCACGCACGCCATCGGCAAGGAGATCGCGCAGGCCTTGTCGGTCACCCTGCGCTGAGCCGGTCGCGAACGTCATGAACGACTCGTTCCTGACCTCCGACGTCATGAACGACTCGTTCATGACGTCGGGCGAAACGCGTACGCGCGAGTGACGTCGTGAAGCGGATGTGGTGACAAGGCCGCGGCCACGACCATGAGCGGCATGAAACCCTTCCGCTTCGGCATCGTCGCCGGCTACGCACCCGACCTCACGTCATGGACCGCCCAGGCCGAGCGGGTCGAGAAGCTCGGCTTCGACACCCTGCTCGCCACCGATCCCGTCGGCACCGCCGACCCCTTCGTCCTCCTCGGGGCCGCTGCCGCGGTCACCCTGGACCTCACCGTCGGTACCTTCGTGCTCGCCGACCCCTTCCGCGACGCCAGGACGCTCGACTGGCAGGTGCGGACGCTGCACCAGCAGACCGGCGGCCGGTTCGAGCTCGGGCTCGGCATCGGACGGCCCGGTGGCGAGGTGCACGCCGGCACGCTCGGGCGGGAGTACCCCTCACCGGGTGAGCGCATCACACGGATGGCCGAGACGATCACCTACCTCAAGCGCACGGCCGACCGGCCACGGCTGATGCTCGCCGGCGGCGGCCCGAAAATGCTGGCCCTCGCCGCGCAAGAAGCCGACATCGTCACGCTCAGCTGGGGACCGAAGACCACCGAAACCGAAGCGCAGTCCATTGTGGATCGATTCCGCGCGCTCGCGGGCCCGCGGCTGCCCGAGATCGAGCTCAGCCTGAACCTGATGGCCGTCGGGGACGAGCCGTCACCCGCGATCGCTCGCTGGGCCGGGGTCGACGTGCCCGAGCTCGCCGCCGGCGGTGCGGTCACCGTCCTGCCCGCCGACCCCGGGCAGGCCGCGGAAAAGCTTCTCCGGTGGCGGGAGCGGTGGGGGATTTCCTACGTCACGATCAACTCCGGCTATGCGGAACCGTTCGCCGTGATCGCCGACGAGGTGCGCAAGGCAGGTGGGTGAGGGCCCTTCCGATCTTGCGAAGCTGCGCCTACGCTCCAATGTTCGTAATCGGGAGTGAGGCTTGTTCTGGTCAGGTCGCCGCGCCCCGCCCACTCACCGCAGCTGAGGCGCAAAGTCATGCGGCGGCCGACGGCTGAACAAGCCTCAGAGCTTCGGAGCGTTGTGATGACCGGTCAGCGAACACGCACCATCGACCGGGGGGAACAGGCGGAGCTGAGCCGGCTGCTGGCTGCCGGGCCGTTCGACGTCGCCCTGCGGGCGGCGATCCGGGCCCGTGGCCTCGGCCTCGATCGGATCCGCTATCGCTTGCGCGGCAGGGGAACCACGGTCAGCCTGGCCACCCTCAGCCACTGGCAGTCCGGGCGGTGCCGGCCGGAGCGGCCGGAATCGTTGGAGGCCTTGCGGAATCTCGAGGACATCCTGAACGTGCCGGACGGCTCGCTCAGCAGGCTCCTCGGGCCGCCTCGGAACAGAGCGCGCTTCCACGCGCAGCCATCGGTGCTCAACTGAGAGTCTTGCCCGGCCCGGCTCGCTAGCCCGGGCCAAAGGTCTTGAATGAGTCATTCAGGACCTCCGAAGTCCTGAATGAGTCATTCAGGACGTTCGCCCTCGCCGCCGCGCTGTCGACGAACCTCGGACGCGCGACACTAGGCTCGCGCCATGCGAGCTGTGGTGATGGAGGAGTTCCGGGTCCCGCCCGTGGTGCGGGACGTGCCGGAGCCGGTGGCCGCCCCGGGTGGCGCGGTGATCGAGGTCGACGCCACCGGCGTGTGCCGCAGCGACTGGCACACGTGGCAGGGCCACGACACCGCGGTGCAGCTGCCGCACGTCGCCGGGCACGAGCTCGCCGGCCGGATCGTCGCGCTGGGCGAGGGCGTCCGCGGCTGGGAGCTCGGCGCGCGCGTCACCGTGCCGTTCGTCTGCGCCTGCGGGTCCTGTGCCCAGTGCGCCCGCGGTGACCAGCAGATCTGCGACCGCGAGTTCCAGCCCGGCGCGACGCACTGGGGGTCGTTCGCCGAGCGCGTCGCGATCGAGCACGCCGAGACGAACCTGGTGGCCCTGCCGGACTCGCTCGGCTCGGCCGAGGCCGCGGCGCTGGGCTGCCGGTTCGGCACGGCGTTCCGCGCGGTGCTGCGGCAGGGCCGGGTCAGCGCGGGGCAGTGGGTGTCGGTGTACGGCTGCGGCGGCGTCGGGATCTCCGCGGTGCTGCTGGCCGTCGCGGCGGGCGCGAAGGTCGTCGCCGTCGACGTCTCGCCGTCCGCGCTCCAGCTCGCCGCGAAGTCGGGGGCCGCGCTGACCGTCGACTCGGCCGCGTTCGACGGCCCGGAAGCCGTCGCCGCGCACGTCCGGGAGCTGACCGGCGGCGGTACGCACGTTTCGCTCGACTGCCTCGGCTCGCCGTCGACGTGCGCCGCCTCGGTCGGCAGCCTCCGCAAGCGCGGCCGGCACGTCCAGGCCGGCCTGATGCCGCCGGCGCAGGGCGTCGCGCCGATCCCGATGCACCGGGTCGTCGGCGGCGAGCTGGAGCTGGCCGGGGTCCACGGCCTGCAGGCCCACGAGTACCCGGAACTGCTGCGCGTCGTCGAGACGGCCGGGATCGACCTCGCCGCGCTGATCGGCCGCCGGATCGGGCTGGACGACGTCCCGGCGGCGCTGGCCGCGATGAACGACCCCGTTCCGGCCCACGCCGGCGTCACTGTCGTGACATTCCGTGACTGACCGGCGTCGCCGTGGTCAAGAGACCCGTTTGTAGCTGATCCTCGCTGGCATGTGACATTCAGGTGTGGGAATGTCGAACGGTGGTGGCCCAAGGCGAGGGGATCCGGCCGCAGGAGCGTCCCGCTGATCTGCCGGGGCGGCTCCTGCGGCTGTCCGGGACCGCGGACGTCACGTTCCGTGTGCACCGGGAGTCTCCGGCACAATCGAGGTGATGGACGCCCTTCTCCCGCGCCCGCGCGCCGAGGTCGCGCCCGGCGCCGTGCACCTCCCCGGCTGGCTCGGCTTCGACGAGCAGCGCGCGCTCGTCGCGGCCTGCCGAGGCTGGTCCGGCTACCGCCACACCCGGCTGCCGAACGGCGGCGTGATGTCGGTGAAGTCCGTCTGTCTCGGCTGGCACTGGTACCCGCACGGCTACTCGCGCACGACCGGCGAGGGGACGCCGGTGCCGCCGTTCCCGGACTGGCTCGGCGACCTCGGCCGCCGCGCGCTGGCGGCCGCGTACGACGAGCCGTCCGAGGCGTACGCGCCGGACATCGCGCTGGTCAACTTCTACGACGCCACCGCGAAGATGGGGCTGCACCAGGACAAGGACGAGCGCAGCCCCGACCCGGTGGTGTCGTTCAGCCTCGGCGACGCCTGCGTGTTCCGCTTCGGCAACACCGAAACCCGCGGCCGCCCGTACACCGACGTCGAACTGTGCTCGGGTGACGTGTTCGTCTTCGGCGGCCCGTCCCGGCTCGCCTACCACGGCGTGCCGAAGACGCTGCCGGGCACGGCGGACCCGGCGCTGGGTCTCGACGGGCGGCTGAACATCACGCTGCGGGTGTCCGGCTTCTAGTCTTGAGTGGACTCGTCAGTCGGGCAGGTACTCGAAGTGCTGCCGGAAGGACTTCTGTGCGTCCGCGGATCGCGGGTCGAGGCCGGACAGCCGCAAGCCGGAGTGCGAGCGTCGCCTCGGCAGGCCGAGGTCGACGGCGAAATCGCTTTCGGTGAGGTCGCCCGCGGCGATGGTCCAGAACTCCTCCGCGTCCTTCCAGACGGCTCGCATCTTCTGGTTCATCGGAAGGTTCGCCCGGTTCTCGCCCAGTGCGTTGTGGTGGATGTGGAGCAGTTCGTGCATCAGCTCGACCCGGCTGGGTGAATAGTACGGGCGACCCTCCGCGTCGAAGGAGATCGATCCACGCATAATGACGATCAGCGCGTCCCGCGCCGAAAGTGTCTCGAAGATCTTCCACTGCTCTTCCAGTTCCGGGGCGTGCACGGGCGCGCTCAGCACGCTTTCCCCGCCGTGTCCGGGCGCGATTCTGGCCAGCCGGCTCCGGGTTTGTGTCTCGTCTTCCTCTTCGGTCATCTGGCCGGCGTCCGCCGCGGCCGTCGCGTTCACGCCGTGCGCGTTCGGATTCGCGAGCAGGCTGCTCGGTTCGGATTTGTAGACAGTTCCGATGCTCAGGGGCTTCTTGGTCGTGGCCAGCCGTGTGAGGAGCCGGCGTCCCGGGTCGCTCAGCGAGGAAACCCAGAGCGAGAGCACGAGGAGGTTGCCGACGCCGTTGAGGAAGTCCACTTCCCTGTCGCACGTCTTCGGCGTGCGGGCGAGTGGCTTGGCGACGGAGAGGGTGCCGACGACCGCGGCGAGGTCTCCGGAGGGGTCCGGCACGGCGCCGGTAACGGTCGCGACAGCTTCGTAGGCGCAGAACAACACCTCGGCGTAGTCGGTGATTATCCCGCTGCGGTCATTCTGGGTGGAAATGGGCTTGTCGAGTTCGTATCCGGCCAACTCGACGGTAATGCGATTCGCGAAGGCGATCTCGGTCTCGCGCAACGCGCGAAGCAGGCCGGGGAAATCGTTCACCGCTTCGAACTGTGAATACAGGCTGGCCGGTGCCCCGACTCTCGAGATAATTTCCTGCGAGATCTTATTGCCGATTTTTTCATACATTCGGATTCTCCCCACGTGTCCGGCGGAACGAACCAGGTTATCCGGCCGCAGGGAAAAAACTCGCGGGTAACACCCGGGTGGCCGCCCGGTGGGTGCGCGGCGACCAACGGCTGTGCTCCGGTCAGCCGATGCGCACGCGACCGTCAGGATGAAGGCCCGTCTTCTTCGGGCACCACGATGAGCCGGATGGCCAGCGACCGCGAGCCTTCGGGGTGCTGCCCCGGCTCGCTGACGTACTTCCACACCAGGTTCTGGTATTCCTCGACGAACGACGTGACCTGGTCCTTCGTCAGGTGCAGGCCGGAGCGGTAGATCTGGTTCCAGCCCTCGGACTTCTCGTAGCCCGCGTACGCGCGGGTGACCAGACCGAGGTCGTGACTCATCTTGAGCGCGCCGAGCTTGAGCATCGCCTCGCGCTCGTCCGGGGTCAGTTCGAGCCCGGGCGGGGTGTAGATGTCTTTTGAGCGCGACTTCCACCAGCGCTCGCGGCCGTCCCCGCGGTCCTCGAGCTCTTCGATCAGCTCCAGGTCGGCGAGCTTGCGGAGGTGGTAGCTGGTCGTCCCGGTGCTCTCGCCGAGGGCCTTCGCGACGCTCGTCGAGTTCGCTTCGCCGTGTTTGCCCAGGTAGGCCAGGATGTCGCGGCGCACCGGGTTGGCCAGTGCCTTGTAGAAGGCCTTGAGATCCGCGCCGGTGAGCACGCGTTTTTCGGGACGTTGGACCATGCTCGGAGGGTACTACAGAGATTGTTTGCAAAGAATCTCTGCAATCGCTACCTTGGGTCGGGAGAGAACTCGGGGGTTCACATGAAGAAGGTCTTCTGGGCGGCGGGGTTGTGCCTCCTGCCGTGGATCGCAGTACTGGGGATGACGCTGCCGGACGCCGTCCAGGCGCAGCACTGGCGGCTGGCCTGGACCGGCTTCGACGCGGCCGAGGCGTTCGGCCTGCTGGCCACGGCCTGGCTGCTCGGGCGCGGCGATCCGCGGACGCCGTTCGCGGCGATCGCCACCGCGACGCTGCTGCTGGCCGACGCCTGGTTCGACGTCGTGACGGCCGGCGACGACGTCGTGTTTTCCCTGCTCATGGCCGGTCTCGAGGTGCCGCTGGCGCTGGCGTGCCTGTCGGTGGCCCTCCCGCGGCCGGCGGTGCCCGCGCATGTCTGAGCTGGACGCGCGGCTGCGCGACGAGATCGACGACCAGGTCGCGGAGGCCCTCGACGCCTATCTCGCCGAGCAGCAGCCCCGTCGGGTGCGGCGCGGATGGCCGGTGGTGGTGACGGTGGCACTGGGGGTCGTCACCACCTGGCTCGCGCCCGGGGCGGCCTGGGCGGCGTGGCTCGCGATCGCGGCCATCAACGTCGCCTGGCTGGTGGTCGTGAGTGAGTAACAGTGTTAGAACACTGTTACTCACTCACGACGCGGGACGGAAGCGCACTGTCTGGCCCGGCCGCAGCTGGGCCGCCAGATCGAGGTCGTCCTCCTCGACGACCGCGATCACCGGATAGCCGCCGGTCGTCGGGTGGTCGGCGTGGAACAGGATCGGCCGGCCCGACGGCGGCACCTGCAGCGATCCCGGTACGCACGCCTCCGACGGCAGCTCGTCGTGCCGCGCGCGCGAAAGGGCGGGCCCGGTGAGCCGGATGCCGACGCGGTCCGAATCCGGTGACACGGTGTACACAGTGGACAGCAGCTCGTCCGGCGCGGCGAACCAGTCGCGACGCGGACCCGGTGTCACGCGCAGCACCGGCGCGTCCGGCCAGGCCGCCCGGGGCGCGAGGTCCACGACGGGGAAGGCGCGCGGGGCCGGGCCGACCGGCAGCAGCATCCCGGCCGTCACCGGTGGCGGGCCGAGCTTCCCGAGCGTGTCCGTCGCCCGGGAGCCGAGCACCGGCGGTACGTCGATCCCGCCGCGCACCGCGACGTAACAACGCAGACCGGAAACGGCCGTGCCGAGCGCGAGTTCCTCCCCGGGCCACAACGTGATCGGCCCGTTCGGCCCGCCCTTCGAGAGCGGGCAGGAAGCGCCGGTGACCGCCACGGTGGACAGGCCCGACGCGCGCAGCACCAGACCGCCGAGCGTGACCTCCAGGGCCGCGGCCCCGGCCGGGTTCCCGACGAGCCGGTTGGCCAGCCGGAACGACTCGCGGTCGGCCGCGCCGGACCGGCCGACGCCGAGCGCCGCGTGGCCCGGGCGGCCGAGGTCCTGCACCGTCGTCGAGAACCCCGGCCGGACCACTTCCAGCTTCACGGCGTCACCGCCTCGAAACGGACCTTCGTGCCCGGTGGCAACAGGTTCGGCGGATCGCGTTCGACGTCCCACACCGGCACGTCCGTCCGGCCCAGCAGCCGCCAGCCGCCGGGGGACGCGCTCGGGTAGACCGCGCTGTACTCGCCCGCGATCGCGACCGAGCCGGGCGGGATGCGGGTGCGCGGCGACGACCGGCGTGACACGTGCAGCAGCGGATCCGACCCCGCCAGGTACGCGAACCCCGGCGCGAAGCCACAAAAGGCCGAAATGTACGTCCCCGCGGTGTGCCGTGAGATCAGCGAACCCACGCTCAACCCCGTCTCCGCGGCGACGCCGTCCAGGTCTTCGCCGTCGTAGACCACCGGGATCACCACCTCGCCCGCTTCCGACACCGCACTGTCCACAGGAGACACTTGACGCAGCAGGGCGCCCAGGCGGTCCGCGTCGGTCACCGAGGGGTCGAAGCGGACCAGCAGCGTCCGGGCCGCCGGGACGAGCTCCTCGACGCCGTCCGGCAGCGACTGCGTCAGGGCCGCCTGGAAGCCCAGCACGTCGTCGGATTCCACCAGCACCGCGCGCCGCCCGCACGGCAGCAGCCGGACGGTCATCCGGTGAACGCGGCGAGCGGGACGTCCGCGGCGGCCAGGCCGTCGCGGATCCGGCGGGCGAGCTCGACCGCGCCCGGTGTGTCCCCGTGCACGCACAGGGAATCCGGGCGCAGGTCGAGCTTGCCGCCGTCGGCCGTCACGACCCCGCCGCCGGTCGCCATCGCCACCGCCCGCTCGGCGACGGCCGAAGCGTCGTGCAGGACCGCGCCCGGCTGCTTGCGTGAGACGAGCCGGCCTTCCGCGGTGTACGCCCGGTCCGCGAACGCCTCCGCGTACGCGACGACACCAGTTTTTTCCGCTTCCCGCTGCATTTCCGAGTCCGGGAGGCAGAGCAGCGCGAGCGCGGGGTCGTACCGGCGCAGGCCGTCGACGATCGCCGCCGCCTGCTCGGCGTCGGCCGCCGCGGTGTTGTACAACGCGCCGTGCGGCTTCACGTACGTCACGCGGCTGCCCGCCGCCCGGGCGAACGCGTCGAGCGCCCCGATCTGGTAGAGCACTTCGTCGGCCAGCTCGGCCGGCGCGATGTCGAGCGCGCGCCTGCCGAAGCCGGCCAGGTCGCGGTAGCCGACGTGCGCGCCGATCGCGACGTCGCGCTCGGCCGCCAGCTCGCACACCCGCCGCATCACCGGCGGGTCGCCGGCGTGGAAGCCGCACGCGACGTTCGCGCTGGTCACGATGTCGAGCATGGCTTCGTCGTCGCCCATCTTCCAGGCGCCGAAGCCCTCGCCGAGATCGCTGTTCAGATCCATTTCAGCCCACCCGGTATTCGCTGTCGTGCCGATCGGTGATGAACATGTACCCCGGCGAGTGGGTGATCGCAAAGGGAGGCCGCGACGCCATCAGTGCCGCCTGCGGCGTGACCCCGCAGGCCCAGAACACCGGGACGTCATCGGGTTGCGCGTCCACCGGGTCGCCGAAGTCCGGCCGGGAAAGGTCCTCGATCCCCAGCGCACGCGGGTCGCCGATGTGCACCGGGGCGCCGTGCACGGCCGGCATCGCCCGGGTGATCCGGATGGCGTCGTCGACGCGGTCCTCCGGGATCTGGCGCATCGACACGACCATCGGGCCGAACAGCCGCCCGGCGGGCTCGCACTGCCGGTTCGTCACGTACATCGCGACGTTGCGGCCCTGGTCGACGTGCCGCAGCGGGACGCCCTCGGCGGCCAGCGCCGTCTCGAACGTGAAGCTGCAGCCGATCGAGAAGGCGACCATGTCGCTGCGCCACAGACCGGTCGCGTCGGTCACTTCGCCGGCGAGCACGCCGTTCTGCCAGATCCGGTAGCGCGGCAGGTCGGTGCGCAGGTCCGCGCCATCGGCGAGGCGGGTGGCCGGGTCGCCGGGGTCGGTGACGTCGAGCAGCGGGCACGGCTGCGGGTTGCGGGTGCAGAACAGGAGGACGTCGTAGGCCCAGTCCTCGGGGACGGCGATCAGGTTGGTCTGGGTGAAGCCGTTGGCCCAGCCCGTCGTGGGCCGGGCGTTGCCGCGGCGGAACACCGCGCGCGCCTGGGCCGGCGTGAAGGTGGCCGGCTGGTCGAAGGTGGTCATTGGTTCCCCCTCAGTCAACGAGTTCGATCCCGCGGGTTTCGGGCAGGCCGAGCAGCGCGAGGGCCGCGATGCCGTAACCGAGCGCGCCGAACACGATCGCGCCGCCCGCGCCGAGGAAGCCGACGACGGTCGGGAAGATCGCTCCGACCGCGCGGCCGAAGTTGTACGTGAAGCCCTGACCCGTGCCGCGCAACGCCGTCGGGTACAGCTCGGCGAGGAACGCGCCGAAGCCGCTGAAGATCGCCGACATCGAGAAGCCGAGCGGGAAGCCGAGCACCAGCACGAGTCCGTTGGCGCCCTTGGGGATCTGGGTGTACGCGACGATCAGGGCGGCCGAGAGCAGCGCGAACGTCAGGAAGGTTTTCTTGCGCCCCATCAGGTCCGTGAGGTAACCGCCGCAGACGTACCCGACGAAGGCGCCGGTGATGAGGAACGCGAGGTAGCCGCCGGTGCCGATCACGGTCAGCTCGCGCGTCTTCTTCAGGTAGGACGGCAGCCACGTCGAGATCGTGTAGTACCCGCCCTGGACGCCGGTGGCCAGCAGCGCGGCGAAGAACGTCGTGCGCAGGAGGTCGCCCTTGAAGATCTGCGGCAGCGTGCTCTTGGTGGGTGCGGCGAGCCGGCGTTCTTCCGCGCGCGGGGCGTCCTTGACGCTGCGGCGGATCCAGAGCACGAACAGTGCCGGGATGACGCCGGTCCAGAACATGATTCGCCAGGCCACGTCGTCGCTCGCGAAGCTGAACACGACGGTGTAGACGACGACCGAGAGGCCCCAGCCGACCGCCCAGGCGCTCTGCACGAACGCCACGGTCCGGCCGCGGTACTTGGCCTGCGAATACTCGGCGACCAGCGCGGCGCCCGCCGCCCACTCGCCGCCGAAGCCCAGTCCCTGCAGGGCGCGGAAGATCAGCAGCGTCTCGAAGTTGGGTGCGAACCCGCAGAGCACGGTGAAGATCGTGTACATCGCGATGGTGATCTGGAGCGTGCGGACGCGGCCGATCCGGTCGGCGAGCATGCCGGCACCGACCCCGCCGACGGCGGACACGACCAGCGTCGTCGTGCCGAGCAAGCCGGCTTCGCCGCTCGAAATGCCGAAGTACGCGGTGATCGCGGCCAGGCCGAGCGGCAGGGTCTGGTAGTCGAACGAGTCCAGGCCGTATCCGCCGAACGCGCCCACGAAGGCGCGGCGCCCGCGTTTCCCGAGCGTGCGGAACCAGTCGAACGGGCGGGCCTCGGTTGCTGTGGTGGCAGTCATGGGGCTCCTCCTGGCCAGTGTCTCTCATCGTGGCGTGCCTCACACGGTAGAGATTGTTGAACAATTCCACAAGACGGCAATTGGATCGTCCTCGGCGTGCCGGGTACCCTTGTTCACGTGGTCATCGAAGACAGTGCAGTCCCGGGCCTGGAGGCCGACCGTGGCCTGGTCAGCCGCAAGAGCACGGCCGAACGGGTCGCCGGCGTGCTGCGCAAGCGCATCGCGGAGGGTTTCTTCCTGCCGGGCGGCCGGCTGTCGGAGCAGGACATCGGCAACGCGCTCGGCGTCTCGCGCAACACGCTGCGCGAGGCGTTCCGGCTGCTCACGCACGAGCGGCTGCTGGCTCACGAGCTCAACCGCGGGGTCTTCGTCCGCATCCCGAGCGTCGAGGACGTCGTCGACATCTACCGGGTGCGCAAGATCATCGAGTGCGCGGCGGTCCGCGGGGTCACGGCGAAGCCGGCGACCTTCGCCAGGATTCGCGAGAAGGTGGAGATCGGCGACGAAGCGGCCCGCACCGGCAACTGGAAGGACCTCGGCACGGCGAACGTCTGGTTCCACCAGGAGCTGGTGGCGCTGTCCGGCAGCGAGCGGATCAACGAGCTGGTCGGAAGGCTGACCGCCGAGCTGCGGCTGGTGTTCCACATCATGGCCGAGCCACGGCGGTTCCACGAGCGCTACCTGCCGCGGAACCACGAAATCCTCGACCGCATCGAGGCAGGTGACGGGCCGGGGGCGGAGCAGCTGCTGATGAAGTACCTCGAGGACGCGGAGGAGCAGCTGGTCGCGGCTTATGCCGATCGCGCCGCCGCGGCCCGGGCGGCCGTCGCCGGGGAGTAGGCGGCACTGCCCACGTCTTCTCCCTTGCCTCAGCAAGGATCGATGTCCCAGACCGGCGTCCGGTCGCCGGAATGCGCGTTCGGGCAGGCTTGGCGTCCGGACGGGCCGAGCACCAGCCCGTCTCGATCCCCGGTGGTTAACCTCGGTGCGGTTCCGCCGCCGGTACCCCCAGCGGCAGGCGGACCACGCTGCCGGGTCGCCGCCTCCCCCAGTGCCGCGGCCCGGCAGCCCCCCGAAGTTCCGTGAATGGCACATTGAGAGACTCTAAGTCTCTCAATGTGCCATTCACGGACTCGGGCCAGCGTCAGCCGGCGTAGCGGGCGAAGATCCTCGTGAAGTCCCACGCCTGCTGGGAAACGCCGGAACAGGTGTCGTTGTTCGGGTACCCGCCGGGGCACGGGCGGTCGCGGTTCGCCGACCAGAACGTCAGCCGGGCCAGGTGGTGCGTGTTCGCGTAGCCCAGGATCGTCGTGAAGTCGTCGAGCGTGACCGTCTCGCTGTTGTCGGTGATGCCGTTCATCGACGAAATGCCCATGTGCCGGTAGGCCGTGTCGTCGTCGTAGCCGTAGGCCGGCTTGACGACGTTCTTGAGCCCCTCGGCCGCCCGCTGCGTCAGCGTGCCCATGTTCTGGCCCGCGCCGCCGAAGTCGAACGGCATGATCACCCAGCCGTCGACCGTGAGCCCGGACTGCGCCGCCCGGTTCACCAGGCTGTTGTCGGGACCCGACTGGCCGGTGCCGAAGGTGACGTAGATCTTGATGCCCGGGTTGTTCGCGCGGACCGTCTTCAGCGCGTCGACCGTGCGCTGCTGCACAGTCGCGTTGCTGTAGGCGTCGGCCTCGATGTCGATGTCGATCGCCTTGAGGCCGTACGCGTTGATCACCTTCTGGTAGCCCGCCGCCAGCTCGCCCGCGCTGCCGCACGACGACTCCAGCTTGTTGCCGGAGTAGCCGCCGAACGACGGGATCACGTCACCGCCGGCCGCGCGGATCGTGGTGATCGTGTTCTGGTCCACACCACCGGTCAGTGCCCGGCCGCCGTCCCACTGCGGGGTGCAGTAGCCGTTGGACAGGATGAACGCCAGCGTGAACCACTTGACGCCGGTCGCGCCCATGATCGTCGCCGGGTTGGGCGGGTCGCCCCAGCCGTTGTAGAGGTAGGGCGCGACGGCCATCGCCCCCGGCCCGGGCGGTGGTGTCGTGCCGCCGGGCAGCGTCCACTGCTGGTTGGCCGTGCTCGCGCACGTCCAGATCTGCAGCCGCGTCCCGTTGGCGCTCGCGTTGCCGGTCGCGTCGAGGCACTTGCCCGAGCCGGTGTTGACCAGGTTCTTCGCCGCGTTGGCCGTCCACTTCTGGGCGTTGCTCCCGTTGCAGTCCCACAGCTGGATCTGTGTGCCGTCCGCTGTGCCCGCGCTCGTCACGTCGAGGCATTTGCCCAGCGCCTGCAGGGATCCGTCGGCGCCGAGCGTCCACTGTTGAGCGTTGGTGCCGTTGCAGTCGTAGAGCTGGACGGCGGTGCCGTTGGCGCTGTTCGCGCCGGCGACGTCGGCGCACTTGCCGGCGAGGCCGGTGATCGGCCCGGTCGCCGCCCGCGCGACACCCGGGGCGAGCACCATCGCCGACGCCGCGACGAGCGCACCCCAAGCTGCTCGCTTCTTCATTCGTTGCTCCTCAAGCCGGGATGGTCCATTTCTGGTTGGCCGCGCCGGTGCACGCCCAGATCTGCAGCCGGGTACCGTTGGCGCTCGAACTGCCGGTGGCGTCGACACACTTGTTCGAGCCCGACCCGACGATGTCCTTCGCCGCGGTGGCCGCCCATTTCTGGTTCGCCGTACCGCCGCAGTCCCAGAGCTGGAGCTGGGCACCGTCCGCAGTGGACTGTCCGGTGACGTCGAGGCACTTGCCCAGCGCGCGGATCGTGCCGTCCGTGCCGACCGTCCACTGTTGAGCGTTGGTGCCGTTGCAGTCGTAGAGCTGGACGGCGGTGCCGTTGGCGCTGTTCGCGCCGGCGACGTCGGCGCACTTGCCGCCGAGGCCGGTGATCGGCCCGGTCTTGCCGGTGCCGCCGCCGTTGCCCTGGGTGCCGTTCCAGGTGAACGTCGCCGAGGTGTGGCCGGGCAGGGCGTAGGTGAACGACGAGTTGCCCCAGTTCACCCGCACGTTCTGGGTTCCGGTGCCGGAGTTGTACGCGATCAGCGCCTTCGACCCGTCCGGGTTCTTCCAGGCGACGTTGCGCACGGCCGGGTTGTCGTTCGAGTCGATCCGGTGGGCGCCCGGCTTCACGAACTTCGTCAGGTGGCCCATCGTGTAGTACTCGACGGTGTAGTCGACCTGCCCGCTGCGCGAGTCTCCGTTGTGGACGGTGATCAGGCCGGTGCAGGTGCCGCAGCCACCGTTGTGCGGGCCCATGTCCTGGTCGACGCCGAGGCTCCACTTCACGAAGCTCGTCGACCAGTTCCGGGTGTAGTCCACGATGTTGTTCATGTCCTCGGCCTGCTGGTTCGGGATCCAGGTGCCGCCGGAGTGCTCGGTCGAGTAGGCGTTGACGTCCGGGTACTGGTTGTGCACGGTCGTCTGCTGCGCGATGTCGCCGCCGTAGCCGTGCCACGCGACGCCGCCGAAGTTCGGGTGCGTGCGGATCGCCGCGTCGTCCATCGTCGGCGCGCCGTAGGAGGCGTAGGTGTCCCAGTTCCAGTCGAGCGCCAGGACCTTTGTGGACAGTCCGGCGTTGCGCAGGGCCGGCAGCAGGTTGTTCTTCGCGAAGTAGGCCAGACCGGCGCCGTTCCAGTTGGTCGAAGGGTAGCTGGAGCAGCAGGTCGGCTCGTTCTGCATCGAGACGTAGTCGATCGGCACGCCCGCGGCCTGGTAGGCCTGGAGGTACTTGACGAAGTACTGCGCGTAGGCCGGGTAGTACTGCGATTCGACCCAGCCCAGCAGGTAGCTGTCGTTGTCCTTCATCCACGGCGGCGCGCTCCACGGCGACGCCATCACCTTCGCCTGCGGGTTGAGCTGCTTGGCCTGCTTGGTCAGCGGCAGCACGTCGGCCTGGTCGTGCGCGATGGAGAAGTGCGTCAGGTCCGGGTCGGTCTGGCCGGCCGGCATGTCGTCGAAGGTGTAGCTGTAGCGGGCCAGGTCGGACGCGCCGAGCGGGTTGCGGATGAAGCTCAGGCCGATGCCGCTGGTGGGGTCGAACAGCTTGCGCATCGTGTCGTCACGAGTGGCCTGGTTCAAGGCTCCACTGGAGTTCAGCAGCCACGCGGCGGTGTCCGTAAAGGACGCTCCGCCACCTTCGAACTGCTGGTAGGTGGTGTTTTCGTTGACGTTGACGGTCACGCCGCCGGTACCCGTGCCCGCGGCGAACGCGATCGGCGTCTGCTGCTGGAGACCGCGGGTGACCTGGCGGCCGCCGGAGTCGCTGGTGGTGGTGAGCCAGACGTTGACCGGCTCGCCCGCGGCCTGCGCCGGGGCGGCCAACGTCGCCGCGGCGAGCGCCGTCACGCCCACCAGGGTGAGCAGTTTTCTCATGGGAGCTTCCACTTCTGGGGTCGTGAATGGTAAGCCGGGTTCTAACCCGGCTTACCACTCACGAGGGGTGGGTCAGGGAGCGGTCCACTTCTGGTTCGCACCGCCGCCGCAGGTCCAGATCTGCAGACGGGTGCCGTTCGCGCTCGAATTGCCGGTGGCGTCGAGACATTTGTTCGCGTTGGGGTTCACGATGTCCTTCGCCCCGGTCACGACCCATTGCTGGGCGCCGGTGCTGTTGCAGTCGTAGAGCTGCACCGGTGTCCCGTTCGCCGTGCCCGCGCCCGAGACGTCCATGCACTTGCCGAGCGCGCGGATCGTGCCGTCGGTGCCGACCGTCCAGTTCTGGGCGGCGTTGCCGTTGCAGTCGGTGATCTGGATCGGCGTGCCGTTGGCGGTGTTCGCGCCCGCGACGTCGACGCACTTGCCGCCGATGCCGGTGATGGTGCCGGTCCGGCCGCTGCCGCCGCTCGACGTGTCGGTGACGTGCACGTAGTCGACGACCAGTTGCTGCGGGAACTGCGTGCTGCTGTTGGGATCGCCGGGCCAGTATCCGCCGACGGCGAGGTTGAGGATGAGGAAGAAGTTGTGGTCGTACACCCAGCGGTTGCCGTTCAGGTCGGACGGTGTGCGCGTCTCGTAGAGGTTCCCGTCGACGTACCACTTGATCTGGTTGGGGGCCCAGTCGATGGCGTAGGTGTGGAAGTCGTCGGAGAAGTTGGGGCCGTTGTAGGCCGCCCCGATGCCGCCGGAGCCGGAGTAGCCGGGGCCGTGGATGGTGCCGTGCACGGTGTTCGGCTCGAACCCGACGTTCTCCATGATGTCGATTTCGCCGTCGGTGGGCCAGTTGCCGCCGCCGAGCATCCAGAAGGCCGGCCACATGCCTTGCCCGCGCGGGAGTTTCATGCGGGTCTCGAAGTGGCCGTAGGCCTGGCTGAACCGGCCGGCGGTGTTCATCCGCGCGGAGGTGTATTCGCAGCGGCCGTACCAGCAGTTGTAGTTGCCCGGGTTTTCCTTCTTCGCCGTGATGACGAGGTGACCTTGGCCGTCGAGCTGGGCGTTGCTGGTGCCCGAGGTGTAGTACTGCCGCTCGTGGTTGTTCACGTTGTCACCGGTTTCGAGCTGCCACTTCGACCCGTCGACGGCGGCGCCCGCGGGGCCGTTGAAGTCATCGGTGAAGGTGGCCGCGGCGGCGGCCGGGGCGGGGTTGACGATCTGCTGCCCGAGGACGAGCAGGGAACAGGCGGCGAAGAGCGCCGCCCAGCGGTTCTTTTTCGAGGTGGACATCATTGTCGCCTCTCTCACCGTGGGGACCGGCGTTCCGCGCGCAGCACGGAACGCGGGGAGGGGGGAGGTGGCCTCGCGTGCCGGGGCGGCGGCAGGCGCGGCCGTGCGTGTGCTCGCCGGGGCCCGCGCGACGGTGCGCGAGCGGCAGCGTGATCCGGGTGCCTTTGTTGTGCCTGGCAACAAAGTATGCATGGTCCAGACAAGTCCGGCAACAGTCCGGCGGTCATTTTTTTTCAACCCGAATTAAGGGTGTGTGGGTGAGCGGGCCGGGTTCGTTCGGGGTTCCCGCTCAGCGGTGCATCGCGCCATCGCGGTGGGTGCCCTGCTGAGTTGTCCACAGCCTGGCCGAGTTGTGGATGGTTCTGCCTCGGTGGCGGTTTCCGCGGCCTTCTTGTCGGTGGGGGTCGATACGCTGGAGCGGGGATGGCCCCCAGGGCGGGTGGGCCCTGCTTGGCGGGTGTGGCGCGCTGCCGGAGCTGGTATACCGCTGGGTGGTGCGCCGGCCAGGGCCGGCCAGCGTGATCGGAACCGGATCCAGCGTGATCGGAACCGGAACTGGCGTGATTGAAGCCGGAACTCGCGTGATCGGAACCGGAACTCGCGAGTTGCGGCTCCCATCACGCGAATTCCGGTCCTGATCACGCCAGTTACGGCTCTGATCACGCGAGTCACGGCCCTGATCACGGGAGTCGCGGTGGGGCCGCCCACCCGTCGGGGCTGGTGCGCTACCGACGTGATGCAGCGTCAGGGAAGTGCTTCAAGGCCGAAGGAGGTCGTGATGGCGCACGACAAGCCCGCGCCGCCGCCCGGAACGCTCGCTGCCGCGCTTGCGCTGCTGGCCGGGGCCGTTGGTGGTGTCGCCATGGCCGTCGGGCACACCGACAACCTCTACCTCGTCTGCGGTGTCGTCCTCTTCGCGTGCGGGGCGTTCCTCGGCGGCGGTCTCCTCTACGCCTGGTTCAAGGGCCGGCCGTAGTCAGGCCGCGTCGATGTCCGGGGCTCCCGGCTTCGCGATCCGGGGCGTCGCCCCCTGCTCCAGCAGGTCCGCCACCGGCAGCGTCGCCGCGCCGGTCGCCACCGCGTCCAAGCCCAGGGAACCCAGCTGGATCGACGTCTGGCTGAACGGGTGCCTCAGTGCGTGCTCTCCCGCCGCCGCGCGGATCCGCGGCAGCAGCTGCTCGCCCAGTGCCAGCCCCGCCCAGCCGCCGATCACGATGCGCTCCGGGTTGAACAAGTTGATCAGGTTCGCGATGCCCGCGCCGAGGTAGCCCGCCGTTTCGTCGAGCACGCGGGCCGCTGTCTTGGACTTGTCCGCCGCTGACAACAGCGCCGCGAACTGGGCCTGCTCGTCCTCGCCCGCGATCTCCTTGCCGCGTGCTCGGCGGTAGCGGGCCAGGACCGCGCCCGCGCCGATGTACGCCTCCAGGCAGCCGCGCGAGCCGCAGCGGCACTCCTGACCGCCGTACGCGATCGTCGTGTGGCCCCACTCGCCCGCGCTGCTCGTCGAGCCGCGGTACGTCGTTCCGTCCGTCACCACCGCCGCGCCCACACCCGAGCCGATCAGCGCTATCACCGCGTGCCGCGCTCCGCGGCCGGCGCCGAACCACATCTCGGCCTGGCCCTGGGTCTTCGCGCCGTTGTCGACGAACAGCGGCAGCCTGACGCCGGCGTCGAGCAACAGCGAAGCGAACGGCACCGCGTCCCAGCCGACCGTCGGCGCGTGCACCAGCACCTGCGCGCCCTGCTCGACCGTGCCCGGCACGCCGATGCCGACGCCGAGCACGCTCGATTCGTCGATACCCGCGCTCGCGAACACCTCCTGCAGACCGGACGCCACCTGCTCGACCGCGGTCGCCGCGTCGGGGGCCTTCGGCAGCGGGTGCTCGACCGTCGCCAGCCGGTTCATCGCCAGGTCGAACAGCTCGACCTTGACGCCCGTTTCGCCGATGTCGACACCCGCGACGTGCCCGTACGCCGGGTCGACGCGCAGCAGCACCCGGGGACGGCCGCCGTCCGATTCGACCTGCCCGGCTTCCGTGATCAGGCGTTCTTCACCCAGTTCGGCGGTCACGTTGCTCACCGTGGCGGCACTCAATCCGGTCAGCTGGCTGAGTTCGTGCCGCGACAGCGGGCCGTCGAAGTACAGTTTCGACAGCAGCAGGGAACGGTTGTGCCGCCGCAGATCACGGACGGTGGTGCGCTTGCTCGCCATGGGCAACCCATCTAACTTCTTACCGGCTCACTGACAGGATGCCTGATCACCGTAAGTTGTGGCTATGTATTAAGTGGTGAACTAAGTTCCGAACCAGCACTCGTCTGGCACAATCCTCCCGGTGACCCAGGCGGCGCGCCAGACGACCAGAGACCTCCGGCGGCACAACCGCGCGGCGCTCCTCTCCTCCCTCTACCTCCGCGGCCCGGTCAGCAGACTGGAACTGGTAGCTGAATCGGGACTGTCGGCCGCCACCGTTACCAACGTCGTCTCCGAGCTCATCGCCGACGGCGTCGTCGCCGAGGCCGGATCGGTCGAATCGGACGGCGGACGGCCGCGGACGCTGCTGGCGGTGCGGCCCGGCTTCGGGCACGTCGTCGGCGTCGACGTCAGCGAAACGCACGTCGAGGTCGGTCTGTTCGACTGCGCCCTCGGCACGCTCGGGACGGTGCGCCACCCGCTCGTCGGCACCCGGCTCGACCCGGACGAAGTGGCCGGGCTGGTGCGCACCGGCATCGCCGAAGTGCTCGAAGACGGCGATCCGGACGCGGTGTTCGGCGTCGGCATCGGGGTGCCCGGCGCGGTCCGCGACGGCGGGATCGTGCACGCGCCCACCCTCGGCTGGCGCGGGGTGAACTTCGCCGAGCTCATCCACCCGCACATCCAAGCGCCCCTCCACCTGGACAACCGCGCCCGCACGCTGGGCCAGGCCGAGTCGTGGCGTGGCGCCGGCCGGGGTGCGGGGCGCGCCATCGTCGCCCTGCTCGGCGTCGGGGTCGGGGCCGCCGTCGCGACGGCGGGCCGTTCGCACCCCGATATCACGACCAGCGAGTGGGGCCACACCGTCGTCAAGGCGGCCGGAGCGGCGTGCCGGTGTGGGTCGCACGGGTGCCTGGAGGCCTACGTCGGCACCGAGGCGGTCGTCCGCCACTACGCCGGCCGCGTCGGCAAGGAACCGGTCATCGGGGACGAAAGTGACGCCGAACTGGCCCGGATCGTGGCCGAAGCGGCGCAGGGCGGCCCGGCCGCCGACGTGCTCGCCGAGACCGGCGAATACCTCGGCATCGGCATCGCCAACCTGATCAACCTGCTCACCCCCGACCGGGTGGTGCTTTCCGGCTCGGCCGGAGCCATCATGGGACCGGCGATCCTGCCCGCGGTGCGCGACGCCGTCGACCGGCACGCGCTCGACTACCTGGCGGAGCGCACCGAGGTCGTCCTCGGCACGCTGGGGCCCGAAGCCGTTGCGCTCGGCGCGGCGACGTTGCCCATCGCTCAGCTGCTCGCGAACGGCGGCCGGATCGGCTGAAACCCTTGCTGTGCAAGGATTATCTTGAACAAGAGGTCCAGACCGCTTGTTCTTTCAGAACTTAAACTTAGGCCGAAAAAGTTACCGCCATGTTATTGACGTGACCCGAGTCACCCGGGTTGACTTCGGGACGTCGTTCGGTCGCCGGCGGTCGGGGCTCGCTACCAGTCGACAGCACGCAAGTCGTCGATGAAAGCAGGAGGAGCCGATGCGAGCCAAGCGCGCAGCAGTCGCAGCGCTAGTAGCCATGACGGCCTTGAGCGGGCTCACCGCGTGCTCGGGCGGGAGTTCCAGTGCCGCCCAGAGCAACCCGGACGCCGTGCTCAGCGTCGGCAAGCCGGACGGCCCGCAGGCGGAGAACAACAACCCGTTCCTGGAGACGTCCGCCCTGTCGAACATGGGCTACCGGTGGATGATCTACGAGCCCCTCGTCATGCTCAACCGCGTCAAGCCGCAGGAGCCGGGCAAGCCGTGGCTGGCCACCAAGTGGGACTGGTCGGACAACTACAAGAAGCTGGTTCTGACCGTCCGTGACGGCGTCAAGTTCTCCGACGGCCAGCCGATGACCGGTGAAGACGTCGCCTACACCTTCCAGTTGCTGCGCGACAACAAGGCGCTGAACGTCGACGCCGTGCCGTACAAGGACATCACCGCGGCCGGCAACCAGGTGACCCTCGCCTTCGACAACTCGCAGTTCGTCAACCAGGTGAAGATCCTGCAGACCCTCGTCGTGCCGAAGCACGTCTGGCAGGGCATCAAGGACCCGGCGCTCGACCTCGTGAAGAACCCGATCGGCACCGGGCCGTACACGCTCAAGTCGGCCACGCCGCAGACGATGATCGTCACGCGGCGCGACAGCGGCTACTGGCAGGAAGCGCCGAAGGTCAAGGAGATCCGCTATACCTCCTTCACCGACAACAACGCGCAGGTCAATGCACTGGTCAACGGGGCTTCCGAGTGGAGCTTCGTGTTCATCCCGAACTACAAGGCCGTCTACACCACCAAAGACCCCCAGCACTACAAACTGTGGTTCCCCGCGCAGCTGGCCGTCCACGGACTGTGGTTCAACACCGAGAAGGCACCGTGGAACGACGCGAAACTGCGTCAGGCCATCAACAAGGCGATCAACCGCGACGACATCTTCAACCAGGGCGAGGCCGGCTACTTCTACCCGAAGAACGACCAGGTCACCGGCATCCCGACGCCGGCGGGCGACCCGTTCATCGCGCCGCAGTACAAGGGGCAGAGCGTCCAGGTCGACGTTCCGGGCGCGAAGTCGCTGCTGACCGGCGCGGGCTACAAATTCACCGGTGACAAGCTGGCCGACCCGAGCGGCAAGCCGGTCACCCTCAAGCTCACCGTCCCGTCGGGCTGGTCGGACTACATCACCGACCTGGAGATCATCAAGGACAACCTGGCGCAGATCGGCATCACCGCCACGGTCGACAAGATGAACCAGGACGCGTGGATGAAGTCGGTCGACACCGGTGACTTCGAGGGCCTGATGCACTGGACCAACGACGGGCAGACGCCGTACGACATGTACCGCGACGTCATGGACGGCAACCGCTACAAGCCGACCGGCCAGGGCGGCATCAACGGCAACTACGGCCGCTACAAGAACGACGAGGCGACCAAGGCGCTCGAGACCTACGCCAACGCCGAGGACGACGCCGCCCGCACCGCCGCCATGGCGACGCTGCAGAAGATCATGATCGAGCAGCAGCCGATGATCCCCACGTCGGCGGCCAACTCCGGCGGCGAGTACAGCACGAAGAACTGGGTCGGCTGGCCGGACGAAGCCAACCCGTACGCGCCGGCCCAGCCGACGCTGCGCAACGCGCTCGACATCGTCCTGCACCTCAAGCCCGCGGCCTGACTCATGGCGGAGTCAGTCGTGACGACCGAGCAGTCCCCCTCCGGCCCCACCGCTGCCGGGCCGGAGGGGGACCTCCCCGTGGTCCTCGAAGCCGCGGGACTCGCGAAACACTTCCCGGTCCGCCGCAAGGGCCGGGCCGCGCTGACCGGCCCGCGCCGCGCTGTCCAGGCCGTCGACGACGTGAGCCTGACGCTCCGGCGCGGCCACGTCACCGCGCTGGTCGGCGAGTCCGGCTCGGGCAAGTCGACGGTCGCGAGGCTGCTCGCGGGCCTCTACCCGCGCACCGGCGGCGACATCCGGCTGCACGGCGAGACGGTGAACATCAAGCGCGGCAAGGTGTTCCGCGCTTACGCCCGCCGGGTGCAGATGATCTTCCAGGACCCGTTCGCGTCGCTGAATCCGGTGCACACCGTGCGCTACCACCTGACGCGGGCGCTGAAGATCCACGGCCGGGTGGGAGACGACCTCGAGAAGTCGCTGCACGAGCTGCTCACCCGCGTCCAGATGACGCCGCCCGAGCGGTACATCGACAAGTTCCCGCACGAGCTGTCCGGCGGCCAGCGCCAGCGCGTCGCGATCGCGCGGGCGCTCGGCGCGAACCCGGAGGCGCTGCTGGCCGACGAGCCGGTGTCCATGTTGGACGTCTCCATCCGGCTCGGCGTGCTGAACCTGTTGCGGGATCTGAAGGAACGCCTGCACCTGGCGATCCTGTACATCACGCACGACATCGCGTCAGCGCGTTACTTCGCCGACGAGACGATGGTGATGTACGCGGGCCGGATGGTCGAAGGCGGCGACAGCGAGACCATCACCCAACGGCCGGCGCACCCGTACACCCGGCTGCTCATCGAATCCGCCCCCGACCCGGACCGGATCGCGGGCGGGGGCGCTCCCGGGGAGACGCCGGCCGAACGCGGGTCCGGCGAACCGCCGAGCCTGATCGACCCGCCGCCGGGCTGCCGGTTCCACCCGCGCTGCCCGGTCGCGATGGAGCGGTGCAAGACCGACCTGCCGCCGCGGTTCGACGTCGGCGACGCACCCGGTCATTGGGCCGCGTGCTGGCTCTACGATGGAGCCGCCCGATGAGGTTCCTGCTGCAGCGGTTCGCCTTCTACGTCTTCACCGCGTGGGCTGCCGTCACCATCAACTTCTTCATCCCGCGACTGATCCCGGGTGACCCGGTGCAGTCACTGATCGCCAAGAACCAGGGCATGATCAGCGCGGACGCGATCCAGTCGCTGTATGTCCTCTTCGGACTCGACAAGAACGAAAGCCTGATCTCCCAGTACTTCGACTACTGGGGCCAGCTCTTCCGCGGCGACCTCGGGATCTCGTTCACGTTCTTCCCGACACCGGTGTCCGACCTGCTCACCGACAGTCTGCCGTGGACGATCATCCTGGTCGGCATCACCACGGTCGTCGGCTTCGCGATCGGCACCGGGCTCGGCGTGGTCGCCGGCTGGAAGCGCGGCTCGTGGGTCGACGGCCTGCTGCCGGTGACGACGTTCCTCTCGTCGATCCCGTACTTCTGGCTCGGCCTGATCGCGCTGACGCTGCTGGCCGGCCCGGGCAGTTTCTTCCCGTCGTCCGGCGGCTACGACCCGGGCACCATCCCGGGCTGGGACGGGACGTTCGTCGGCAGCGCGATCCAGCACAGCCTGCTGCCCGCGCTCACCATCCTGATCAGCTCGATGGGCAGCTGGATCCTGGGCATGCGCAACATGATGGTCACCGTCGCCTCGGAGGACTACGTGACCGTCGCGCACGCCAAGGGCCTGTCGGAACGCCGGGTGATGGTCGGTTACGCGGCACGCAACGCGTTGCTGCCGAGCGTGTCCGGCTTCGCGCTCGCCCTCGGCTTCATCGTCGGCGGCACGCTGCTGGTGGAGATCGTCTTCTCCTACCCCGGCGTCGGCTACCAGCTGTTCCAGGCCGTCGGCTCGCAGGACTACCCGCTGATGCAGGGCATCTTCCTGATCATCACGCTGTCGGTGCTGGTGGCGAACCTGTTCGCCGACGTCGCCTACCTGGCGCTCGACCCGCGCACCCGGAAGGAGGGCTGACATGGCCGTACCCGCGGCGGACGTCAAGGCCGCCCAGGCCCTCCCGCTCGAAGCGGCCGCGCGCCGGCGCCGCTTCCGGTTCCTGACCGGCGGCAAGACCGGCACCGGCCTCGCCGTCATCGTCTTCTTCCTGGTGATAGCAGTCGTCGGCGACTGGATCGCGCCGTACGACCCGTCGGCGCGCAGCAGCGACCTGCTGGAGTCGCCGTCGGCGCGGCACTGGTTCGGCACCACCCACCTCGGCCAGGACATCTTCAGCCAGGTCGTGGTCGGCACGCGCAGCGTCATGCTGGTCGGGCTGGCCGCCGGGATCGTGGCGACGATCCTCGCGGTGATCGTCGGGGTGACGTCCGGCTACCTCGGCGGCACCCCGGGGGAAGGTCTCTCGGCACTGTCCAATGTGTTCTTGGTGATTCCCGCGCTGCCGCTGATCATCATCATCGGCAGCGCGGTGCCCGCCGGCGGCGACATCCTGGTGGCGGTGATCATCGGCTTCACGTCATGGGCGTGGGGCGCGCGAGTCCTCAGAGCACAGACGCTTTCGTTGCGCGGTCGCGAATACGTCGAGGCGGCCCGGGCGACCGGCGAGTCGACGTGGCGGATCATCTTCTTCGAAATCCTGCCGAACCTGACCGCGGTGATCGCGTCCAGCTTCGTCGGTACGGTGATCTTCGCGGTGATGTCGGAGATCACGCTCGCGTTCGTCGGCGTCTCCGGGCTGTCCAACTGGAACTGGGGCACGATCCTGTTCTGGGCACAGAGCCAGCAGGCCCTCGCCCAGGGCGCGTGGTGGTGGTTCGTGCCGGCCGGGCTGGCCATCGCCGTCCTCGGCACGGCGTTGTCCCTGCTCAACTTCGGCATCGACGAGTTCGTCAGCCCGCGGCTGCGCGGCAGCGGCAAGGCCCGCGTGCGCGGCGCGGACGGGCGGATGCATCGCATGCGCGTGGGCTTCACGCCCGTGCTCGGGCGGGAGGAACAACCATGATGGACCCGGTGCTGGAGATCAAGGGCCTGGACGTCGACTACGGCGTCGGCGACGAAGCCGTGCGCGCGGTCCGGGATGTGCACCTGACGCTGCACCACGGCGAAGTCCTCGGCCTGGCCGGGGAAAGCGGCAGCGGGAAGTCCACTTTGGCCTACGGGCTGACGCGGCTGCTCGCGCCGCCAGGCGTGATCCGCGGCGGCGAGGTGATCTACCACCCCGCAGATGGCGAGCCCTACGACGTCCTTCGCCTGACGGACAGACAGCTCCGGGACTTCCGCTGGGCGGAGACGTCGATCGTGTTCCAGGGCGCGATGAACTCGCTGAACCCGGTGCACAAGGTGGTCACGCAGCTGGTCGACGTCATCAAGGCGCACGAACCGCGTACCACGAAAGCGGGCCGGGTGGCGCGAGCGCGCGACCTGCTCAAGCTGGTCGGCATCTCGGCCGACCGGCTCGAGGCGTACCCGCACCAGCTGTCCGGCGGGATGCGGCAGCGCGTGATGATCGCGATGGCGCTCGCGCTGGAGCCGCGGGTCGTCATCATGGACGAGCCGACCACCGCGCTCGACGTCGTGATGCAGCGGCAGATCCTCGGCCAGCTCGTCGAACTTCGGGAGCGGCTGGGCTTCTCGGTCCTGTTCATCACGCACGACCTTTCGCTGCTGGTGGAGTTCTCGGACCGGATCGCGATCATGTACGGCGGGCGGATCGTCGAGCAGGCGCCGGCGGCGGACCTCTACCGGGACGCGCTGCACCCGTACAGCCACGGCCTGCTGAACTCGTTCCCCGCCCTGCGGGGGCCGCGGCGCGAGCTGTCCGGGATCCCCGGATCGCCGCCGGACACGCGCGGGATGCCGTCCGGCTGCGCGTTCCACCCGCGGTGCCCCCAGGCCTTCGAGCCGTGCCCCGACCGCGTGCCGCTGCTGGGAACGCCCGGCGACCCGGCGCGCGAGGTGGCGTGCTGGCTGCACCCCGCCACTCCTTGACCGTCCTGTCCGGCACCACTGGAGGAGAGCCGCCTTGACCGAGACCACAGCCGTGACCGCCGAGCAGCAGGCGCTGATCGACACCCTGCCGCCGGACTTCCGCTGGGGCGTGGCCACCGCCGCGTACCAGATCGAAGGCGCGGTCTCCGAAGACGGCCGGACACCGTCCATTTGGGACACTTACTGCCAGGAGCCGTGGGCGATCGACAACAACGACAACGGGGACGTGGCGTGCGACCACTACCACCGGATGCCGTCGGACATCGCCTTGGTGAGCGAACTGGGCGCGGACACCTACCGGTTTTCCGTGGCGTGGCCCCGGGTCCAGCCGCGCGGCCGCGGCGGCGTCAACGAAGCGGGAATCGGGTTCTACGACCGGCTCGTCGACGAGACGCTGAGCCGCGGGATCACGCCGTGGCCGACGCTGTACCACTGGGACCTCCCGCAGGAGCTGGAGGACGCGGGCGGCTGGCCGGCTCGCGACACGGCGTACCGGTTCGCGGACTACGCGATGCTGGTGTTCGACCGGTTGAAAGACCGGGTCCGGCACTGGACGACGCTGAACGAGCCGTGGTGCTCGGCGATGCACGGGTACGTCCACGGCGTGATGGCGCCGGGGCGGCGTGACTTCACGGCGGGGCTGCACGCGGTGCACCACCTGCTGCTCGGGCACGGGCTCGCGGTGCAGCGGATGCGGGAATCGGCACAGCGTCCCACGCAGTTCGGCATCACGCTCAACATGAGCACGGCCGACCCGGCGACGGATTCCCCCGAGGACGTCCGCGCGGCGCGTCAGGCGGACGGCCTCGGCGTCCGCATCTACCTGGACCCGCTGGTCCACGGCCGCTACCCGGTGGACGTGGTGGACGACCTGGCTTCGCGCGGAGTGCGCCTCCCGGTCCAGGACGGCGATCTGGCGGCCATTGCGTCCCCGCTGGACTTCCTCGGCGTCAACTACTACTTCGGCCAGCAGTTCTCGGGCGTGGACGAGCAAGGCCTGTCGGTGGACGCGGACGGCGTCCCGGCGTCGAGGGCGGTCCCGTTCGGCGAACCGACGACGGCGATGGGCTGGGAGATCCTCCCGGGCAAGTTCACGGAGCTGCTGACGCGGCTGGGCCGCGACTACCCGGCTCTCCCGATGTACATCACGGAGAACGGCTCGGCCTTCGACGACGACCCGGACTCATCGGGTTTCGTCCGCGACGACAGGCGAACGGCATACCTGGCATCGCACATCGCGGCCGTCGCGGCGGCACGTCAGGCCGGGGCGGACGTCCGCGGGTACTTCGCCTGGTCCCTTTTGGACAACTTCGAGTGGGCTTACGGGTACGCGAAGCGCTTCGGGCTGATCCGGGTGGACTACGAGACGCAGCAGCGGACGATCAAGCAGAGCGGCTACTTCTACCGCGACACGGTCCGCCGGGTCCGCGGCAGCTGAGCCCGAAGTCCGTGAATGGCACATTGAGGGACTTGAAGTCCCTCAATGTGCCATTCACGGCTTTCAGCGGTAGGGAGCACCCCACCGCTGGGGCGGCAGCCTACCCCATGGTCGCTGTCGAAGAGCTTCCCTAGCGTCGGACGGGCAGCCGACCCTGGGGGTAGCCATGACTGTCCGGACGGAGATCAGACCCACGCCTGCGCAGGCAAGGCCGAAGTGGTGGCGGCGGCCGTGGGTGGCGCCGCTCGCGCTGCTCGTCGCCGCGTTCCTCGCGTACTCGGTGCCGCCTTACCTCACCTTCGATCCCGCGCTGTCGCGGGTGCCCGCGCCGCCGGGGTTCGCCGCGCACTACGGGTTCCTCGTCGCGCACATCCTCTTCGGCACGATCGCGATCGTCGGGGTCATCCTGCAGATCTGGCCGTGGCTGCGGCGGACGCACCCGGTCGTGCACCGGCGGGTCGGGCGCGTCTACGTCTTCGCCGGCGCGATCCCGTCTGCACTGATGGCCTTGGTCATCGCCCCGTTCAGCTCGTTCGGCCCGGCCGCCGCCGGGCTGAACGTGGTCGCCGCGCTGTTGTGGCTCGGCTCCACGATCGCCGGCTGGCGGGCCATCCGGCAGCGGCGGTACGCCGACCACCGGAAGTGGATGGTCCGCAGCTTCGCGATGGCCATGAACACGCTGCTGAGCCGCGTTTATGCCCCGCTCGCGTTCCTGGGCCTCGGCCCGTCGTACCCGAAGCTGGGCGAGCTCATCCCGGCCGCGTCGACGCTGGCGGGCACGATGAGCATGCTCACCTTGCTGCTGCTCAGCCAGTGGTGGCTCGACCGGAAGCCGAAGAAGCCAGCCATCGCGCGATGATCGTCCGTTGGATCTCCGACGCGCCTTCGTAGATCCGCGGTGCCCGGACCTCGCGGTACAGGTGCTCCAGCAGGTGCCCGCGACGCAGGGCGCGGGCACCGTGAAGCTGGACCGCCGAGTCGACGACGAACTGCGCCGATTCCGTTGCGAACAGCTTTGCCATCGCCGCCCGGCCGCCGAGGTTCGGCTCTCCCGCGTCGTACGCGCCCGCCGCCGCGTAGACCAGGAGCCTCGCCGCTTCCGTGCGCGTGGCCATTTCGGCCAGCGTGTGCGCCACTGCCTGCTGCTTGATCAACGGGCCGCCGAAGGCTTCTCGCGAGCCGGTGTGGGACACCGTCGCGTCCAACGCCGCCTGGGCCATGCCGACCGCGAACGCGCCTACGCTCGGACGAAACAGGTCCAGGGTCCGCATCGCCACGGCGAAACCGCGGTTCTCCTCGCCGAGCAGTTCCCCGCGCCGGACCTCGACGCCGTCGAAGGTGACCGTGCCGATCGGGTGCGGGCTCACCAGGTCCAGGTGCTCGCCGCCGAGGCCGGGGCGATCGGCCGGGACCACGAACGCGCTGACCCCGCGGGAACCCGCGTCCGGTGTCGTGCGGGCGAACACCGTGTAGAAGTCGGCCTCGGGCGCGTTCGAGATCCACATCTTCGTCCCCGTCAGGCGCCAGCCGTCGCCGTCGGGCTCCGCCGCCAGTGACAGCGCGGCCGCGTCGGAACCCGCGTCCGGCTCGGTCAGCGCGAACGCCGCCACCGCGTCGCCGGCCGCCACCGCGGGCAGCCACCGTGCCACCTGTTCGTCCTGCCCGGACTGGAGGATCGGGTAGCTTCCCAGGCCCTGCAACGCCAACGCCGTCTCGGCTTCGGTGCTCACCGTGGCGAGGTTCTCGCGCAGGATGCACAGGTCCGTCGCCGCCGCCTGCCTCGATGGCGTCCCGGAAGCGACGCCGGGGAAGAGCCTAGCGAGCAAGCCGAGCGCGCCCATCGCCTTGAGCAGCGGGCGGTTCACCGCACCCTCCACACCGGACTCGGCGAGCGGGAGCAGCTGTTCTTCGGCCTGCCGCCGTACCTCGGCGGCGAACGCCTGCTGAGCGGAATCCAGAGCGAAAGTCATGACGAAGCTCCCGGTCGCCAGCGAGCATGGGCGGTCCCCGCCGGACCGGACCGGACGAGGTCGAGACGTGGCTCCGGCCCGTCGGAGCGGCCCGTCTGCGGCTTGCGGTTGCCCGCGGCGAACGGCTTCGGCCACGCCACCGGGTAGCCCTGCTCGGCCGCCGCATGCAACGTCCACTGTGGATCGTACAGGTGCGTGCGGCCCAGCGCGCAGAGGTCGGCGCGGCCGGCCAGGATCAGCGAGTTGACGTCGTCGTAGGAGGAAATCGCGCCGACCGCGATCACCGCGATCCCGTACTCCTCGCCGATTTCGTTGCGGATCCGGTCGGCGTACGGTGTCTGGTAACTGCGGCCGTACTGCGGGCGTTCCTCGCTGACGACCTGGCCGGTCGAGACGTCGATGCCCGCGGCGCCGTGAGCGGCGAACGCCCGCGCGATCTCGACGGCGTCGTCGGCGTCGATCCCGCCTTCGCACCAGTCGGTCGCGGAGATCCGGACCGTCATCGGGCGGGAAGCGGGCCACGCGGCGCGGACCGCGTCGAAGACTGCCAAGGGGAAGCGCAGCCGGTTTTCGAGTGATCCACCATAGGAGTCGGTCCGCTGGTTGGTCAGCGGCGAGAGGAACGACGACAGCAGGTAGCCGTGGGCGCAGTGCAGCTCGAGGACGTCGAACCCGGCGCGCGCGGCGGCTTGAGCACACGCGACGAACTGGTCGCGGATCTCCGAAAGGTCCGTTGTGGATAGTTCGCGGGGGACTTGGTTCCGCTCGGAGTACGGCAGCGCCGAAGGAGCGCAGACCTCCCAGTTGCCCGAGGGGAGCGGTTCGTCGATACCGTCCCACATGAGCTTCGTCGAACCTTTGCGGCCGGAGTGTCCTAACTGGACACCAATCCGTGCGGGCGTCTGCGCGTGTACGAAGTCGACGATCCGCTTCCACGCCGCTTCCTGCTCCGGCGTGTACAACCCGCCGCAGCCCGGTGTGATCCGGCCTTCGGGGGAGACGCAGACCATCTCGGTCATCACCAGCCCGGCCCCGCCGAGTGCCTTGCTGCCCAGGTGCACCAGGTGGAAGTCGCCCGGCACGCCGTCCACCGCGGAGTACATGTCCATCGGGGACACGATGATCCGGTTCGGCAGCTCCAGCCCACCCAAAGAGAACGGCTGGAACATCGGCGGCCGCGACGTCGTCCCGAGCGAGCGGGCGAACCAGTGGTCGAGCTCGGCCGCGAACTCCGGGTCGCGCAGGCGAAGATTGTCGTAGGTGACGCGGCGGCTGCGCGTGAGGAGGTTGAACGCGAACTGCGGCGGCTCCTGGTGGGCGTACTGCGCGATGTTCTCGAACCACTCCAGGCTGGCCTGCGCCGCGCGCTGCGTCGACGTGACGACCGGACGCCGTTCCAGCTCGTACGCCTTGAGCGCCTCCGCGACGCCGTCGTTTTCGTGCAGGCAGGCGGCGAGCGCGAGCGCGTCCTCCATGGCCAGCTTCGTGCCCGAGCCGATCGAAAAGTGCGCGGTGTGCGCGGCGTCGCCGAGGAGGACGACGTTGCCGTGCACCCACGTCTCGCACCGGACCGTGCCGAACGAGACCCACTTCGAGTTGTTCGCCATGATCCGGTGCCCGCCCAGGACGTCGGCGCACAGCTCGCGGATCAGCGCGATCGACTTCTCGTCGCTCTGGCCGGGCGGCAGCGACGTCGCCGCGATGGGACCGAACGTCCGCTGCCAGACGTCCTCCTGGACTTCGAGGATGAACGTGCTGCCGTCGCGGCCGTACGGGTAGCCGTGGATCTGCATGATCCCGGCCGGCGTTTCGAGGACGTGGAACTTGAAGGCGTCGAAGACCAGGTCCGTGCCCAGCCAGATGTACCGGCACCGGCGGGTCTCGACGCTCGGGCGGAACGTCCCGGCGTACCGCGCGCGCATCGCGGAGTTGACGCCGTCGGCCGCGATGACCAGGTCGTACCCCGAGAGGTCGGCCGGCGCCTCTTCCCGGAAGCGCAGCCCGACGCCGAGTTCGGCGCAGCGGCTCTGGAGGATGCCGAGCAGGCGCTTGCGGCTCATCGCGGCGAAGCCGTGGCCGCCCGAGGTGGTGACCGTGCCCCGGTAGTGGACGTCGATGTCGTCCCAGCGCGCAAACTCCGCCCGCATCGCGTCGTGCACCGCCGCGTCGGCGTGCTCGATGCCGCCGAGCGTCTCGTCGGAGAACACCACGCCGAAGCCGAAGGTGTCGTCCGGCGCGTTGCGCTCCCAGACGGTGATTTCGTGGGCTGGGCCGAGCTGCTTCGCGAGCGCGGCGAAGTACAGACCCGCCGGGCCGCCACCGATGACCGCGATTCGCACGCCGTCGATGGTATGTCGTCGCCCGCACGACCGTCAATAATGCGAAAGATGGCGTACCGTGTCCGCATGGAACGCATCAACCCGCCGGAGCTGGGCAAGCCGTCCGGGTTCTCGCACGCGGTGGTGGCCGAGGGCCGGGTCGTCTTCCTCGCCGGCCAGACGGCGCTGGACGCGTCGAACAAGATCGTCGGAGACGGCGTCGTCGAGCAGTTCGAACGCGCGCTCGGCAACCTGCTGACGTCGCTGCGGGCGGCGGGCGGCGCCCCGGAAGACCTCTGCGGCGTGACGATCTACATCGTCGACATGGCGGACTACCGCGCCCACGCGCGCGAGATCGGCGCGGTCTGGCGGCGGCTCGCGGGCACGGAGTACCCGGCGATGGCCGGCATCGGCGTCGACCGGCTTTGGGACGACGAAGCCTTGGTCGAGGTCCAGGGCTTCGCGGTGCTCAGCCGAAGTTGATCGACTTCGCGACGTACTCCCTGGCCGGCGTCTCCAGCTGCGCGTGCAGCTCGAAGAACAGCTCGGCCGCGCGGATCCCGGACCAGTCGCGGGGCAGGAACTCCGCGGGCAGGCCGGGGTCGAGGTAGGGCATCCGCCGCCAGCCGGTCAGCACGCGGACGTAGTCGGCGAAGGCCTCGTGGTCGTCCGCCGACTTGCGGCGCTGCCAGCGGCGCAGCGCCGGGCCGTGCTCGTCGAGGAAGGTCGTGTACAGCTCGTCCAGCCGGTCGAGGTCCCACCACTCGCGGACCTTCGCCACGACGTCGCCGAACGCGAGGTGGTCGGCGCGGAACAGGTCGGCGTACTCGGCCAGGCCGAGCCGGGTCAGCGCTTCTTCGGTCGCCGCGTGGAGGTGCGCCGGGGCGATCCAGACGCCGGACGCGGCCGTCCCGAAGCCCATCCGGGCGAGCTGGGTACGCAGGAGGTGGCGCTTGTGGCGCTCGGTCTCGGGCACCGAGAACACCGCGAGCAGCCAGCCGTCGGCCGGGGTCGCGCGCGCACGGCGGAAGATCCGCTCGTCACCCTCGCGCAGGATCTCGCGCGCCTCGTCGGACAGCTCGTAGCCCGCCGTGGCGTCGCGGCGGACCGCCTCAAGGATGCCGCGCCGCTTCAGCCGCGAGATCGACGAGCGCACCGCGGGCTCGTCGACGCCGACGGCGGCGAGCAGGTCGATCAGCGAGGCGACCGACAGCCAGCCGCCTTCCGTGCGCGAGTAGAGGCCGTACACCGTCACGATGAGCTGACGAGGCTGCGCGGCCCGGCCGGAGCCGTCCAGTTCGGTTGCCTCGGGTACGGCCGTCATCGGGCCACAATAACAACAGACGCCGCGAACTCTCCGCTACGATTTCGCCGCGATGCTGCCAGCCACCAAGGGGATCTTCGACCGGCTCACCCGCCGGGGCCGCCTGATGACCAAGCGGACCTGCGACCGGCAGGGCCACGTCGTGCGCAGTGGCCGCTTCCTCTTCCGCACCCCGACCGCGTGGGAGTACGCCGCCGCGGTCGCCTGCGGCAGTGATCCCGCCGCGCAGCGCTGGCTCGGCTGGCAGCGCGACTCGATCGTGGCCGAGCCGGCGCGGGCGGACGCGCTGCGTGTCGTGCCCGGGACCGGCCCGGACTGGGTGTCGCCCGATCCGCAGTCGCTCGACCTGGTGATGATCGACGTCGAGGCCAACCGCTGCGTCGGCCTGGTGAGCGTGCACACCGGCGAGGACGGCGGCCCGGAGACCGGCGGCTACCTCGCCCCGGACTACCGCGGCCGCGGCCACGGGCGGGTGCTCTTCGCGGCCGGCCTGACGCTGGCGCACGACCACCTCGGCCAGCCGCGGGTGCGCGCCGGCGCGGAGGTGGGCAACGTCGCGAGCGCGCGGTCGCTGCAGGCCGCGGGACTCGTCCGCGTCGCCGGCCCGCCGACGTACCGGCTGCCCGACGGCCGCGTCACCGGGGCGTGGTGGTTCCAGCACGACGTCCCGCGGCCGACGCGCTGCGCCGGGCCGCCGGCGACGTGGTTTCCGCCTTCGCCGATCCTCTGAAGGTTCGGTCCTCGCCGACGTTTTCCGCGGCTACTTTCGGCGCATGACTTCGCTTTCCGCTCCGGTTCCGCCCGTGCCTTCCGACGTTCCCGCGGGGAGCATCGCCTGGTTGCGGGCGACGGTGGCTCGTTTCAGCAACGGCTCCGACCACGTCCGGCGTCGTGCGCTCGCGGTGGATTCGCTGGCTCAGGTCGACGTGGATGCGTTGCGGGAAAAGGCCTTCGCGCGTACGTGCCGAATCATGGCAGGGCTCGACGTCGTCGACGTGATGGCCGAAATCGCGCGGCCGGTGCCGGTCGGGGTGCTCGCGGAGGCGCTGGGCCTGCCGGACGTCTCGGCGGACGTGACTCCGGTCGCGGCCGCCTACCACCCGCACGTCACGCCCGGCGCCGATGCCGAAGCCGCGCTGGGACGGCTGGTCGCGCAGTGCGGCGGACCGACCGAACTCGCCGCGGCGCGGATCGGCCTGCTCGTCCAGGCCTGCGACGCCACGGCGGGGCTCATCGGCAACGGGCTTTCCGCGTCGCTGACCGGAAAACCCGCCGAGCAGCCGGTGCTGCGCACGCGCCGCCGGATCGGCGGCGAAGACGTCACGGTCTCGCTGGCGGGGACGCCGTTCGGTGCCGGACTCCGCGAATGCCCGGGGTCGCGGCACGCGCTCGCCCTCGCGACCGGCGTTCTCGAGGCGTTGCGCGGGTTTCGCCTGACAGAAACGGAAACGACCTGGGTGTCTTCGCCGAATCTCCGGATGCCCGCGGTGCTGCGGGTGACCCGCGGCTGAACCACGAAGGGGTTCTGCTAAGACTTACCGCGTTCATCGTCTTGGGGGAAGGTCGGAAATTGCTGTACTTCGATGGTCTGCTCGGTTTCGTCACGCTCGGGCTGTGGATCTTCTGCCTGGTCGACGTGATCACGACGGACGAGTCGTCCTGCCGCAACATGCCGAAGGGGCTGTGGCTGCTGGTCGTGCTGGTGCTGCCGCTGATCGGCTCGATCGTCTGGCTGGTCGCGGGCCGTCCGCAGCAGGCGATGCGGGCGCGCGGGCCGTACGAGCGCAACGCGCCGGCGTTCCCGGAGTACGACCGCCCGGGCCGCTTCGCGGCGACGAGCCCGGACGACGACGAGGAGTTCCTCCGCAAGTGCCGTGAACGCGCGGAGGCTCAGCGCAAGCTGGCTCGCGAAAAGCGCGGCGACGAATAACGCCGCCTCGGCCGGGCATCACGCGTGATTGAAGGGGCATCACGTGTGATCAGAGGGGCATCACGTGTGATTGAGGGGACGACACAGCGCTAGCAGGCGGGGCCTTCGCAGGTTCCGCGTTCGTACGCCTCGAGGGTGGTGATCACCAGCCGGCGCTCGGCCGGGGTCAGCGGCGTCAGGGCGTCGCTCCACGCCTTCGCGCCGCGGGCCAGCCAGGCGTCGACCGCCGGGCGCTTGTCCTCCGCGATGCTGACGATCGTGCGTCGGCGGTCGGCCGGGTCCTCGTCGCGGTTCAGGAGGCCCTGGCGGCTGAGGTCGCCGATCATCAGGCTCGCCGTCGTCGGCGCGACCTGCAGGCGGGTGGCCAGCTCGGTGACCGTCATCGGGCCGTCGAACAGCAGGTACGAGAGCAGCGAGAGGTGCCGCGGCGCCAGCGCGCAGCCGTTCAGCTCCTCGGGCACCGGCGTACGCTTCGCGCGGCCGACCAGGCGCGGCATGAGCAGCAGGAGCTGTCGCACGCCGTCCTCGACACTCGGTCCGGCTTCCGTTGACACCGCTCACCTCCCGTCGGTAGTTTTGTTTGCAAAGCAAACTCTTCGCCCGAGCGTACTCGCGTGCGGTCGAGCGTACCGGCCAGAAACAGGGGATCCCATGACCGCACCAGCCGACATGAACGAGTTCAACAAGCAGATCGTCGAAGAGTTCCGCGCCAACGACGGCAAGGTCGGCGGCATGTTCGAGGGCAAGAACGTGCTGCTTCTCACGACCATCGGGGCGAAGAGCGGCCAGGAGCGCCTGTCGCCGCTGGCCTACACCCGCGACGGCGACCGGTACGTCATCGCCGCGTCCATGGGCGGCGCGCCGAAGAACCCGGCCTGGTACCACAACCTCGTCGCGAACCCGAAGGTCACCGTCGAGGTCGGCAGCGAGAAGTTCGAGGCCACGGCCACCGTGATCGCCGACCGCGCCGAGCGCGACCGCCTCTACGCGGGCATGATCGCCCACGCCGAGGGCTTCGCCGACTACGAGAAGAAGACCACGCGGGTCATTCCGATCGTCGTCCTCGAGCGCTAGAAACGCTAGGAAACGGGAGCGGGCCGGGGCTCGGCTTCGACGCGCGGTCCGGCGGGCTGCCGGGCCGCGTCCCGCTCCGCACGCCGCGTCTCCTTGCGGGCGATGAGCCGCTTGCCGACGTCGATCAGCGGCTTCTCCACCCAGCGGTGGATCAGGTCCGCGATGGCCAGCGCGACCAGGAACACCACCACCGCGCTGGTCGTGTGGTTCCGCCCCAGCCCGGGCACCGCCAGGATGACGACGAAGTGCACCGGCCCCTGCAGCAGGTAGAGCGAGTACGACCGCTCACCCACGAACCGCATCGGCGCCGTCCCGAGCAGCCAGCGCAGCGGGCCCGGGCTCACCAGCACGACCAGCAGCAGCATCGTCGCGAACGCATACGCCACGAGCAGCCAGAGGTTCATGCGCGTGGCGTGCCACAGGCTGTCGAGGTTCGTGTGGAACACGAGGAACCCGCCCACGATCGGGATCGCGGCCAGCGGGTGCGTCAGCGGCTTGAGCAGCGCGTAGCCCCGGCGGTAGTGCATGAGGATCGCCAGCAGGCAGCCGGCCGCCAGGATGAAGTAGTGCACGGTCGAGCGGTAGATCGGCACGTTCGCGCCGTTCAGCAGCCAGCCGCCGGTGGTCACCGGCACCAGCGCCAGCAGCACGACCATCGCCACGCCGACCAGCAGGAACTTGCGCTTCGCCGCGCCGATCCCGATCGCGACCAGCAGGAACGGCCAGACCAGGTAGAACTTCTCCTCGATGCCCAGCGTCCACGAGCCGCTGAAGAAGTTGTCCGTGCCGTTGGTGAACGACGGCAGGAACTCGTTGAGGAACGTCAGGTAGAACCGCAGCGCGTTGGGGAAGTCGCGGTCGTGGAACTCGCCGCGCAGCAGCACGAACGCGACGATCCCGCCGAGGATGACCAGGTACGGCGGCAGGATCCGGAAGACCCGCCGGATGTAGAAGTTCGACAGCGAGATCCGGCCGGCGCGGTCCTGCTCGCGCAGCAGCAGCGTGGTGATCAGGAACCCGGACAGCACGAAGAAGATGTAGACGCCGACCCAGCCCGACAGCCACGTCCAGTTCGGACCGCCGAAGTGGAAGAAGATGACCATCGTCGCGGCGAGCGCGCGCAGGCCGTCGAGGCCGGGGAACCGTCTCTGGCCGAGGTAGTCCTCGTGGCTCATCGTGCGCAAGGCGGTTCCCCCATCGGTGTGATCGTCGGACGGGAGTATATGACCTGCCTTTACCCGGCCATTTCCCTGCCTGGACTCGGCTTCACCCCGCCAGGTGGGGCGCCGGAAAGACGTTCCCCGCGTCGAGGCGGCGCTTGATCTCCTGAAGCCTCCGAAGATCCGTAGCCGAAAAAACGCTCTCCGCGACCTCCGCCGGCGCGTGTTCGCCGTACACGAACGGCAGCAACCGGCCGGTCGTCCACGGCGCCAGCGCGTCGAACAGCTTCGCGTGCGCACGCCGGACGGCGGCGACGCCGTCGTCGCCGACCATCGACAGGGCGCGGACGACGTACTCGGCCGAGCTGTCCCAGCCCACCCCCGGCGTCTCCGGCTTCCGGGCGAGCGCGCCGCCCAGCCGGTCGACGATCAGGACCGGCGGCGTGGCCGCTCCCGGGCCTGCGTGCTCGAGGACCGCGTCGAGCATGGCGTCGTTCAGCTGGGAGACGGTCACGTTGGTGCCGTGGTAGCCGTGCGGCTGCCGCGGCTCGGCCGCGATCGACCCGGACTCGGTGAACGGCATCGGCCTGAGCGTGTCGGCCAGCGTGGGCGCGGCGGCCCGCAGCGGCGCGACGAGCTCGTCGCCGTCCTCGCCGAGGTAGGCGATCCGGACCTGCGCGATGTGCCGGCCACGCAGGGGTTCGGGCACCATCGGCAGGTCGGGGTACTGGATCATGGCCAGCGACGTCGTCAGCGTGTCCGGCGCCGCCGCCGACCAGGTGCGCCAGGCCCGCAGCGCCGCCGGCACGTCGGCGGTGTCGAAGGTGAGGCTGCCGCCGTAGAGCCCGGCCACCGGGAAGAGGCCGAACTCGATCGCCGTGACGACGCCGAAGCCGTCACGGCCGCCGCACAGCGCCCAGAACAGGTCCGAGCCGGGTTCGACGCGCCGGAGCTCGCCGTCGGCGGTCACGACGTCGAGCGCGCGGACGTGGTCGGCGGCGCGGCCGTACCGGCGGGCCATCAGCCCGAAGCCGCCGCTGAGGGTGTAGCCGACGACACCGACGTCCGGCGACGAGCCGCTGAGTGGCGCCAGGCCGTGCTTCCCGGCGGCTTCGAGCACCGCCTCCCAGCGGGCGCCGGCTTCGACCCTGGCGGTTTTCGCGTCGGCGTCGATTTCCACGCAGGTCATCCTGCGGGTGCTGACCAAGAGGCCGTCGGTGCCCGCGGTCAAGCCGTGTCCGGTGGCCTGGACCGCGACGGACAGCCGGTGCGCGGTCGCGTACCGCACGGCGGCGACGACGTCCTCGGCGCTTTCGGCGGCGACGACGACCGCGGGCGAGCTGGGCACCGCCGTCTGGAATCCGGCGACTTCTTCGGCGTACCCGTCCTGACCTGGGCGGAGGATGTTCATCTCGGCTCCTTTCGTTCGCTGTTCCCAGCTTCGGGCAGAGTCGATCAGAAGTCCAAGATCTGGTTTATCTACTGACTAGAATCAATGCTTATGGAACTGCACCAGCTCGCGTACTTCGTCGCCGTCGCCGAAGAAGGCAACTTCACGCGCGCGGCGGAACGGCTGCACGTGGCCCAGCCCGGGGTGAGCGCGCAGGTCAAACGCCTCGAGCGCGAGCTGGGGCAGGAGCTGCTGGACCGCTCGGGCCGGACGGTCCGGCTCACCGACGTCGGCGCCGCCGCCCTGCCGCACGCCCGGGCCGCGCTCGAGGCGGTGCGGGGCGTGCGCGAAGCCGTCGAGGAGCTGGCAGGGCTCGTCCGCGGCCAGGTCGCGATCGGCGCCGTGACGTCGGCCGGCCCGGTCGGGCTGCCGGACCTCCTCGCCGGCTTCCACGGGCGGTACCCGGCCGTGGAGATCACGCTGTCGGAAGCCAACTCCGACGTGATGCTCGCGGCCCTGCGCGAAGGGCGCCTGGACCTCGCGGTCGTGGGCCTCGCGACCGGCCCGCCGCCGGGGATCGCGACGCAGGTGCTGCTCGACGAGCCGTTCCTGGCCGTCACGGCGCCCACCGGTCCGCTGGCCGGCCGGACGGCCGTCGGCCTCCCCGAACTGAGTGAGGTTCCGCTGATGGCCCTGCCGAAGGGGACGGGCCTGCGTACGGCGCTGGACGCCGCCTTCGCGCGGGAGGGACTGACGCCGCGGATCGCGTTCGAGGCGGCCGACCCGAACGTCCTGGTGCAACTCGCGATGCGCGGGCTCGGCGTCGCGGTGGTGCCGGCGTCGCTGGCCCGGTACCACGAGGCGGACCTGCGGATCGTCGACATCGCCGGGGCCGGGCTGCGCGGCGTGCTGGCGCTGGCGTGGCGGACGGAGGGGCCGCTCAGCCCGGCCGCGCGCGCCCTGATCGCGTTCGCCCGGGCGGCTTACCCCTCTTGACGGGTCGTCAACAACGTCGTTTTCTTGATTGATGACCGAGAACGCCCTTCGTGACGCCGTCATCGGCGCCGGGCTGCTGGCCGGGAGCGCGAACGTGATCATGCAGCTCTCCCGCGCGCCGGTCGGGTACGGCGTCCTGGAGAGCCGGGTCGACAGCGGCAACCTCTTCCGCCACCCGGTGAAGCGGACCCGCACCACGCTGACCTACCTCGCGGTCGCGACGATGGGGACCGACGCCGAGCGCGCGGCCTACCGGCAGGGCGTCAACCGGGCGCACGCGCAGGTGCACTCGACGGCGTCGAGCCCGGTCGCCTACAACGCCTTCGACACCGATCTCCAGCTGTGGGTCGCGGCCTGTCTCTACAAGGGCTTCGAGGACGCCTACCTCGCCTTCGTCGGCGGTGATCCGGAGCGGTTCTACCGCGATGCCGTGAAACTCGGCACGACCCTGCAGGTCCAGCCGGAGATGTGGCCGGCCGACCGCGAAGCCTTCGAGAAGTACTGGGCCGCGGGGCTCGACGAGGTCGCCATCGACGACACCGTCCGCCGCTACCTCACCCGGATCGTCGACCTGGAGTTCCTGCCGCCGGTCCTCGCCGTGCCAGGGCGGCGGTTCCACCGGTTCGTCACCACCGGCTTCCTCCCGCAGCGCTTCCGCGACGAAATGCGGCTGCCGTGGACCGCCGCCGACCAGCGCCGGTTCGACGCGCTCCTCGCCGCGCTCGGCCGGGTCGTCCGCGTCCTGCCGGGGCCGGTGCGGCGGTTCCCGTTCAACTTCTTCCTCGCCGATCTGCGGTGGCGGCTGCGCACCGGACGTCCGCTTGTTTGACAGTTGACCGCTTCGCGCGGGAACGCGAAGGTGAGCCGATGAGCGACGAGGTACGGCACGGCGTCAAGCTGAGCAGTCTCGACCAGGAGGTCTTCCCCGGGGCGACGGTCACCAAGCGCGAGCTGCTCGACTACCTCGAAGCGGTGGCCGACCGGATGCTGCCGGAGCTGCGCGACCGGCCGCTGACCGTGCTGCGGGTCCTGCGCGGGCAGGGGCCGTTCATGCAGAAGAACCTGCCGAAGTACACCCCGGAGTGGGTCGAGCGGTACACGAGCTGGGCGGAGACGTCCAAACGGGACGTTTCGTACGCGCTGTGCAACGACCTGCGCACGCTGGTGTGGTTCGGCAACCAGCGCGCGATCGAGTACCACACCGCCCTCTTCCGCGGCGACCCCGCGAGCGGCCCGACGCACCTGGTCATGGACCTCGACCCGCCCGAGGACGGCTCGTTTTCGCTGGCCGTCGGCGCCGCGAAGCTGGTGCGCGAAGCGTTGCACAACGACGGCCTCGACGGTGCCGTGAAGACCAGCGGGTCCAAGGGCGTCCACATCTTCGTGCCGCTGGCGCCCGGGCAAGCGGTCGAGGACATCGCCGCGGCCACCCGCGCGGTCGCCGTCCGCGCGGAGCGGCTCGACCCGGCGCTCGGCACGACCGAGTTCGTCCGGGACCGCCGTGAGGGCAAGGTCTTCCTCGATTCGACCCGGGCCGGCGGGGCGACGGTGGTGTCCGTCTACAGCCCGCGTCACCGGCCGGGGGCACCGGTCTCGTTCCCGGTCCGCTGGGCCGACCTCGACGGCGTCAAGCCGGGCGACTTCACGATCCACACGGCCCCCGGCCTGCTCAGCGGCGGTGACCCGTGGACCGGGGAGATGCCGGAGCCGTTCGTCCTGCCGGCCGACCTGGTCGAGGAGGGCCACACGATCCCGATCGCCCGGGTGGCCGCGATGCACGAGGGCAAACGCCGGGCCCGCGCGGCCCGCGAGCCCGGCTCTTGACGGCGGGTCAGGCCGCCTGGTTGTGGCCGTAGCCGAGCGGGCGCCGCAGGGTCGCCCGGGTGAGGTGCACGATCCGCCCGGGAGCCTCCGCCGAGACGCGCTGCCGGGCCAGCCAGACGACGTCGCGGCCGAACGACCACACCAGCGCCGTCAAAGCCGCCGCCACCAGGGCGAACGTCACCGCGAGCGGCAGCAGGCCGGACACCGCGACCACCAGCACGACACCCTGCACCGCGGCCACCGTCTTCCGGGCCATGCTCGGGTACAGCGACGCGGTCAGCCAGGGCATGGCCCACGAAGCGGCGACGAAGACGTACCGCATCAGGCCGATCCCCAGCACCCACGGCCCGAGCGCGTGGGACACCTGGACGCACAGCAGGAGGATCAGGAACGCGTCGACCTCCATGTCGAACCGCGCGCCGAACTCCGACGCCGTGCCGGTGCGGCGCGCCACCTGGCCGTCGAGGCCGTCCAGCAGCAGTGCCACGCCGACCAGCCCCACCAGCCACCAGAGAGAAAAGTCACCCTTGGCGATCAGTTCTGCGGCGCACCCGACGAGCGTCGCGCGGGCGAACGTGATCCAGTCCGCCGGCCCGAAGGCGCCGCGGCCGCTGCGGCGCAGCCCCCACTCGGTGAGCAACACCAGCGCGAGGCCGTAAACGACTCCGGTCGCCCAGGCGAGTGGGGTGAAACCGCCCGCGACGACCCCCGCGGCGAGCACCGGCGCCGGCACCACCGCGCGCAGGAGAAGGTCCTGTTTGATCATCGTCGACTCCGCGAATTGCTCATAGGGTGGCGACACCAGCCTCCGGTTGCCGCTGAGGAGAAACACGTGGAACAGGCTTTCTGGGTTCAAAGTCCCGGCACGGGACAGCTGCGGGAGGAGGTGCTGCCCGAGCCGGGGCCCGACGACGTGCTCGTCCGCACGCTGTACTCCGGTGTCAGCCGCGGCACCGAAACCCTCGTCTTCCGCGGCGGCGTCCCGGCGAGTCAGCACGACGTCATGCGCGCGCCCTTCCAGGAAGGTGAGTTCGCCGGCCCGGTGAAGTACGGCTACCTCAACGTCGGCGTCGTCGAGCGGGGGCCCGCGCACCTGGCGGGCAAGACCGTCTTCTGCCTTTACCCGCACCAGACCGCGTACGTCGTTCCGGCAGCCGCGGTGACGCCGGTGCCGGACGCGGTCCCGGCCGGCCGGGCGATCCTCGCCGGCACGGTCGAGACCGCCGTGAACGCCGTGTGGGACGCGCGGCCGCGGCTCGGCGACCGGATCGCGGTCATCGGCGCCGGGATGGTCGGCTGCAGCGTCGCGAAGCTCCTCAGTGGCTTCCCGGCGACCCGGGTGCAGCTGATCGACGTCGACGAGTCCAAAGCGGAGATCGCCGACGCCCTCGGGGTCGGCTTCTCGACCCCCGGCGAAGCGCTCGGCGACTGCGACCTCGTCGTGCACGCGAGCGCCAGCGAGGCCGGGCTCGCCCGCGCGCTGGAGCTGCTCGCGCCGGCGGGGGAGGTCCTGGAGCTGTCCTGGTACGGCGATCGCCGGGTGAGCGTCCCCCTCGGCGAGAACTTCCATTCGCGGCGCCTGGTGATCCGCAGCAGCCAGGTCGGGACGGTCGCGCGGCCGGACCGCAGCTACGCCCAGCGCCTCGGCGTCGCCCTGGATCTGCTGGCCGATCCGGCGTTCGAAGCGCTGGTCAGCGCGGAATGCATGTTTGAGGATCTTCCTTCCGTGCTACCCCAGCTGGTCGCGAATGAACTTTCCGCCCTGTGCCTCCGTGTCATGTATCAGCCGCAATGACCACGTCCACCCGAACGCATCGGAGGTCTTGGTGTTCAGCATCACCGTCCGTGACCACGTAATGGTCGCCCACAGCTTTCGCGGGGAAGTCTTCGGACCCGCGCAACGCCTGCACGGCGCGACCTTCGTGGTGGATGCGACCTTCCGCCGGGCCGAGCTCGACGAGGACAACATCGTCGTGGACATCGGCAAGGCCACGGAAGAGCTGAGGGCGGTGCTGAGCGACCTGAACTACCGCAACCTCGACGACGAGCCGGAGTTCAAGGGCATCAACACGTCCACGGAGTTCCTCGCGAAGGTCATCGCCGACCGCCTCGCCGACGCCGTCCACGCCGGACGCCTCGGCGACGGCGCGCGCGGCCTCGACGGCATCACCGTCTCGCTGCACGAGTCGCACGTCGCGTGGGCGAGTTACGAGCGTGCCCTGTGAACACTCTCTACGTCGTCCTTCCCGGGGACATCGACGACACGTCCGTCCCCAGCGGCGGCAACACCTACGACCGGCGGATGTGCGACCGGCTCGTCGAGGCCGGCCTCGACGTGCGCGAGATCGCCGTCTCCGGCAGCTGGCCGCGCCCGGACACCGAGGCCCGGGCGGTCCTCGGCCACCTCCTCTCCGCGCTGCCCACCGGCTCGGCGGTGCTGCTCGACGGCCTGGTCGCCTGTGGCGTGCCCGAGGTCGTCGTCCCGCAGGCCCGCCGGCTGTCGCTGTCGGTCCTGGTGCACCTGCCGCTGGCCGACGAGACCGGCCTGCCGCCCGCGCTCGCCGCCGAGCTCGACGCGCTGGAGCGCGAGACGCTGCGGGCCGCGAGCTCGGTCGTCGCGACCAGCGAGTGGGCCGCGCGCCGCCTGATCAGCCACCACGGCCTGGCCCCGCACCGCGTGCACGCGGTCACGCCGGGCGTCGACCACGCGCCCCTGGCCATCGGCACCGACGGCATGTCCCGGCTGGTCTGCGTCGCCAACGTGACCCCGCGCAAGGGGCAGGGCGTGCTCGCCCAGGCCCTCGAAACCGTCGCCGACCTGCGCTGGACCTGCGAGTGCGTCGGCGGGATCAAGCGCGAGACGAAGTACGTCGAGCGGCTGCGGGAGCACCGGCTCGGCGACCGCTTCACCCTCACCGGCCCCCGCACCGGCGCGGCGCTCGACGCGACCTACCACACTGCCGACCTGCTGGTGCTGCCCTCCCGCGCCGAGACGTACTGCATGGTCGTCACCGAAGCCCTCGCCCGCGGTGTGCCGGTGCTGACCACCGATGTCGACGCGCTGCCCGACACGCTCGGCGTCGCGCCGGACGGCTCGGTGCCCGGCATGCTCGTGCCGGGCGACGACGTCGAAGCGCTCGGCGCCGCCCTGCGCCGCTGGCTCACCGAGCCGGCGCTGCGGACACGGCTGCGCGCGTCGGCGAGGCTGCGCCGCGAGACCCTGACCGGCTGGGACGACACCGCCCGCCGGATCGCGGACATTCTGCAGCGGCAGGAGGCGGCGGCATGACCGCGTTCGCACCGGACTGGCTCTACCTGCGTGAACCCGCGGACGCCGCGGCCCGCGCCACCGAGCTCCTCGACCCGCTCCGGGAGTACCTCCCGGAGAACGAAGAGGTCGTCATCCGGGACCTCGGCTGCGGCACCGGCTCGCTCGGCCGCTGGCTGGCCGCCCGCCTGCCCGGCGCGCAGCGCTGGATCCTGCACGACCACGACACCGAACTGCTCACGCACGCCCGGGCGAGCATCCCGGAGTCCGCGCTCGACGGCAGCCTGGTCGACGCCGTCGCCGAGCAGCGCGACGTCACCGCGCTGCGGGCCGCGGATCTCGCCGGGACGTCGCTGGTCACCGCGTCCGCCCTGCTCGACCTGCTGACCAGGGACGAGGTCACGGCGCTGGCCACGGCGATCGTCGAAGCGGGCTGCGCGGCGCTGCTGATGCTTTCGGTCACCGGCAAGGTCGAGCTGTCACCCGGCGACCCGCTCGACCCGGCCCTCGCCGCCGCGTTCAACGCCCACCAGCGGCGGGTCACCGGGGGCAGGCGGCTGCTCGGCCCGAACGCGGTGGACGTCGCCGCGACGGCGTTCGGCAGGCTCGGCGCCACGGTCGTCCGCGCGGAAAGCGCCTGGCGGCTCGGCCCGGACCAGGCCGAACTGCAGCGGCAGTGGCTCGAAGGCTGGGTCGGCGCCGCCGTCGAGCAGCTGCCCCAGCTGCGCCCGGTCGCCGACGTCTACCTGCAGCGGCGGCTCGAGATGGCCGCGGCCGGCGAGCTGCACGCGGTGATCCACCACGGCGACCTGCTGGTCCTGCCGCCGAGCATGGAGGCGGCGGCGTGAAGCGCGCCCTCGCCTGGCTGCGGATCGCGGGCGCGCTCGGCATCCTCGCCGTGCTCGTCTGGCAGCTCGGCAGCGCCGCCTTCCTCGACGGGCTCGGCCGGATCAGCGCCGTCGGCGTGCTCGCCGCGCTCGGCATCGGCCTGGCGACGACGCTGTTGAGCGCGGGCCGCTGGCAGATCGTCGCCACCCGGCTCGGCCTGCGGCTTTCGCTGCGCACCGCCGTCGCCGACTACTACCGCGCGCTGTTCCTCAACGGCGTGCTGCCCGCGGGCGTCCTCGGCGACGTCCACCGCGCGGTGCAGCACGGCCGCGACAGCGGTGACGTGCCGCGCGGCGTGCGGGCCGTCGTCCTGGAACGCACCGCGGGCCAGGTCGTGCTGATCGCGTCCGCGGTCACCGTCGTGCTCGCGTCGCCGGGTGTCGTGCCCGGCGCGTTCCGCGAGGTCGTGGTGGGGGCCGGCGTGGTCGTCGTGCTGGCCGCCGTCGCCGGCCTGGTCGTCGGCCGCCTGCTCGGCGGGCGCTGGATCCACAGCCCGTCGAAGTGGCGCCGCGGCTTCGCCGTCACGCTCGCCGACGTCCGGCTCGGCCTGCTGACCCGCGAGACGTGGCCCAGCGTGGGCTTCCTGTCCGTCGCGACGCTGGCCGGGCACCTGGCGCTGTTCGTCGTCGCCGCCCGCGTCGCCGGGGTCGGCGCGCCGGTCTGGCAGCTCGTGCCCCTGATGGTCCTCGCGCTGCTCGCGATGGGTCTCCCGCTCAACGTCGGCGGCTTCGGCCCCCGAGAGGGCGTCTGCGCCCTGCTCTTCGGTGCGGCCGGTCTGGGAGCCGCCCAAGGTGTCACCGTTGCCGTGGTCTACGGCGTGCTCACGCTGGTCGCGAGCCTGCCCGGCGCCGGTGTCCTGCTCGTCCGGAGCGTCGCCGGGTTCCGCGAGACCCGCGCTCCGCACACCGGTGTCGTGCCCGCTCCGCGCACGGCGGCCGACACCGGGATCGAATCGGAAGTGGGGTTGAAGTCATGACCGCAAGTGACGTCATCGGGGATCTGCCGCGCCGGGCGGTGGTCGAGCGGGTCGTCGAAACCCGGCTACCGACCCGGCACGGGACGTTCCGCGCGGTCGGCTACCTCGACCGCACCGGCACCGAGCAGGTCGCGCTGGTCTACGGCGATGTCGCCCCGCTGGGCGCGCTGGTCCGGGTGCACAGCGAGTGCCTGACCGGCGACGTCTTCGGCTCGACGCACTGCGAGTGCGGCGACCAGCTGGCGGCGGCGCTGGACCGGATCGTCGAGGAAGGCTCGGGCGTGGTGGTCTACGTCCAGGGCCACGAAGGCCGGGGGATCGGCCTGCTCGCAAAGCTCGAGGCGATGCGGCTGCAGCAGGACGAGGGCCTCGACACGGTCGACGCGAACGTGGCGCAGGGCCTCCCGGTCGACGCCCGCGACTACCACGCGGCGGCGGGCATCCTGACCGACCTCGGCATCCGCTCGGTGCGGCTGCTGTCGAACAACCCGCAGAAGGTCGAACAGCTCACGCGCTACGGAATCCGGATCAGCGAGCAGGTTCCGTTGCTGGTTCCGCCGAATCCGGAGAACCTGCGCTACCTCCGGACGAAGGCCGAGCGGATGGCCCACCTGCTCCCGCACCTGGACCAGGCCTTCGCCGGCTCGTGACCTGGCTCAAAGGCCGTGAATGGCACATTGAGGGACTCTAAGTCCCTCAATGTGCCATTCACGGCCTTTCCGGCGTGTCAAAAGACTTCGAGGACCCCGGCGAAGCGCTGGACCAGCGTGTCCAGCACGACGTGCCCCTTGGCCGCGCTCGCCAGCGAAGGACGGCCGACCACCCCCGACTCCGTGTACGCCCGCAGGCCCAGCGTCAGCAGGTGCTCCCGGTCGGTGACGTGGTCGGCCGTTTCGTGGCCCGGCCGGACCAGGTGCGGGTGGGCGTGCAGCAGGATCGACGTCTCCAGTTCGCCCGCGTGCATGTCGTCGTCCAGCGACGTCCGCAGGCCGGCCGCGGTGTGCGCCGCCTGCCAGTCGGCGACGCCCGGGAACAGCGCCATCGCGCCCGCCGCCTCCTGGACCACATTGGACAGTACGTAGTTGCCGCCGTGCGCGTTGACCAGCACGAGCCGGTCCACGCCGGACGCTTTCAGCGACGCGGCGACGTCGGTGACCACCGCGTGCAGCGTGCGCGCCGAGATGCTGACCGTGCCCGCCCACGCGGCGTGCTCGTGTGAGCACGAGATCGTGATCGGCGGCAGGTGGAGGACGGGGTACGCGTCGGCCACCGCGCGGGCGAGGGTCGCCGCGATGACCGTGTCGGTCGCCAGCGGGAGGTGCGCGCCGTGCTGTTCGAAGCTGCCGATCGGCAGTACCGCCACCGACGCCCGCCGCTCCTGCTCGTCGGCGGTGGTGGCGAGCGGGAACAGATCGGTCATGCGCGCGGCCCTTCACTAGGTTGGTGGCATGACCGAGCATGCCGCACTACTGGACGTCGCGCGCGAAGCCGTGGCGAAGGCGACGGAGATCGTCAGGTCGCGCCCGAGTTTTTCGGTTTCCGCGAAAGGCGATCGCGACCTGGTGACCGACGTCGACACGGCGGTCGAGGACGCGCTGCGGGAGTTCCTCGCCGCCGAGACGCCGGAGATCGGCATCCTCGGCGAGGAGCGCGGCCGCAGCGGGGAGACCGGCGGCCGCTGGTGGGCCCTCGACCCGATCGACGGAACGGCGAACTTCGCCCGCGGAATTCCGCTCTGCGGGATTTCCCTGGCCCTGGTGGACGGTGAGCACAGCACGGTCGCCGCGATCACGCTGCCGTACCTCGGGGTCACCTACACCGCGGCGCGCGGCGAAGGTGCCTTCGCGAACGGAAAGCGAGTCGGCGCGTCTGTTGCGACCGAGATGTCCGACGCCATGATCGCCGTCGGCGACTTCGCGATCGGGGAGCTCGCCGAGGAGAAGAACCACGCCCGGCTGACGCTGCTGTCCGACCTCGGCGCGCGGGCGCAGAAGATCCGGATGCTCGGCACCGCGGCGATCGACCTCGCCTGGGTCGCGGACGGAAAGCTCGACGCCGCACTGATCCTGTCCAACAACCCTTGGGACACCATGGCCGGCGTGCTGCTCGTGCGCGAGGCCGGCGGCGCCGTCGTGGACCGTGACGGCAGCGAGCACACGGTGGGTTCCGCCGCGACGATCGCCGTCGGCGCCGGGCTGCGCAAGGAGATCGTGGACGCACTTGATCGCGCGTACGGGGTTGTTCGTTAGGATTCCTGGGTACACCGTAAGCCGCGCCACAGCGCGAGTTTGCATCGTCGGGATTGCGCTGTCCGCGCAAGGTTTTCGGCTACGTTGGTACCGGTCGGCCGCCCAGGCTGGCATGCTGACCGGATCTCGTCGGCCACTTCGGAGAATGGTGGATGCTCGTGGAAAGTCGCCGGATCCGCGATCGGTACCGGCTGCTCGAGCCGATCGGCGGCGGCGCGATGGGCACGGTGTGGCGGGCCCAGGACGAAAAGCTCGACCGCACCGTGGCGATCAAGGAACTCCTGCTGCCGCACGACCACGACGAGCAACGCACCGAAGAGGCGAAGAACCGCGCGATGCGCGAGGCGCGGATCGCCGCCCGGCTGCAGCATTCCCACGCGATCACCGTGTTCGCCGTCCTCGAGGAGGAGGACCGGCCGTGGCTGGTGATGGAGTACCTGCCGTCGAAGAGCCTGGCGGCCACGCTCTTCGACGGGCCGGCCACGGTGGACGACGCCATCCGCGTCGGCGTGCAGATCAGCTCGGCGCTGGCCGGCGCGCACCGGGTCGGGGTCGTGCACCGCGACGTGAAGCCGGCCAACATCCTCGTCGCCGAGGACGGCACGGCGAAGATCACCGACTTCGGCATCTCCCGCGCGATCGGTGACGTCAAGCTGACGGCCACCGGCGAGATCGCCGGCACGCCCGCGTACCTCGCCCCCGAGGTGGCCCGCGGCGAAGACGCCGACTTCGCCGCCGACGTCTTCTCCCTCGGCGCCACGCTGTACGCCGCCGTCGAGGGGCAGGCGCCCTACGGCACGGCCGACAACCCGATCGCCTTGCTCTACAAGGCGTCCAGCGGCGAGACCATTCCGCCGGAGAAGGCGGGCCGGCTGACGCCGCTGCTGGTGCGGATGCTCGACGGCGAGCCGGCCGAGCGTCCCTCGATGGACGAGGTCGAGCGGGAGCTGCGGGCACTGCTGCCCGACGCGGAGCCCGGTGAGTCGGTGCTCGCCGCGACGCTCCCGGAGACCGAGCCGGCGCCGGTGCCGTCCGCGCCGGCCGCGGTCACCGTGCCCGCGGGCGAGGTCACCGCGGTGTCGCCGGGCGCGCGCAAGGGCCTGATCGCCGTCGGAGCGGGCGCGGCGCTGCTGTGCGTCGCGGTCGTCGTGGCGATCCTGCTGGTCGTGCGGCAGAAGCCGCCGCAGGACACCGCCGCTCCGCCGGTCCAGTCGGCGCCGTCCACCTCGGCGTCGGAGACTCCGCCGGCAGCGCCGTCGACACCGCCGTCCACCACGCCGTCGTCGGCGACCTCGGCTCCGCCCACTTCGCCGACGATTTCGACCGTGGCTTCGTCGAAGACGGCGGCCGAAGCCCTCGGCGCCTACTACTCGCTGCTCCCGGGCAACATCAACCAGGCGTGGAACCTGCTGACGGATCGCTTCAAGGCGTCCAAGCACCAGACCATCGAGACCTATCAGAACTTCTGGGGCACGTACAGCAAGGTCAGCGCCTCGATCGTCTCGGAAAACGGCCCCGGCCGGGTCACCGCCAAGGTGACCTACGTGTCGAAGAGCGGGGGCACCAAGACCGACACGAACACCTTCACGTTGGTCCAGGACGGCGGCGTCTGGAAGATTGACGCGCAGGGCTGAACCTTCCCGGGCCGGGGTGCGTGTGACGTATGAGCCGTCACCGCCGTCGACCCACGCTGGAGGTTGCCGTGTCCGTCCCCACCGACCTGCTCGGGCGCGAGCGATGAGAGCCGCCGACCCGATGGTGTTCATCCTCCCCGCCGCCCCGCCGGGCAGCGACACCTACGACAAGCGGATGTGCCAGAACCTGCCCGCCGTCGGGCAGCCGGTGCTGGAGCTGCCGATCGCCGGCGGCTGGCCGGAGCCGGACGCGGCGTCGAGACGCCGGCTGGCGCGGTCGCTCGCCGCGCTGCCCGACCGGACCGTGGTGCTGCTCGACGGCATGATCGCCTCGGGCGTGCCCGAGATCGTCGTCCCGCACGCGCGGCGGCTGCGCCTGGCCGTGCTGGTGCACCAGCCCCTCGCCGACGAGCCGGGCCTCACCCCGGCGCACGCCGCGGAGCTGGACGCCTGCGAACGCGAGACGCTGCGGATGGCCGGAATGGTCGTCGCGACCAGCGCCTGGCTGGCCCGGCTGCTGATCGACCGGCACGACCTGGACCCGAGCCGCGTCTACGTCGCCAAGCCGGGCACCGACGCGGCACCGCTCGCGGCGGGCGCGGACGGCGTGTCCCGGCTGCTGTGCGTCGGCGACGTCACCCGCCGCAACGGCCACGACCTGCTGGTCCAGGCCCTCGGCGAGGTCGACCACCTCGCGCTGTCGTGCGTCTTCGCCGGCTCGCTGGAGGTGGACCGGGCGTTCGTCGACGAGCTCGGCTGGTCGATCGAGCGGCTCGGCCTCGGCGGCCGCATCACGCTGGCCGGCGAAGCAGTCGACCTCGGCGCGGCCTACAACGCGGCGGACCTGCTGGTCATCCCGGCACGCGCGGCGACGTCCGGCATGTTCGTCGCCCAGGCGCTGGCCAGGGGCATCCCGGTGCTGGCCGCCGAGGTGGGCGGGGTGTACGACGCGCTGGGCGTCGACGCCGACGGCGAGATGCCGGGCCTGGTGGTCGGCCCGGACGACCCGTTCGCGCTCGCCGACGCGCTGCACCGCTGGTACGCCGACCCGGAGCTGCGCAGGTCACTGCGCACGGCGGCACTGGGCCGGGGCAGCGCGCTGGAGGAGTGGGACGTCGCGGCGCGGCGGCTCACCCACGTCCTGTCGCGGCTGGCGTCCGAACCCCGGATCGTCGCTTGACAGTGAGGCTTATTCAGCCGTCGGCCGCCGCATGGCTTCTGCGATGATCAGCGGTGTGCGGGCGGGGCGCGGCGGCCTGACCGGAATAAGCCTCAGCCTTGCCGGGGTGCTGAGATTCCACGACCCTGGCCCGATGTGGCCCAGACAGCGGTCCTCGTCGCCGACCGAACTCACCTCCGAACGGGGCTTCCTGGAACTGGTCGGACGGCAGCCCGACCTCCCGCTCCGCGAGGTTTTCCTCGGCTTTCGCGATCTTGTGTCCGCGGACATCGAGTGGATCGATTCCCGGAAGAAGCGGTTCAAGAGGCCGGCTTCGCGGGTGCGGATCTCCACACTGGTCCTCACCGCGTTGTCGACGATCGTGCTCGGCATCCCCGAGATCCCGCTGCGTGCTTCCATCGCCTTGCCGCTGGTCGCGGCGGTCACGCTGCTGACCGGCCTCGAAACCTTCTTCACCTGGCGCTCGCGTTGGCTGCTCATGGAAGAAACGCAGTACCGGATGAACCGGCTGCGCGATGAGATCGACTACTACCTGGTGACGACTCCGGCGGCGGACCTCGGTCGAGATCGGCTCGACCGGTTCTACGCCGAGCAGCAGGACCTCTGGGCCGACGTGAGCCGCCGCTGGGTGGAGTTCCGCAAGCACGACCGCGCCCCGCAGCCGGGAGCCCGGCCCTCGCCCTGACCTGGCGGAACGGTTCGCCGGTGCCCCGGCGAACCGGACCGTCACGCCAGGGTGAGCGCGTAGATCTCGACCCGCGGGTCGTTCGGCAGGCTCACCGACTGCAGCGTCTTCCTGCCGTCCACCGCGGCCGAGATCCCGAACAGCCGGACCGGCGGCCCGTCGACGCCGCTGCCGGCCTTGATCCGGTGCGGCATCTCGAGCACCACGGGACTGCCCGACCCGGCCCAGTCGCCGAACGACACGGCCAGGTCCGCGCTCGTCCCGTCGGTGTAGTGCGCGGTCACCGTCGTCGACACCGGGCCGTTGTGCGACGCCCCGACCAGCTTCAACGCCGTGTGCGGCGCGGCCGGGAGCAGCAGCGACTGGCCGCGGGCCTCCACGAAGTTGGGTGAAGTCCCCGAAGCGTCCGGCGCGGCGTAGGTGACGCCGTCCCAGACCACCGGGCCGGCTGCCGGGAGCAGTGCGGCGTCGTAGCTCCAGCCGCCGCCGTCGAAGTTGCCTTCCGACGACGCCGTCACCGTGGCCGTGCCGTCGTGGTTGCGGTCGCGGCCCAAGTCGACCGCGCACTGTGAGCCGGAAGAAGCGCACGCCGAGGGCGTCCGGACCTCGACCGTCGCCGAGCGCGTCACGGTGTTCGCGCCCAGCCCGGACACCGTGACCTGGATCGGGTACGTCCCGAGCGCCGCGCCCGCGGGCACGGTGACCGTGATCGGCACCGTCTTCTGCACCGGCAGCCGCCCGGACCAGACCAGGTCGAAGGGCTGCACCCGGGCCTTCCAGCCTGGAGCCGAGACCGAAACCGTGACCGGCTGCAGTGCCGGGTTCTGTGCGAGGACGTCGAGGTCGAGGTGCACCTGCTGCGTCCCGCCGGCGGGGATCACCACGGACGTCTGCCGCAGCGACGCGTCGACGTGCCGCCGCAGGTCGCCGACGGCGTTGTTCACCGAAGGCGGCGCCGCGGCGGCGGACGTGCCCCACTGGGACGGCTTCGCCCCGAGCTTGTGGTGCAGCGATCCGCCATGGGCGACGGCGGCCCAATCGAGGGAAGTCTGCCGGACGTCACGGCCGTTGAGCGACACGCTCTGGATGTACCGGTTCGTGTCGCTCGCGCCCGGCGCCGACACGGTCAGCGTCCCGCCCTGCGTGGCGCCGTACTGTCCGATCCGGACGGTCGCCGACTCGAACTGCGGGCTCGACAGCGCGAGGAAGTTCGCGCCGCTCATCGTCGGGTACAGCCCGAGCGAGGAGAAGACGTACCAGGCGGACATCGTGCCGAGGTCGTCGTTGCCGGTCATGCCGTCGGGCCCGGTGGTGAACAGGGTCATCGCCGCGCGGACGACGGTCGCGGTCTTCGCCGGCGCGCCGACCCAGTTGTACGTGTAGGGCGCGAGCAGGTCGGGCTCGTTGTTCGGGTTGTAGGTCGGCTTGCCGTAGTAGTCGTACGGGCTGGCGATCCAGTCCTTCCGCGCGGTGCCGGCCGGGTCCTTCAGCAGGTTGTCGTACGTGAAGAAGGAATCGAGGCGCTTCTCGGTCGCGGTCCGGCCGCCCATCAGGGAGACGAGCCCGGCCGGGTCCTGCGGCACGAGCCACTGGTACTGGTACGCGCCGCCCTCGTGGAACTGGTGTCCGGCGTCGACCGGGTTGTACGGCGTGCGGAAAGTGCCTTCGGTGGTGCGGGGGCGGAACTGGCCGATCGAGGAGTCCCACAGGTTCCGGTACCACTGGCCGCGGTCGGCGAACATCCGCGCGTCGGCCTGGTGGCCCAGACCACGCGCCATCAGCGCGAGCGCCGCGTCGGCCGCCGAGTACTCCATGGTCGCCGAGGCCGGGTGCTCGCAGTCGTTGTCGCCGCCCTTGGCCGCGCAGTCCTTGCCGAGTTCCAGCCCGCTGGGGATGTACCCGCGCTCGGTGTAGTAGTTGACACCGGAGCGGCCGTTGTACGGCGAATCGGCGGGTGGCGTGCTGGTCGCGTTCTTCTTCAGCAGCGCGTACGCCTCTTCTTCGTGCCCGGCGAGCAGGCCCTTCGACCACGCCTCGACGAGGAACGGCGTCACGGGGTCGCCGGTCATGATGTTGGTTTCGCTCTCGGCGAGCGCCCACCGCGGAAGCCATCCACCATCACGCCCGATGGCGACGACCGACAAGGCGACGTCCCGCGCGACCTGAGGTTCCAGCATTTCCAGCAGCTGGTTCTGCGGCCGGTAGGTGTCCCACAGCGAGAAGTTCTGGTACGGCGTGTAGCCGCTCGCGGTGTGCACGTTGCCGTCGAAGCCGGTGTACGCGCCGTCGGTGTCACCGGCCAGGTTCGGGTGCAGCTGCGCGTGGTAGAGCGCGGTGTAGAAGGCGGTCTGCCGCTCGGCCGTGCCACCACCGATCTTGATCGCGCCCAGCTTGTCGACCCACTGCTGGTGCAGCGCCGCGCGGGTGGCGTCGAAGTCGTAGTCCTTGGTTTCCGCCGCCAGGTTCTTCCGCGCACCGTCGAGGCCGGTGTAGGAGAGGCCGACCTTGAGGACGACGTCGTGGTCGGCGGTGGCGTCGAAGCTCGCCCAGGCACCGTTGCCGCCGGTGCCCGCGGCGTCCCGGCTGTCGGGGGTGCGCGTCGAGCCGCGCCAGGTGCCGAAGGAGCTGAAGGGGCGGTCGAAGGTGGCGGTGAAGTAGACGGTGTGTTCATCGTGCCCGGCACAGAACCCACCGGCGCGGACGCGGCCCTCAAGCGTCCGGTCACCGACGACGTGGATCTCGGAGTCCTTGACGGACTGGTTGGCCTGGCCGGTGTTGAACAGGACGTTCGCCTGCCCGGTGGCGGGGAAGGTGTACCGCTGCCACCCGGTGCGCGCGGTGGCGGTCAGTTCGGCGTCGATGCCGTATTTCTTGAGGCCGACGCGGTAGTAGCCCGGCTCGGCGTGCTCGTCGTCGTGGCGGTATTCGGACTTGTAGGCATCCTTGTCAACGTTGTCCACGGCGCCGGTGGTGGGCATGATCGGCAGTTCACCCATCACCCCGCAGCCGACGCCGGACAGGTGCGTCTGGCTGAAGCCGTAGATGGTGTTCTGCAGGTAGTCGTAGCCGCCCTGGCCACCGGTGTCGGGGCTGACCTGGACCATCCCGAAGGGCGCACTGGTCCCGGGAAAGGTGTTGCCGAAGTTCTGCGTACCGACAAAGGGGTTGACCAGGCTGACCGGATCCGCGGGCACGGGCGCGGCCTGGGCTACGGCGGGCGCCAGGCCGGCGACCACCACCCCCGCGGCCACGGCGGCGGCCATCCGTCTGCTCTGCGACCACATGGGCGCACCTCCAGGTGCTGACAACGTTGTCAAACGTCAACCGTCGGTCGGGTCCGCGGTCGGTGAGCAGCTTTCCACCTCATCGCGGGTTTGAGAAGCCCTCAACCGGCGCTTCGAGGAGATCGCCGTAGCCGAGCACGAGCGCGGGCACGCCGGTTACGAGCCGGGGAGGGCGTAACCGATTTTCCGCAGGGCCTTGCGGAACTTCAGTTCCTGATCAGGAAGAACGGCGAGGTGCCGGTCACCGATCAGGCGGCAGAGCGAGCGGAGGCTCCGATCGCGGGTGATGAGCGCGGCTGTCGCGGGGTCCGAACACTCGATCAGGCGAACGTGACCGAGATCGACGAGCTGCCCGATCCGGCGCCGGACATCCGAGAGCAACGTGGTCAGTGCGCCGGGCAGTTCGTGTTCGGTCCGTTCGCCGAGGAACCGGGTGAACTCGTCGAGATCGCGCCCGGCGTCGACACCGGCCAGGAGACTGGTTGCGGAGACGGCCCAGACGTAGTCGGCGGTTCGCTCGCCGAACGCGGACAACGTGAGCCGGTCGGCGGCCGGAAGCGGCGTGGTGGCGACGACGTCGAGGTTCGGCAACACCTTCAGGGGCCGGACATCCGGCACCTCGGCCACCGGCGGCTCGTACGTGTCGGTCAGGCCGAGTACGTAGGCACCCAGAGCGTTCAGGCGGATCGCGAGAAGACCGTCATAACGGCTCAAGGCGTCGAGTTCGTCGCCACCCCAGTTGTCACGGAAGTCGTCACGCGCGCCGGCCGGGTGGACGTAGTCGACGTCGATCAGTCCGAGCGTGGCCGCGTACTCGAAGAGGACGGCGAGGGTATAGCGCCCTTCGAGCAGTTCCCACTTGTGGAAGCCGTCGTAGCCAAGACTCCCGTACTGCGGATCTTCGAGGTACAGCTTCCAGAGCGCTCGCTCGGACCGCGCGATGGTCGGGCTCATGTTGCCCCGGCGCATGGTCTTGAACAGGGTGTCGACGTCCAGCCATTCGCCCGGCTCGCATCGGCTCAGCGCCTTGGCGACCATTCCCCGCCGGGTCTTGGCCGCGGTCAGCACGTTCGCGGCGCGTTGACCCTTGATCTGCTCGACGCGGCTGAACTCGTCGATCACGGCGTGCGTCAACCACCGTTGCCACAGCTGGCGAATGGTGTCCGGTCCTGGCTTCGCCGGCGCGGCGCGGCCCTTCGGCGTCAACTGCAGCTTGCCGCGTTCCACCTTCGCGAGGCCGCCGGCCTGGAGCAGCAATGGCCAAGCGAACGCCGCGATCGCGGCGTCAGCGTAGAAGTCGTGGTCGACCAGGTGTTCCGTGACCACGTTCACGGTCGCCGCTGCGGGCAACGAGGTCTTGTCGCTGACTTTCAGTTCACCTCCCGCGCACAGTTCGAGCATCGTGCGCAGGTTCGCCACGGCTACCTGCTCAGTCGACAGCAACCAGCGTTCTTCGTCGTCGTTCACGGTTTCCATCGGCGTCGGTAGGCCTCGTCGTCCATTCACGGCAAGTCGGGATCGGAGTGCTCGGCAACGAATCGATCGGCGGTGTCCCGGTCGACGAGCGCGTTGTCGGCAAGCCATTCCGCCGCGCGACGGCGTGCCCGGATGTCACTGAACTCGTGCCACACGTCAAGAAGTTCCGGATACTCCTCGTGCAGCTCGTCCTTGAAGCGGCGGAAGGCGCCTCTGCCGCGGATGGCCCTCGCCAGCCGCCGGCCGGCTTGCTCGTCGCTGACGCCGTCCGCGAAGTCCGCCATGTCCTGGTGCCAAACGGACGACGGCAGCGGGTTGATCACGACGAGGTCGAGGTCGTCGAGGTCGACCGGGTGCTCGCCGTCGATCCCGCCGTCCGTGGTCCAGAACGCCATCTCGCCCGTCAGTGGGTTGACCAGGTGGAAGTGCTCGTAGTCGGTCTGGTCCTGCAGTGCCATCGCGATGTCATCGAGATCGAACTTGTCCAAGCCGGGCATGCGGACAGGTTATCCCCGGCACTCGCGCCGGTCGGGCGTCAGCTCCGCCGGCGATCCAGCTCGTCGACCCGGGCGAGCAGGCATACGCCCAGGTCGACGAACTCGAGGCCCAGGTCACGCAGGTTCTCGGCGAACTGGTCGGGGTTGCGCTCGCGCGACAGCTTGAGCGGCGCGGTGCGGTCGACACCGCGGGCCAGCTCCTGCACCCGGCTGATCAGTGCGCGGTCGACCGGGTCCATCAGCGGCACCCCGTCCGGGCCGGGTGCAGCCGGACGCACTCGGCGCAGTCGCGCAGCTCCGAGAGGTAGCGCCGGCCGGCCGGGATGCACGCGGTGCCACAGTCGGCGACCCAGCCCATCACGGCGCCGGCGGCGTCGTGCCAGGGGCGGGCGTCCTGCGGGACGAAGTGCCGCCGTCGGTCCGGCGCCCGCAGTTCCTCGGCCATCCAGTGCCCGGCGATCTTCATCCTGCCTCCCTGCCGGTCGGGCCCGGCCCTCGGACCTGGGCGGGAACGAGGGCCGGACCGGATCAACGTATGTCACGTATATACATAGGCGCCACCGATCAACCGTGGTTCACTCTTTCGATGCAGGCGAGACCGTCTATGCTTCGCGGCGACGAGAGGAGCTTGCGTGTCGCCCGGACCCGGTGTGCGCCGTCGCTATGTCGGCAAGACGCTGCGCCGACTGCGCGAGGCGCGCGGGCTGACGGTGTCGGTGGTGGCGAAGAAGCTGGGCATGGCGCAGCCGTCGCTGACCAGGATCGAGAACGGCCGCAACGCGATCATGTCCCGCCACGTGTACCGGCTCTGCGAGATCTACGAGGCCGGCAAGGCCGAGACGGATCGGCTGATGCGCCTGGCGGAGGAGTCCCGCGAGCGCGGCTGGTGGGAGTCGTACTCGGACGTGATCAGCGACTGGTTCGAGATCTACGCCAGCCTGGAGAGCGACGCGGACCAGATCCTGACGTACCAATCGGAGTTCGTGCCCGGCCTCTTCCAGACACCGGGTTACATCCGTGCCTGCTTCCAGGCGAGTAACCCCGAAGCATCCGAGGCGGCCGGGCACCGGATGGTCGATCTTCGTCAGGCACGTCAGCTCCGGCTCCAGGATCGCGACGTCACGGCGTTGGTGAACGAGGGCGCGGTTCGCCGGGGCGTCGGCGGCCCTGATGTCATGCGGGCTCAGTTGGAGTACCTGATCACGGTCATCGAGAAGCAGCACGCCAAGATTCGGATCGTCCCCTTCACCGCGGGCGCGCATCCGGCGATGAGTGGCCCGTTCACCATGTTGAAGTTCCCGGACATGGACGAGATCGATCTCGTCTACCTCGAGAACGAGCGCGGCAGTCTCTACCTGGAGCGTCCCGCCGATCTCCTGCGCTACACCGACGTGTTCACGCAGACGCAGCGAGCCGCTCTGTCACCTGCGGAAAGCGCAGATCTGCTGCGTAAAATCGTCCAGGAGACATAGGACCTGGGCGAAGAGGAAGGGGCGGTCATGACTGACCTCCCTGCGCTGAACTGGCGCAAGAGCAGCTACAGCAACGGCAACGGCGGAGAGTGTGTCGAGGTGGCGGAGACCCCGGATGGCGGGCGCTACATCCGCGACACGAAGGACCGATCGCTCCCACCGCACCACTTCACAGCAGCGGAGTGGCAGGCGTTCATCCAGGGCGTCAAGGCCGGCGAATTCGACTGACGAGAGGAACCGGGTGCGTACCTACTACGACCAGGACGACCACGAGGGCTACGAAGCCGGGGAGGATCTCCTGGTCCGGCGTTTCGCCACCTGGGCTGCCGGGCAAGGCCGTGAGGTCGATCCGTACTCCGTGGTCGCGGCACTCCAATTCCGGCACACCTCGGTCGATGGGCGGCTGACCTATTGGACCGCCGCGCTGGTCCGGGACTTCCTGCTGTCGCATGTGCCGCGCACGCTCGCGGCCACCGCCGACGACGCGGTTCTCGTGCCCGAGACGCTGCGGATGTTCCTCCGGTACCTCCACGAGATCGGGCTGGCCGATCCCATGGGCGAGCCGCTGGTGGATCTCGAGAGTGCCGTCACCAAGGCGACGGCCGAATTCCCGGCCGCGATGGCCGACGAACGCAACTTCGGCGTCGGCAAGTACTGGGTGATGACTGCGGCCCGCAACGGGGTCGACGTCTCGGACGCGGACGCGTTGAACGCGTTCCTCGCCGAGGCACGCGAGGGGCGGCACGGCTACGACGACGAACTCCTCGCCGAGCTGGCCGCCCGGCACTTCATCGAGCAGGCCGGACGGGCCTTGCCGCAGCCGGCGGTCTCGCTGCCGGCGGACTCGGAACTCGCGGAAGCCGCGGAAAGCTCGTCGATCGTGACCCAGCTGCGGAAGCTCGTCGACTGGGTGGGTGACGGCCGTGCGCTGACCGGCACCGGCAACCTGAAGCTCGCCGACGCCCGCGAGCTGGTGTCGCTGCTGGACACCGGCGACGTGCTCGAATGGGAGTCCGGCGGCGAAGTCCAGCGCATTCGCAGCAGCGCCGACCTGGCCAACCTCGCTGTCGTGTTCGAACTCGCCAAGCGCGCGCGGATCGTGCGCGTCGTCAAGGGCAAGCTGGTGCGGGTGGCGAAGGCGGCGCCGCTGGTGAAGAACGCCCTCGCGCTGTGGACGGCGGCGTTCGACGCCCTCCCCGAGCCGGGTCTGCTGGTCGCGCCGACCGGCTGGACGCCCGGCTACGTGCAACTGCTCGACGAGACCCTCGACATCGTGCTGCCGGACGTGCTCAACACGATCTACGGCATGCCGGAGCCGATTCCCGTGGCCCGGCTCGCCGAAAGCGTGTGGCGGGCCTGTACCGAACGCTTCTACCTCGATCTCGAACCGTCGATCGAGCCGGTCTGGCGGGACGGGCTCGCGAGCGAGTTCCGCCGCCTGCTCGCCAGGCTGGCCGAATTCGGCGCGGTCGAGCTGACCGTGGGGCCGCCCGACCCGATCTTCAGCATGGATCTGGTGCCGGAGAACCCCGGGTTCGCGCCGGACGTGCGGGACCGGCTGCGGGCCGCGCTCGACGTCCCGGCGCTCGACCTGGTCACCCTCACCCCGCTGGCCAGCCGCGCGGTCCGGGCGCGGCTTCTGCGGGAGGGCAGGGTCGCGCCTCTGGTGGGTGATCTCGCCGACGCCGCTCCCGCCGCCATGCTGAACACGCTCCTGGACCACTACACCCCGGAGACGGCCGTGGCCGAGATCTCCGGCTGGCTGGCCGCGCACGGTGGCCGGGAGGCCGGCCTTCCCCTCCTGCTGGACGCCATCCGCGGGTGTCCGTTCCGGACCCTGGCGTCGGACATGCTCGAGGTCCTCGTCAATTCCCTCCCGGACCGCGACGCGCTGCTGCACGACCTGCGCACAGATCCGGCCCTGGGCCCGATCGCGACGCGTGTGCTCGTCGACAGCGGTGAACTGGACCTCGCCGAAATCGATGACCGGGAACGCATACTCGGAATGACCGAGCAGTTCCTCGTACTGCTGGAGGCGGCCGGGCCGGAAGGTGCGGCACAGATGCTGAACGCGCTGCCCGGCGCCGAACTCGCGGACCTGACGGAAGCGGTCCTCGATTCGGGACATCCGGACCGGGTGGGGCTCGCGGAGCTGGCCGAGATGTTCGAAAGGTTCGGTCCGAGCCGCAACGCGCCCTGAAGCGCGGCATGTCGGCCGAAACTTGTCGGTGCTGACCGTTACCTTGTCCGTCATGGAGAAAGTCACCACGCTCGATATCGACCCCGACGAGCTCGAAGCCGTGGTGGGCAGCACTTTCTACGGCCGGGGCCTCGACTACGCGCGACGGAACGCGGTTCTCCGCAGCCGATGGAGCTCCCGGGACAACGCGCTGCACGGAAAGGTGCTGGGCCGGGGCGAGATCTACGAGACGTCGGCCTACTTCGAGTCTGTCGACGGGCTGCCCTACGGGTTCGAGCACGGCGAATGCAGCTGTCCGATCGGCTTCAACTGCAAACACGTCGCGGCACTGGTACTGGCGACCATCGGGGCTGACCAGCCGCCGGTCACGCCTGGTCGGCGGCAGGCCCCGGCCACCAGCGCCGGCCGGGCAGCGAAGCCGCCGAGCTGGGAACAGTCTCTCGGAGCCCTCCTCGAATCGCCTCCTGCCGGAGCGTCGCACCGCCAGGAGACCGTTCCGCTGGCGATCGAGCTGTCGCTGTCATCGAACGCACGCACGCCGATGCTGTCGGCGCGGCTGGTGCAGCCGGGCCGGGCGGGCTGGGTCGGCGGCAGCCTGGCCTGGAACAAGCTGGGTACGCTGACCTACCAGGGCTACCGCGCCGACCAGTTGCGGGTGCTCAATGAGTTTTACGCGGTCTACCGGTCACATGATCAGAACTCGGGCTACTACTACTCGGATATGAAGTCGATCGACCTGTCCGGCTACCGGAGCAGCCGGCTCTGGCCGCTGCTCGACGAAGCGGAAGCTGTCGGAATCCGGCTGGTACACGCGAAGAAAGCGCTCGGCGACCTGGCGCCGTACCACACCGCCGAGCTGCGCCTGGACGTCACCGAAGACACCCGTCCCGGATCGCTCGTGGTGACCCCCGCACTGACCGTGGCAGGGAGCACCGACGTCGTCCTGGTGCGGTTCATCGGCGCGAACGGCCACGGTCTCGTCTGCACCGAGCGGGCGGACGTCGAGGCAAGTGCCGATCCCAGCCTCTGGCGCATCCGGCTCGCCCGGCTGGCGACCCCCGCCGCGCCCCAGCTGCAACGCATGGTCCTGGCGGAACAGTCCCTGAAGATCCCCGCCGGACAATCTTCTCGATTCCGGGACGAGTACTACCCGCGGCTCCGGCACATCGCCCCGGTCGTCTCATCCGACGAATCCTTTGTGCCGCCGGAGATCTCCGCTCCGACGTTGACGCTGAACGCGTCCTATCACGACGGTCACGCGCTGGAGCTCGGCTGGGAATGGGCGTACCAGATCGGCGAATCCCAGGTACGCGCGCCGCTCACACCGGCCCGGCCGGAGGACGGCTTCCGCGACCCCGAGCGGGAACGCGCCATTCTCGCCGGACTGGACTTCCCGGCGGAGCAGTTCGGTCCGGCGCTGGTCGATCCGGCCTCGCCCGACGCGCCGGGCGGCGTCCTCGGCGGCATCGACACGATGCGATTCACCACCGAGCTGCTGCCCCTGCTGACCGACCTGCCCGACGTCGCGGTCGAGGTCAGTGGCAGCCCGGCCGACTATCGCGAGGCCGGCGACTCGCTGTCCGTCAGCATTTCGACCGACGACATCGCAGGCGAGACGGACTGGTTCGACCTCGGCATCACGATCAGCGTCGAGGGCAAGGACGTCCCGTTCGCCTCGGTTTTCGCGGCGTTGGCCACCGGCCAGTCACACTTGCTGCTCGACAATGGCGCGTATTTCTCCCTCGAGAAGCCGGAACTGCAGACGCTGCGTCAACTGATCGAGGAAGCCCGCGCCCTGCAGGACCGGGTCGGCGACTCGCTGCGGATCAGCCGCTACCAGGTCGGCCTCTGGGACGAACTGGCCTCCCTCGGGGTCGTCGGCCGCCAGGCCAAGGCCTGGAAACGCCAGCTGGCCGCCCTGCGCTCGATCGACAGCGATGAGCGGGCAAAGCCGCCGGCGACCCTCAACGCGGAGCTGCGGCCGTATCAGCTGGAAGGCTTCCAATGGCTGGCGTTCCTCTGGAAGTTCCAGCTCGGCGGCATCCTCGCCGACGACATGGGCTTGGGCAAGACCCTGCAGTCCCTCGCCCTCATCTGTCATGCGAAGCGGGCTGACCGGAATTTGGCTCCCTTCGTCATCATCGCCCCGACCAGCGTGGTCTCGAACTGGGCGGCCGAGTCCGCTCGGTTCGCGCCGGAGCTGTCCGTGGTGACTATCGGTGACACCATGCGGCGGCGCGGAAGCACCCTGGCGGAGACGATCGCGGGCGCCGACGTCGTCGTCACCTCACACACGCTCTTCCGGCTCGACTTCGACGAGTACGCCGAGCTGCCGTGGTCGGGCCTGATCATGGACGAAGCCCAGTTCGCCAAGAACCACCAGTCGAAGATCTACCAGTGCGCGCGCCGGCTCGCGACGTCGTTCAAACTCGCCATCACCGGAACACCCATGGAGAACAACCTGATGGAGCTGTGGTCGCTGCTGTCGATCACCGCACCAGGGCTGTTCCCCAACCCGGCCCGATTCGCGGAGTACTACGCCCGCCCGATCGAAAAGCAGGACGATACCGACCTGCTCGCCCAGTTCCGCCGCCGGATCAAGCCGCTGGTCAAACGCCGCACCAAAGAACAGGTCGCCGCGGACCTGCCGGCGAAGCAGGAACAGGTGCTCGAAGTGGACCTCGCACCGCGGCACCGCAAGATCTACCAGACTCACCTGCAGCGTGAGCGGCAGAAAGTGCTCGGCCTGATCGACGACCTGAACCGGAACCGCTTCACCATCCTGCGGTCGCTGACCTTGCTGCGCCAGCTCAGCCTGCATCCCGGACTGATCGACGAAAAGCACGGAAACCTCCCCAGCGCCAAGATCGAGGCCCTGCTCGAACAGATGCGGGACGTCGTCGACGGCGGGCATCGTGCCCTGGTGTTCAGCCAGTTCACCGGCTTCCTCGACGTCGTGCGCCGGAACCTGGAGAACGCCGGCGTCGAATACTGTTATCTCGACGGCAAAACCCGGAACCGGGCCGCGGTGGTGAAGAAGTTCAGGAGCGGCACCGCACCGGTGTTCCTGATCAGCCTGAAGGCGGGTGGCTTCGGGCTCAACCTCACCGAGGCGGACTACTGTTTCCTCCTGGACCCGTGGTGGAACCCGGCGACCGAGGCCCAGGCCGTCGACCGGACGCACCGGATCGGCCAGACCCGCAACGTCATGGTCTACCGGCTGATCGCCAAGGACACCATCGAAGAGAAGGTGATGGAACTCAAAGCCCGCAAGGCCGCGCTGTTCGCCGGAGTCATGGACGACGGCAACGCCTTCGGCGGCAGCCTGGACGCCGACGACATCCGCGGCCTCTTCGGCTGAGTCGTCAGCCCTCTTCACGGCGGCGGAGTGGCAGACACGTACTGTGTTGGTCCGTGGCTGGTACTTCTCGCACCGCGGATACGCCCCTCGTCGACGTGATCGCCGCTGTCCTGGCCGAACGCGGGCCGATGACCGAGGAACAGCTCGTCTCCGCCCTGCGCGAGCGTGGGGTGCCGCTGGATGACGAACTGGACGACCTGATCGACGCGTTGGACGAAGGCGACGGGTTGTTGACGACGCTCTCCGACGACCGGTGGGCGTCCGTGCCCGCGCTGCTGAATGGCCGGGTGTTCACGCACCGGCTGACCGCGCCCGAGGCCGAGCACGGTTTCCTCGGCCTCGAATCCGATCTGACCCTGGTCGAGCCGCTGGTCCGGCGCGCCGGGCACCAGCGGCTGATAGACGGCTCACCGGTCGTCCCCGTGTTCCCCGAGCTCCACGGCGAGACACTGGCCGACCGAGGTGTCCCGCCGGAGGCGATCGCCGACGGCGGGGCCCTGCTGCTTCCGCCCGGTTGTCTCCGTGACCTGGGGCTGTCCGAGGGCGACGTCGTCGCGGTGCGGGTCACCGAAGACGGGCTGCACCTGGAGGCGGCCACCGGCGAGGAGACACCGGCCGACCGGCTGGCTGCCTTGTCCCGCGCGCTGAAAGACGAGCTGGCCGTCGTCCCCGGCGGGCCGATCGAGCTGCATGACGCACTCACGACGGCATGCGCGAGCGACCCGGCGTTGTTCACCGAGCCGCTGCCGCCGTTGAGCGAGGCACTGAGCGCCTGCGGACTGCAGTACGACGGCGAATGGCTCGCCCCGGCCACCTTCGACTTCCGGCAGTGGCGGGAGGGCAGCCGCGCGGTGGCGATCGCACGGCGCCATCACCTCGACGACGAGGCGGGTTTCGCGGTTTTGGCGATCCTCGAGCAGTACGAGAGGGTTGCCGCGCTGCACGAGGCGGCTTCCGAGGGCGGCGAGGAGGCGGTCACCGCGATCGTGGACGCGGCCTCCGGTGACGTCGTCACGGGCGGGTTCGGCGCGGCTCTCCCGCTGCTGGCCGAGGTACCGGTCGCCGAGGCGGTCCTCGCGGAGATCCCGGCCGATACGCGGGCCGCGGCGGCGCTGCGACTGTTCGCCGAGTCGCTCGAGCCGATGGCACCGCGCGCGGCGCGGCCGGCGTTGCGGTGGCTGCGCGGCAAGGCTCATGAGCGGCTGGGCGACGTGATCGCGGCCGAGGCGGCCTACGAGGCCGCCGAGTCGATGGATCCGAAGTGGGCACCGGCGCTGTACGCACTGGCCCGCTTCGCGGGCGATCGCGGCGACGCCGCCCGTGGACTGGCCCTGCTGCGCCGGGCCGACGCTCCGCCGGACGACATCCTTGCCGAGCTCCTCGCACGGTTCGAGGCCAAGCCCCGCACCGACGTCGGCCGCAACGACCCGTGCTGGTGCGGGTCCGGCCGCAAGTACAAGAAATGCCACCTCAACCGCGAATCGCTGACGCTCGACGAGCGTGCCGGATGGCTGTACCAGAAGGCGGGCCTGTTCCTGGCCGACGGTCCATGGCGGATCGGGATGATGGAGGCCGCGCAGGCGCGAGCGGAGTTCTCCGACAACCCCTTCGCCCTGCTCGAAGCCCTGGAGGACCCGCTGACCGCGGACGCGGTCCTGTTCGAGGGTGGCGCGTTCGCCGACTTCGTGGCCACCAGGGGCGCCTTGCTGCCCGAGGACGAGCGGTCGCTGGCCGGGCAGTGGCTGCTCGTCGAGCGGTCGGTGTTCGAGATCGACGAGGTCCGTCCCGGCAAAGGCTGCACAGTTCGTGACATCCGAACGGGTGACGTCCACCAGGTCAGGGAGCAGACGGGCAGCCGGCAGCTCAAGCCGGGCATGCTGATCTGCGCCCGCGTAGTGCCGGTCGGTGAAATCGAGCAGATCTTCGGCGGCATCGAACCGGTCGCCCTGCACCAGCGCGACGAGCTCATCGCCCTCCTGGACTCCGGGCCTGATCCGGAAACCCTGATTTCGTTCTTGAGCAGGCGGTTCGCGCCGCCCGTGCTGCAGAACACCGAGGGCGAGCCGCTGGTGCTCTGCGAGGTCACCCTGCGGACCAGCGACCCGGCGGCGCTCGCCGCCGAGCTGGACGAGACATACGAGCGCGACGGCGACACGTGGCACGAGCACATCACTGGTGACGGTATGGAACGTATCCGGGCCACCCTTCGTCTCGACGGCCACGACCTGATCGTGAGCACCAACAGCGAAGCCCGCACCGACCGCGTGCTCGCCATCCTCCGCACGCTCGACCCGACGCTCACGGTCGTCGCCGAATCCCGCGAATCCGCGCAGGACGCGGCCCGCCGTCCGGCTCCGGCGGAGGCTCCCGTCACTTCTCCGGAGGCGGCGGAGGTCCTGGCACGATTCGTCGGCGACTACGAGCAGAAGTGGCTCGATGAGTCCATTCCGGCCCTGTCCGGCCACACCCCTCGCCAGGCCGCCGCGGATCCCACCCGCCGGGGAGACCTGATCCGCCTCCTCGACTCCTTCCCGGACACCCACGGCCACCCGGGCGCCATGGACCCGGGCCGCCTGCGCGCCGCCCTCGGCCTTGAATAACCGATCCACGAGGCCAGAGCTAGTCTGCCACCTCGTGACACGACACCAATGCCGATGAACTGGACGGACCGTGAGCGAGTACCAGTACTACGAGTTCGTGGCGATCGACCGCCCACTGGACGATGGCGAACAAGCTGCGGTCCGGGCGCTGTCGACCCGGGCACGGATCTCTTCGACGAGCTTCGCGAACGAATACCACTGGGGCGACTTCAAGGGTGACCCGCGCCGTCTGATGGAGCGCTACTACGACGCGCACCTGTACGTCGCCAACTGGGGCACCCGCCGCGTGATGTTCCGCCTGCCGTGCGATCTGCTCGATCCGGATGTCGTCGAGGACTACACCCTCGGCGACGAGGCGAGCGCTTGGGTCACCGGCGAGTTCATCGTCCTCGCCTTCACGAGCGAAGACGACGGCGGTGAGTTCGACTACGACGCCGAGAACCTGTTGTCGGCGATAGTCGGAGTGCGCACCGAACTCGCCGCCGGTGATCTCCGGCCGCTTTACCTCGCCTGGCTGGCGGCTTACGGCGCGTGGGAGCGTGACGAGGACGTTTTCGACCGCGAAGCCGACGACGATCTCGAACCGCCGGTTCCGCCGGGATTGGGCACGCTCACCGCGGCGCAGCGGGCGCTCGCTGACTTTCTCCGCATCGACGGCGACCTCCTCGCCATCGCGGCTCAGGCTTCTCCGCCGCTCGAGGACACTGCGGACAGTCCTGACGACCTCGCTGCCTGGGTGCCCCACTTGCCGGCCGCCGAGAAAGACCGGCTCCTCGTCCGTGTCCTGCTGGGGGAGGGCATGCGGGTGCGGATGGAGCTGCTGCACCGCTACCGGGGTGACACAGCTCCGGCCATCTCTCGTCCGGTTCGCAGGACCGTGGCCGACCTGCTCGACGCCGCGGCGCAGCGGCGGGCCGATGGCGAGCTGCGCTTGGCCCGCCGGCGTGCTGAAGACGAGGCACGCCGGGAACAAGCACTCTCCCTGGCCCGCGAGCGACGACTCGACAGGCTTGCCGAGGAGGGAGACGCCGCGTGGTCGCGTGTCGAGGCATTGATCGCTACCCGCAAACCGGCCGACTACGACGCCGCCGTCGCACTACTCACCGATCTGCAGGCCTTGGCCGAACGCGAGGACCTGGACGACACATTCGCCTTGCGTACCACCGCACTGCGGCGAACACACGCGCGCAAGCCCAGCCTCATCGAACGCTTCGACCGGGCCGGCATCTGACGCCCCGCTCAGTGCCCCCGGCAGGATTCGAACCTGCGACACCCGCTTTAGGAGAGCGGTGCTCTATCCCCTGAGCTACGAGGGCCTGCTACTGCCGCCGCAAGCTTAGCCTGCCGAGGCCGCCCCCAGCAGCAGGGGCACGGATGGAGTAGCCCGACTCTCGTCGTCACCCAGGTGAGTGGTTCTTACCCTCCGCCCACGGGCTGGATACACCCCGCGGCAGGGTCCACCGCACCTGACCTGGACGGACCAGTCAGTCACCTGGTCGTGTCTGGTTTCGAACTGCTGAACAACAGTAGGTAACCTTCGTTAACGGGACGCGGGGAGTCGCTCCCACCGGCTGTTGCGGAGGGCTTCGTTGATCAAGCTCATGTTCGCCGACGACGAGGAACTGGTGCGCTCGGGACTGCGCGCGATGATGTCCGGGGCCCAGGACATCGAGATCGTGGGCGAAGCCTCCGACGGCAGATCCGCGGTCGAGGTCGCCCGCCGGTATCACCCGGACGTGGCGCTTCTCGACATCAAGATGCGGGCTCCTGACGACGGCATTCGCGCGCTGCGGGCCATCCTCGCCCTGCCTGACCCGCCCACCGTCGCCATGCTGACCACCTTCGACATCGACGAGTACGTCAGCCTCGCCCTGAGGCTCGGGGCCAACGGTTTCCTCCTCAAGGACATCGATCCGGCCGCGCTGCTCAGGGCGGTCAGGGATCTCGCACGAGGGGGCGCTGTCCTTGACCCGGGCGTTGCCGCGAGGATGGTTCAAAGCCACCGGGACGAACAACGCGCTGCTCAGCCCGCCCGGAAGCTGCTCGCCTCGCTGTCCGAACGTGAACGTGAGGTCGTTGCGCTGATCGGCCAAGGGCTGAGCAACGCCGAGATCGGCGGGCGTCTTCACCTCTCCGAAGCCACCGTCAAGGGGTACGTCTCCGCCGTGCTCTCCAAGATCGGTGCGGCCAACCGGGTGCAGGCCGCGCTGCTGGCCTACCGCGGTGGGCTGCTCGACCAATAGAACCAATAGATGCTGCTCACCGGCCTGGAGTTCGTCGGGCTCGTCGCCTTCGCGGCGTCCGGGGCGCTCGCCGCCGTGCGGGCTCGGCTCGATGTCTTCGGTGTTGTCGTCGTCGGGCTCACCACCGCGCTCGGCGGCGGCGTCATCCGGGACGTCCTGCTCGGCATTCACCCGCCGACCACACTGCGGAACTGGCCCTACCTCGCCGTCTGCGCCGGGACGGCTCTCGTCGTCTTCGTCTTCCACCCGCAGGTCGCGCGGCTGCGGCGGGGTGTGCTGCTCGCGGACGCGCTCGGGCTCGGTGTCTTCGCCACCGCCGGGACGACCATCGCGCTCAACGCCGGCGCGACCGTCTACGCCGCGTGTCTGATCGGGATGACGACCGGGATCGGCGGCGGCGCCGTGCGCGATCTCCTGCTTCGGGAAATACCGCTCGTCCTGCGGAAGGAGATTTACGCCGTCGCCGCGCTGGCCGGCTCGGCGCTCGTTGCCGTCGGTCACGCTGTGCGACTGCCGGAAGGGCCGGTGGCCGTGATCGCGGCCGCCGTCGTGGTCACCGTCAGGATGGTCGCGCTCTGGCGGCACTGGAACGCCCCGGTCGCGCGCGGTCCCGAGTGAGAAATCCTTTGTGAGTTCTGTGTGTGTTCTTAGGCGGGTCTCAGCACGCTGCGTAAAACTAGCGGCATGCGCATCCTAGTGGTGGACGACGACCGCGCCGTCCGTGAGTCGCTCCGGCGGTCCCTGGAGTTCAACGGCTACCAGGTCCAGCTGGCGAGCGACGGTGCGCAGGCGCTGGAGGCGATCATCGCCGACCGGCCGGACGCCATGGTCCTGGACGTCATGATGCCCCGGCTCGACGGCCTCGAGGTGGCCCGCCGCCTGCGCAGCACCGGCGACGACCTGCCGATCCTCGTGCTCACCGCCCGCGACACCGTCTCCGACCGCGTGTCCGGGCTGGACGCCGGCGCCGACGACTACCTGCCGAAGCCGTTCGCGCTCGAGGAGCTGCTCGCCCGGCTGCGGGCGCTGCTGCGCCGGGCCGTCCCGGAGGGCCCGAGCGGCCAGGCGTCGGAGGTTCTGTCCTTCTCGGACCTGACCCTCGACCCCGGGACGCGGGAGGTCCGCCGCGGCGGCCGCGAGATCAGCCTGACCCGCACCGAATTCGCCCTGCTGGAACTGTTCCTTTCCTACCCGAAGCACGTCCTCACGCGTGGCCGGATCCTGGAGGAAGTATGGGGTTACGACTTCCCGACGTCGGGCAACGCGCTGGAGGTCTACGTCGGCTATTTGCGCCGCAAGACGGAGGCGGAGGGGGAGCCGAGGCTGATCCACACGGTGCGGGGAGTGGGGTACGTCCTGAGGGAAACCCCACCGTGACCGAACCCGGCGACCCCCGCGGCACGCGCTGGGGGACGCGCCGGTTCTCGCTGCGCGGCCGGGTCACGCTGCTCGCCGCCGCCTCTGTCGCCGGCGCCGTCGCGCTGGTGTCGATCGGCGCGTACATGGTCGTGCGCAGCAACCTGTACCAGCAGCTGGACGACGGCCTCATGGCGCGCGCCCAGGCGGCCGCCGACTCGCCGCAGGTGCAGACCTCGCTGCGGCAGGTCCCCGGCGCGTTCCTCGCGAGTGCCGACCTGCAGATCGGGCAGCTCAACGCCGCGCCCGACGTCCAGCACGCCGTGATGACCTATCCGCTGTCGAGCTCGGCGCCGCCGTTCGACCAGCGCGAGCTGAACGTCGCCAACGGCGATTCGCCGGAGTCGTTGCGGACCGACTTCCGCACCGACAGCCGCGTGGTCGCGTTGCCGTCCGGGCACGGCGAGGCGATCGTGCTCGCCCAGTCGATGGGCCCGACCAAGCGCACGCTGAACGAGCTCGCCCTGGTGCTGTTCCTGATCGGCGGCGCGGGCATCCTGGTCGCCGCCGCGGCCGGCACCGCGGTGGCCCGCACCGGCCTGCGGCCCGTCGACCGGCTGACGTCGGCCGCCGAGCGCGTCGCCAAGACCGGCGACCTGCGGCCGATCCCGGTCAGCGGCGACGACGAGCTCGCGCGTCTCACCCAGACCTTCAACACCATGCTCGGCACGGTCGCGGACTCGCAGGAACGCCAGCGCCAGCTGGTCGCGGACGCCGGGCACGAGCTGCGGACGCCCTTGACGTCGCTGCGCACCAACCTCGAGCTGCTGCTCGCGGCGAGCAAGCCGGGGGCGCCGCCGCTGCCGCACGAGGACCGTGCGGACATCGTCGAGGACATCAGCGGCCAGCTCGACGAGCTGACCCAGCTCATCGGCGACCTGGTCGAACTCGCGCGCCAGGACGAGCCCCGCGAGCGCTTCGAACGCGTCGAGCTGTTGGACGTCGTCGAACGGGCGCTCGACCGGGCACGGCGGCGCGCGGGTGAGATCAACTTCGACGTCTCGCTGCAGCCGTGGGTGCTCACCGGCGACAACAGCTCGCTGGAGCGCGCGGTGCTGAACCTGCTCGACAACGCGGTGAAGTTCTCGCCGCCCGACTCGACGGTCTGGGTGCGGCTGTACCCGCTCGGCGACGGCACCGCGGTCGTCGAGGTGGCGGACGCCGGCCCGGGCATCGCCGAAGAGGACCTGCCCAAGGTGTTCGACCGCTTCTACCGCTCGTCGGAGGCCCGGACGCTGCCCGGTTCGGGCCTCGGCCTGGCGATCGTGAAGCACGCGGCCGAGCGGCACGGCGGAGCCGTCTACGCCTCCCAGGCACCTGAGGGCGGCGCGTTGATGACGATCCGGTTGCCGGGGGCGCCCGGCTGAACCGTTCCCGGGCCGCCATGGGCCAGTATCTGCGGATGTCGCTTCGGGAGTCGGTCCGTCGTTGCCTGGTCTCGGCGGCCGGTGGGGTGCTCGCGGTGCTGGCCGTGGTCTTGTTGCGCGGGCAGTTGTGCGCCGGTTCCGGTTGCCTGGTCGTGCCGATCCTGCAGGAGCCGCTCATGCTGGGCGGCGCGTGGGTGCTCTCGTGGGTGACCATGGCGCTGGGCCGCGTCCGGCCCGCATGGCCCGTCGCTCTGGCCGGGCCGATGGTCGCGGCGGCCTTGGTCATCAGGCTGATCGACGTGGCGAAGTGGCCGCTCGCGGCGATCTTGGCCGTCGTCGCCGCGGGCTATGCGCTGGCCGCTGTGATGACCGCGGCCGGGCTGTCACCGGCGTGGCGAATAGCGCTCGTGACGCCGATGGTGGTGTTGTTCGCCTGGAGCGTGGTGCCCCACCTGGTGCCTGCGCCGTGACCTGCTGTTTCGAAGTTCACCCACACTGGCCATGCGGATCCTGTGTTGAATCGTGTAGGATTTTGTGTGGTTGAGGTGCGACGGACGGAGTGAACGGTGCTGGCGCGTCAGCGACAGGCGGTGATCCTGGAAGAGGCCCGCCGGACCGGCGCGGTCCGGGTCAGTGACCTTGTCACCAGGCTGGGCGTGTCCGACATGACGGTGCGTCGCGACCTCGACGTGCTCGCCGGGCGCGGGCTCGTCGAGAAGGTCTACGGCGGCGCGACCTCGGTCGTCGGCAAGAGCACCGACGAACCCGGGTTCGAGGCCAAGTCCGTGCGCCAGCGGGCGCAGAAGGAAGCCATCGCCGAGCTCGCCGCGACGCTGATCCGGCCCGGCACCGCGATCGGCATCTCCGCCGGCACGACCACGTGGACGCTGGCCCGGGCGCTCGACGCCATCCCCGGCCTCACCATCGTGACCAACTCGATCCAGGTCGCCGACGTGCTCCGCGGGTCGACGCAGCCGGATCGCACGGTCGTGCTCACCGGCGGGGTGCGGACCCCGTCGGACGCGCTGGTCGGCCCGGTCGCCGTGCACAGCCTGCGGTCGCTGCACCTCGACGCCGTCTTCCTCGGGGTGCACGGGATGGCCGACGGGCCGGGCTTCACGACGCCGAACCTCACCGAGAGCGAGACCGACCGTGCGCTGGTCGAGGCCGGGCGCAAGCTGGTCGTGCTCGCCGACCACACCAAGTGGGGCACCGTCGGGATCTCCACGATCGCCGACCTGGACGAGGCCGACGTCGTCGTCACCGATGACGGGATTCCCGACGAGGCCAAGGAAATACTCGCCGAACGGGCGGGGGAACTCATGATCGCCGAGACGGCGGAGACGGACGAGGCCCAAGAAGCGTGAAGCGCACCGTACGACACCTGGCCGACGGCCGGGAGATCATCTATTTCGACCAGCCCGGCGCGTCCGACCGCGTCGCCGAGGACACCCGCGACCTGCCGCCGGTTTCGGCCGCGTCGGAGATCCGGCTTGACCCCCTGACGGGTGAATGGGTCGCGATGGCCGCCCACCGGCAGACGCGGACCTACAAGCCGCCCGCGAACCTCTGCCCGCTGTGCCCGAGCAAGCCCGGCAAACCGAGTGAAATCCCGGAAAGCGATTACGACGTCGTCGTCTTCGAGAACCGGTTCCCCTCCTTCGCCGAGGACGTCGTCGGCGAACCGTCCACTGTGGATGGTTTCGGGCTGGTGCCGGTGCGGCCCGGCCGCGGCCGCTGCGAGGTCGTCTGCTTCACCAGCAACCACGACGGTTCTTTCGGCAAGCTGAGCCCGGAGCAGGTGCGGGCTGTGGTGGACGCGTGGGCCGACCGCACGGCCGGGCTGTCCGAGGTGCCCGGGGTGGAGCAGGTCTTCCCGTTCGAGAACCGCGGCGAGGAAATCGGCGTCACGCTGTCGCACCCGCACGGGCAGATCTACGGCTACCCGTTCGTCACGCCGAAGACCGAGCGCATGCTCGAAGTCGCCCGCGCCTACCAGGTCGAACACGGCCGTCCGGTGCTCGGCGACGTGCTGGCGGCCGAACGCAAGTCCGGCGCGCGCGTGGTGGCTTCCGGCGAGCACTGGACGGCGTACGTGCCGCCGGCCGCCCGCTGGCCGGTCCAGGTCCAGATCGTGCCGCACCGGCAGGTCCCGGACATCCCCGCGCTGACCGACGCCGAGCGCGACGACTTCGCCGAGGTCTACCTGGACGTGCTGCGCCGCTGCGACGCGCTGTACGACCGGCCGCTGCCGTACATCGCGGCGTGGCACCAGGCGCCGGTGCGCCGCGACCGCGACCTCGGCTGGCTCCACCTGGAACTGTTCTCCGTGCTGCGCGCGAAGGACAAGCTCAAGTACCTGGCGGGGTCCGAGTCGGGCATGGCGGTGTGGATCAACGACGCGACGCCGGAGCAGATCGCGGAACGGCTCCGCGCGGCGGGCTGAACCCGGCCATACTCATCTGCGATGCACAGGTTCGGCTCAGGAACCTCTCAGGACCATCGCGCAAGGTGAGGACATGACCGAGAACGACCCCAGCGCACACGACCCCGCGGCGCCGAGGCACCCCGAGACCGGCCGGCAGGCGGCTCAGGGCGGTTGGCCGGGGAGCCCGTACGGTGAGCAGGCCCAGCCCGAGTCCGGCGGTGCGCCGCAGTACTCCGAGCCGTCCTACCACGCGGTGACCGGGGCCGATCCGTCGTACACAGCGCCGCACTCGAACCCGTGGTCCGCCCAGGGTGCGCAGATGCCGTCCGGCCAGAACCCGCAGAGCGTCTACCCGCCGCCGAACCCGTACGGGCAGCCCGGCACGGCCGTCTACAACGCCGCCGCGCCGCAGCCGAAGCGGTCCGGCGGGAAGCTGCTCGCCGGCGTCGCGCTGGTCGCGCTGCTGGTCGGCGGTATCGCGGGCGGGACGGTCGGGTACCTCACCGGCGGGACGTCGGGGCCGGCCGGCAACGCGCTCAACGCGCCCAGGCCGGCCCAGCAGACCGGCAACGCGCCCGCCGGCACGGTCGAGTCGGTCGCGCAGAAGCTGTCGCCGAGCGTCGTCGAGCTGCAGGTCAGCGGGCAGCAGGGGGCGGGCGAGGGGTCCGGGTTCGTCCTCAGCACCGACGGCTACATCCTGACCAACAACCACGTCGTCGAGGTCGCCGCGAACGGCGGGCAGATCCAGGCCGTGTTCCAGGACGGCAAGAAGGCCGCCGCGACGGTCGTCGGCCGCGACCCGACGACCGACATCGCGGTGGTCAAGGTCAGCGGTGTCAGCAACCTGACCCCGGTGGAGCTCGGCCGGTCCGACGACCTGCGCGTCGGCCAGTCGGTGGTCGCCATCGGCTCGCCGTTCGAGCTGGCAGGCACGGTCACTTCGGGCATCGTCAGCTCGCTGCACCGGCCGGTGCGCGCCGGCGGCAGCACGGGCGACCAGACCACGGTGATGGACGCGGTCCAGACCGACGCGGCGATCAACCCCGGCAACTCGGGCGGCCCGCTCGCGAACATGGCAGGCCAGGTCATCGGCATCAACTCCGCGATCTACAGCCCGCAGTCGGCGTCCGGTGGCCAGGGCCAGGGCGCGTCCGAAGGCGGCAACGTCGGCATCGGTTTCGCCATCCCGATCGACCAGGCCCGCCGCACCGCGAACACGATCATCAAGACCGGCCAGGCGGTGCAGACGTTCATCGGTGCCCAGGTGAAGGACGCCCCGCAGGGCGGCGCCGAACTCGGCGCCATCAGCCCCGGCAGCCCGGCGGAGAAGGCCGGCCTGAAGGCCGGTGACGTGGTCGTCAAGATCGACGACCGCGCCATCGACAAGGCCGACACGCTGGTCGCGGCCGTCCGCACGCGGGCGCCGGACGAGAAGGCGACGTTCACGCTCGCCGGCGGCCGCACGGTCGAGGTGACGCTCGGCGGGCAGCCCGTCCAGCCCAACTGATCCGTTTCCCGTCGCTCGGCCGCCCGGTGCGGCCGAGACCAACTTCGGCTCGACCCCCGTTTTCCGGGGCCGGACCCACAAGGCCACGCGCGACCAGGCACTCGATGCCGGTCGCGCGTGGCCGCATTTGTGCCGGATTCAGGGACCCGGACGGTCGGCGGGCGGGCCCGGAGGATCGGTTCGCGTGACGGGAGGGGCATCTCGCGTGATCGGGCGGGCATCACGTGTGATTGGCGGGGCATCACGTGTGATTGGGGGGACGACACGGTGGGCCAGGGCCGTCAGGATGGCGACGAGCCAGACCGTGGCCACGGTGAGGGCCAGGCCGAGGGCCGGGCTGGTGTCGTGGAGGCCGGGCATCGGCGGGGTGCCGTACGGACGCCAGAGCAACGGGAACGCCAGGATAGCCAGCACGCCGGTGATCACCGTGGCGGCGACGACCGGGGCTTTCCACGGTGGCGGGAGGACGCGGGCCAGGACGACGCCGAGCAGCGCCGTCAGCGGGGCGACGACCGCGTCGTTGAGGATCGGGCCGCCGACGATCCAGCCGACTGCGCCGAAGACGTCCGGACGCAGGGGCAGCGCGTACTCGGCGAACAGCACCACGCCCCACGCCAGCGCCGCGAGGCCAGGCAGGGCGAGGAGCGCACGGGCGGTCTTCACAGCGCCTCCAGCTTCGTGACCCATTTCGTCTGCAGCACGCCGGGCCGGTTCGGGGCGATGATCCGGCACGGGAAGCCGTGGTCGGGGGCGAGGACCTCGCCGTTCAGCTCCAGGGCCAGCAGCGTCAGGTCGTCGGCCGTGTGTTCGCCGGGCAGCACGCTGACGCCGTAGAGCCCGGAACGCTCCAAAGAGGACACTCGCACCGAGGTCCCTGGCCGGGCGCCGGCGGCTTTCAGCAGCGCCGGCAAGGAGATTCCGCGCCAGGTGGCCGACTGGCTCCAGCCTTCCACACACGCGATCGGCAGTTCCGCCGTCGTCTGCGGCAGGGCGCGAAGCTCGTCGAGCGAGAACTCCGTCGTGCCGCGCGGGGTCACCACCGAGAGGCGCCAGCTCGGCGACCACGTGACGCCCGCGGCCGCTGCCGTGCGGTTCACGGGGAGGTGCTGGGTGCCCTTGCCGGTCCTCCAGGAAAGGCCGGAGACGCCGCGGAGGAACGGGACGGTCGCGCCCGCGGTGGCCACGACGGCGACGCCGGTCGCCAGCCCGGTGGTGAGCAGGAAACCCCGCCGGGACAGCCCCTCGGCGGGCGGCTCCTCAGCGGTGCTCCGGCTCAGGCCGCGCCGGATGATCGGCAGCTTCACCGCTACGTGCACCAGGATCGAGCCGATCGCCAGCCACGCGACCGCGTAGTGCACCTGCGGGAAGTAGAAACCCCACGGGTAGTTCTGCGCGACGTTCAGCAGCCCGGTCGTCAGCTCGAAGAACGCCGCACCGGACAGCACGAGGATCGACAGCCGCTCCAGGGCATGCGGAAGCGAGCGGACCAGCGGACGGCCGAACAGCTTCGGGTAGACGCTCCACAGTTTCGCGAGGAGCAAGGGAACCGACGCCACACCGGAGATCACGTGCAGCCCCTGCGTGACGCGGTATAGCCCGACCGGGCGGCTGGGCCAGAAGAACCACGTCGGCGGGTGCTGGATCAGGTGGCTGATCAGGCCCGTCACGAAGCACGTCGTGAACGTGATCGCGAGCGCCAGCCCGATCTTCGACGTCACCCGTTCGTCGTGTGCGGATGCCTTGAACTGGTCTTCCGTCGGGATCGGCAGCTTCATCGGGATGCGCAGCTTCACGACCGCTCCAATCGTGCGAACCAGCGGTGACCGTGCCGGGTCGTCCAGACGACACGCAGCCCGGCGCGCACGGCGACTTGGGCGATCGCGTCCACCCCGACCCAGGCCCAGGTGAACCAGGCGACGTCGGCGTGTCCGGGCCGCAGCCGGACGCGCGAGTGCCGCAGGCCGTGCCCGGGCGGCTCCAGTTCGACGAGGACGTCGCCGTCGGCCGCGATCAGCTGCGTCACGCGCCGCAGCAGCGCCGCCGGGTCGCCGCCGATGCCGATGTTGCCGTCGGCGAGCAGGGCGTGCCGCCACCGGCCCTCGCCCGGCAGCTGGTCGAAGACGTTGCGCTGCAACGCGTTCCCGCCGCGGCGGCGGGTCAGGTGGACGGCCGTGCGCGAGCTGTCCACCCCGAGCGCGACGACCCCGCGCCCGGCCAGCGCGGCGGTGAGCCTGCCGGGTCCGCATCCGATGTCGAGAGTGGGACCGGAACAGGCGTCGAGCAGGACGTCGTCGCCGTCGGAGGGCTCGGTCCAGCGTTCGACCGGCAGCTCGATCCGTTCGCCGTTCGCCAGTTCGAGCCAGCACCGGTGGCCGAGCAGGCCGCGGTCGAACTCGTTGCCGGTGGTCGCCGGGGCGGTCATCACGCGGCCGCCCGTCGGCCGACCGCCGCGACGGCGCGGGCGAACCGGCCGTCCGGGCACGCCGCCGCCACCGCGCGGGCGTCCGCCATCGTGTCCACATCGGACAGCAGCGCGGCCTTGCCCGGCCGGAGTCCGCACGAGGTGAGCGCCCGCCACGTGCGTACGCCGGTGTCGTCGCGGGACATCGGGACGCCCGCGAGGACCTGGGCGTGTCGTGGCTCGGCGAGCCCCAGCGCCCACCAGCCGCCGTCCGCGGCCGGGCCGAGCACCGAGTCGCGCCCGCCGTGCCGGATCGGTGCGGCCGCCGCGGCGAGGGACGCCGGCGTGACCTGCGGGGTGTCCATGCCGATCTGCAGGCTCGGCAGGCCGGCGTGCACCGCGGCGGCGTCCGCGTGGGCGTTCGCCAGCCGGGCGCCGAAGTCCCAGCCACGCTGCGGGATGGCGGTGACGCGCCGCAGCGCCATGGAGATTTCGGCGGTGCGGGCCGCGGCGCCGAGGTCGCCGGTCATGGCGACGACGGGCATGGCACCGGGCACCGCGCAGACGGCGTCGAGCGTGTCGAGCAGCGCGGCCGCGGCGATCTCGGCGGCCTGGGGCGGTGTCGCGGGCGGGCAAAGCCGGGTCTTGGCCAGTCCCGGGACCGGCGCTTTGGCCACGACCAGCAGGACGAACGGCGGTGTTGCCGGGTCAGTCATCGAGCCGGTCATCGGGCCAGCACCCGCCCGAAGTCGCGGACCGCGCGCAGCGTGCCCCGCACCGATCCGGAGACCTTCGACTTCGTGCCCTTGGCGCGTTCGCCGTAGCGGACGTCGAACTCGCGGACCCGCCACCCGGCGCGCTGCGCCTTGATCAGCAGCTCGAGGGGGTAGCCGAACGCTCGATCGGCGACGCCCAGGCGGAGCAGTGCCAGCCGGTCCGCGGCCCGCAGGGGCGCGATGTCCCGCACCGGCAGCCCGCGGTTGCGCAACAGCAGCGCCAGCACGACGTTGCCCGCCCGCGCGTGCCACGGCCACACCCCGGGACCGGTCGGCACCCGGCGGCCGACGGCCAGGTCCGCGCCGCCCTCGACGGCAGCCACCAGCCGCGGCAGGTCGGCGAGGTCCAGGGACCCGTCGGCGTCTGCGAAGCACACGATGTCGGCGGTGGCGGCCTCGAGTCCCGCGTGCACGGCCGCGCCGTAGCCGCGGCGCGGCTCGTGGACGACCTTCGCGCCGAGCGAGGCCGCCACTTCGGGCGAGCCGTCGGCCGAACCGTTGTCGACCACGATCGCGCGATAGCCCGGCGGGAGGCCGGCCAGCACGCCGGGCAGGGCACCCGCTTCGTCGAGGCAGGGTAGGACGACGTCCACGTCTGAGTCAGTCACGGTGCCGACCGTAAGTCCGCGCGGAACGCCGGAGAACCCTTGTGGCGCTTACCGAATCATGACATCCGACGAGTTCTTACCGCGTCGTTACGGCTGCGGTTCCGGGCGTGCGGACGGCCTTCCTCGGTCCTAGGGTGGATGACGATGAGCGAGCCGAACCCGGCAGCCCGGCTCGCCGAGCCGCCTGTCCGTGAACCCGATGCCGACCCCGGTGTCCCGGCACGTGATCGGCGCGGGCACCGCGCCGATCTCCTCGCCGTGGCTGCGGCCGTGGTGCTCGTCGCCGCGGCCACCGCGGTCGGCCTGTACTACAACCGGCCGCACTCCGGCGTGGTCATCTTCGTGTTCGCGCCGCCGTTGTTCGCCGACTGGCTGCCGCACGTCGGCCCGGGCTCGGTGTTCGCCGTGCTCGTCGCGCTCGCGGTGGTGCTCCACGGTCCGGTGCTGGCCGCCCGCCTGCCGTGGCGCCGCGCGCTCGCCGCCGGCTATCTCGCCTCGCTCGCCTGGATCTTCTCGCTGGCCATGGTCGACGGCTGGTCCCGCGGGTTCGCCGGGCACCTCACCATTCCGCAGGAGTACCTCCACGAGGTGCCCGGCATCACCGACATCCCGCGGATGGTGCGTGAGTTCTCCTCCCGCATTCTCGACTTCCAGCCGGACTCGTGGACGACGCACGTGTCCGGGCACCCGCCGGGCGCGACGCTCGTCTTCGTCTGGCTGGACCGGCTCGGCCTGCACGGCGGCGCGTGGGCGGCCACGGCGGTCGTGCTCGCCGGCAGCCTGGTAGCGGTGGCCGTGCCCGCCACGGTGGCCCTGCTCGGCCGGGCCGAGGCGGCCCGCGCGGTGCTGCCGTTCGCCGTGCTCACCCCCGGCGCGGTGTGGATCGGCGTCTCGGCCGATGGTCTGTTCGCCGGAGTGACCGCCACCGGACTGGCCCTGCTCGCGTTGTCCGCGAAGGGGTTCACCCAAGGCCGCCGGTTCGCCGTGCCGGCTGGGCTGGCGGCCGGTGTGCTGCTCGGCTTCGGGATCTTCCTGTCCTACGGCCTGGTGCTGCTCGGCCTGCTCGCGGCGACAGTGGCCGTCCTCGGCAGGCAGTGGCGCGCCGCGGCCCTGGCGATCACCGCGGCGCTGGCCGTCGTCGGCCTTTTCGCCTGGGCGGGCTTCTGGTGGCTCGACGGCTATCACCTGGTCGTCGAGCGCTACTACCAGGGAGTCGCGCTGGTCCGGCCCTACTCGTACTGGGTCTGGGCGGATCTGGCGGCGGTGACCGTCGCCCTCGGCCCCGCGGTGGTGGCCGCCCTCCGGCGGGGGCTCGCCGAGACGTTCCTGCCGCCACGCCGTGCGGTGCTCGCCGACCCGGTCCTGCTCCTGGGCGTGGCAGCTCTGCTCACCATCGTCTTCGCCGATGTTTCGGGCCTGTCGAAAGCCGAGACCGAGCGGATCTGGCTACCGTTCGGGGTGTGGTTGCTGCCGATGACGGCGTTGCTGCCGCGGCCCGGACGCCGGTGGTGGCTCGCCGCGCAGGCCGCGACGGCGCTGGTGGTCAACCACCTGCTGCTGACCGGCTGGTGAGGGAGACGTGATGAACGATCAGGTCGGGCGGGTCCTCGTGGTCGACGACGACGAGACGGTCCGCGACGTCGTCCGCCGCTACCTCGAGGTGGCCGGGTTCACCGTCGACATGGCAGGCGACGGCGCCGAGGGGCTGGCGAAGTTCGCCGCGCACGAGCCCGACCTCGTCGTCCTCGACGTCATGATGCCCGGGATCACCGGCCTGGAGGTGTGCAAGCGGCTCCGGCAGATCAGCCAGGTGCCGATCGTCATGCTCACCGCCCTCGGCGAGGAGGAGAACCGCATCGCCGGGCTCCAGCTCGGCGCCGACGACTACGTGACGAAACCCTTCAGCCCGAGGGAACTCGCCCTGCGCGTGGCCTCGGTGCTGCGCCGCGTGCGGATGCCGCGCCCGGCACCGGTCGCCGCGGAACTCGTGGACGGCGATCTGTGCCTGCAGATGACCGCGCGCACCGCGACCCTCGCCGGCCGGGAACTGCCCCTCACCACCCGTGAGTTCGACCTGCTGGCGTTCTTCCTCGCCCACCCCGGCGCCGCCTATTCACGCGCGGACCTGCTGGAGAAGGTGTGGGGCTGGGACTTCGGCGACCAGTCCACAGTGACCGTCCACGTGCGACGGTTGCGCGAGAAGATCGAGCGCGACCCGGCCAAGCCGGTCCGGGTGGCAACGGTGTGGGGCGTCGGTTACCGCTACGACCGGGAGTCTCAATGATCGGCTCAGGCGAGTCCTTCTCGGAGATGCTGACGCATCTCTGGCACATCCTGCCGTTCGCGCTGGCGTTCTCGCTGCCGGTCGCGGCGCTGGGTGGCGTGGCGCTCTACGTCCTGCGCCGCGGTTCGCTGGCCACGACGCTCACCGTGCTGGTGCTGATCCCGGTGCTCGCCACGCTGGTCGGCGTCCTCGGGATCAGCGGTTTCATGTTCACCCCGGCGCTGACCACGATGCTGCTGGTCTGCCTGCTCGTCGGGCTGGTCACCGTGCCGGCGGCGATCATCCTGGGCCGGGCCATCGCGCGCCGCAGCGTGTGGGAGCGGGAAGCACGCGAGCGGGAGCGCGCGGCCGAGGCGTCCCGGCGCGAGCTGGTCGCCTGGATCAGCCACGACCTGCGCAGCCCGCTGGCCGGCATCCAGGCCATGGCCGAAGCGCTGGCCGACGGCGTGGTCTCCCAGCGCCACGAGGTCGCCGACTACGCCCAGCGGATCAGCGGCGAGACCCGGCGCCTGTCCGCGATGGTCGGCGACCTGTTCGAGCTCTCCCGGATCACCGCCGGCGCCCTGGAGCTCACGATGTCCGCGGTGCCGCTGCGGGACGTCGTCAGCGACGCGGTCGCCGCCCAGTCCCCGGTCGCCGAGCGGAAGCGGGTCCGGGTGCTCGCCAAGGCGTCGACCTGGCCGGTGGTGACGGGCAGCGACCCGGAACTGGCCCGGATCGTGCGGAACCTGGTGTCCAACGCGATCCGCCACACCCCGCCGGACGGGACGGTCGCGGTGCAGATCGGCGTCGACGGCGACGAGGCCCTGCTGGCCGTCGACGACTCCTGCGGCGGCATCCCGGACGACGAGATCAACCGGGTGTTCGACGTCGCGTTCCGCGGGACGCAGGCGCGGACACCCGAGCGCGGAGGCACCACCAGCGGCGGCGGGCTCGGGCTGGCCATCGCCAAGGGCCTGGTCGAGGCCCACCGCGGGAAGATCGGCGTCCACAACCACGGACCGGGGTGCCGGTTCGAGGTCCGCCTGCCGCTGGCGCTGTCTTAGCCGGACCCGTTCCCGTCAGAGGGAGACCGGTTCACGGAGCTCCGCTGTGGCGAAGTCCGCGATGCCCTTTGCGAAGCCGATTTCCGCGGTGAATCCCAGCAGCTCGCGGGCACGGGCCGGATCGGCGACGACGTGACGGACATCGGCGGCACGCGCGCCGCCGATCACCTGGGGTGCCGGGCCGTCGCACGCCCGGGCCAGCTCCTCCGCCAGCTCGCCGACCGTGTGCGGGGTGCCGGAGCAGACGTTCACCGGCATGATGTCGCCTGCCGGGCCGTCCGTGCGCAGTGCGAGGACGTTCGCCCTCGCGACGTCGTGCACGTGGACGAAGTCGCGCTGCTGGCGGCCGTCCTCCAGGACCCGCGGTGCCTCGCCGCGCACGAGCGCCGAGCGGAAGAGCGACGCGACCCCGGCGTACGGCGTGTTCTGCGGCATCCGCGGGCCGTAGACGTTGTGGTAGCGCATCGCCCACGCGGCGCCGCCCGTCTGGCGCGCCCACGCACCGGCCAGGTGTTCCTGCGCGAGCTTCGTCGCCGCATACGTGCTGCGCGGGTTCAGCGGCGCGTCCTCGGGCACGAGCGCCCAGCTCAGCTCGGCCTCGCACGAGGGACACCGCGGCTCGAACCGGCCGGCGTCCACATCGGACCGGCGACGCGGCGACGGCACCACCACGCCGTGGTCCGGGCACGAGTACCGGCCTTCGCCGTAGACGACCATCGACGACGCCAGCACCAGCTTCCGCACCCCGGCCGCGTGCATCCCGGCCAGCAGCACCGCCGTGCCGTAGTCGTTGTGCAGGGCGTACGACGGCGCGTCCGACGGGTCGATCCCGTGCCCGACCACCGCCGCCTGGTGGCACACCGCGTCGACGCCGTCCAGCAGCTCCGCGACGATTTCGGCGTCGGTGACGTCGCCGCGCAGGAAGCGGTGCCTGCCGGTGTACGGCGGCGGGGTGGAGGATCCGTGGGCCGTCGGGAGCAGGTTGTCCAGCACCACGACCTCGTCACCCCCGTCCGCCAGGAGATCGGCGATGTGAGACCCGATGAACCCGGCTCCGCCGGTGACCAGCACGCGCATACCGGCCACGCTAGGCGCCTGGCCCGGGGCGCACCCCGGCTCGCGTGCCCACGTCACCGAATCGTCAGAACTCACCCGGCACCTCCCGGCGCCGGGAGGGCGAAACCGACTACGGTGGGCGCCATGGAACGGAGTGCACAACGGCTGGGCCGGGCCCTCGTGGTCATCGTGGACGATCGCGTGGCGCACGGCGAACACGAGGACACCACTGGCCCGCTGGTCACGGAGCTGCTCGAAGAAGCGGGCTTCATCGTCGACGGTGTCGTGGTCGTCGAAGCCGAGACCGCGGCGATCCGCAACGCGCTCAACACGGCCGTGATCGGCGGCGCCGACCTGGTGATCACCGTCGGCGGCACCGGTGTGCTGCCGCGTGACCGCACCCCCGACGCCACCGCCGGTGTGCTCGACCGCCCCATCCCGGGCATCAGCGAAGCGATCCGCGCGTCCGGCCTGGCCGCCGGTGCGGTCGACGCCGGGATTTCGCGTGGGCTCGCCGGGGTGTCGGGCAGCACCCTGGTGGTCAACCTCGCCGGCTCGCGGTCCGCGGTCCGCGACGGGATGGCGACGCTGACCTCGCTCGTGCCGCACGTGATCGACGAACTTTCGGGCATCGAAGAGGTCTGATCTTCCGTTGCGGATCCGGGGGGACGGAGACTTCGTCGCCCCCGGCTTCACTCTGGAGTTGTCAACGAACGCGTCGTGGGAGACTGGGGGTATGCCCGGTCAGAAACGCGACCCCAAGGCCAGCAGCGACCAGCGCCGCCGGGTCGACGAGATCTTCGGGGACGTCCTGCCCGAGACGACCTCCGACGAGCGCGATCCCGAGCGGCGCTCCGGTCTCCCGGACGACTGGTACCGGGAGAACCGGCCGCCGCACCACGACCGCTGACCGCGTCAGTCGCGGTCGTTGCCGCGCTGGTGCTGCGCGCGCAGCAGGTCGCGGATCTCGATCAGCAGCTCCACGTCCGTCGGCTCCGACGGGCCCGGCTCCTGGCCGCGCTTGCGGCGTTCCTGCACCTTCTTCACCGGCATCACGATGACGAAGTAGACCACCGCCGCGACCAGCGCGAAGTTGATCGCCGCGTTGATGACGCCGCCGAAGTCCAAGAACGTGGCTTTGTTGTTGTCGAAGATCTGGTAGCCGAGGCCGTTCGCGGCGTCCGTGCCGCCGATCGTGCTGATCAGCGGCTTGATCAGGCCGTTGGTGAACGCCGTGACGATGGCCGTGAACGCCGAGCCGATGACCACCGCGACGGCGAGGTCGACGACGTTGCCGCGCATCAGGAAGTCCTTGAAGCCTTTGAACATCTTGCTCTCCTCAGGAACCGGGGAAGGGGACGCCGTCGCCCGTCTCGGCGGGTGCGGGCTAGCGGAGAGTAACCGTTACCGGACGCTCCAGTGAAACCGCCGCCACCCTGGTCGCGATCCCTTCCGGGAGTCGAAGCAGCACGAGCGGTCCCTTGTCGGGCGGGCCGAGCGCCTTCGGTGACGGGTCCTGACGGCCCACCTCGACCACCGTCGCGCCGGCGGCCAGCACGGACGCGGGCGTCCCGGGTTCGGGCGCGGCCACGACGTCGACGTGCCGGCCGGGCTCCAGCAACCCGGCGACGGCCGCGTCGGCCAGCCGGACCGGCACCGTCGCCGTCCCGGGATCACCCGAGCCGGGGAGGACCGTGGCCAAGCGGACGTCGGTCAGGGGTTCACCGGCACGGACGGCGCCCGCCAGCAGGCGCCCGTCGAGGGCATCCAGGGTGCTCAGCGCGCCCTCGGGCCGGGTTTCGTCGGGGAAGTCGGCCAGCCGGACGTCGCCGGCGCGCAAGGTGGCGCCGGAAGGGAGGTCGCGGGCCGCGACGACGGTCGGAGTCGTCGGTGCGCCCCGCGCGGAACCGGGGTGGGCGAACAGCAGCACCCCGATCAGCAGCAAGCAGGCGGCGAGCCAGCGGCGGATCAGCCGCGTCCGCCTGCCCGGCAGCCGGGTGAGAACGGGAGGGTGGAGCTTCGACAGGACGTCCACGGGGCCCCCTCGGCCGGATCGGATGCGGCGGTGTGCCGCACGAGATCGACGTTAGGGAAGCCGGACGGGCCGCCGGAAGGGCCGCATCCGGCATCTGTGGACAACGGGGGTGTTGTGGACAACCTCCGGCGTCAGGATGTCGCGGCGGCCGTTTTTGTCGTACCCGAGGAGGATGATGCCGCGCTCGTGTCCGGCTTCGACTCCGTCTTGGTCTCGGTCTTCGCCGGCGTCGACGCGGTGCTCGACTTGCTCGAGTCGCGCGAGTCGGTGCGGTAGAACCCGCTGCCCTTGAAGACCACGCCGACCGCGCTGAAGACCTTGCGCAGTACGCCGGAGCACTGCGGGCACACGGTCAGGCTGGGGTCCGAGAACGACTGCACGGCTTCGAACCGGTGGTCGCATTCTTTGCAGGCGTACTGGTACGTAGGCACTGACGGCTCCTTTGCTGGCACTCATCCGACCAGAGTGCTAACCCGATTGTGCTTGAAAGCATTCCCCGAAAGCAATTCCTCGTTGCTCACATCGGCAGCTCGAGCACGCCTCGACCCGGTGTCAAGGCCCCGCTCATGCGCACGTCGTGAGGTTCCCCGGGCAGCCGTTCGACCAGCTCTTCGTCGCGGACCACCGCCAGCAGCGTCGCGCCGGCCGCGGCGAACACCAGCGAGCGATCGTAGTGGCCGGCGCCCCGGCCGAGCCGGACGCCCCGGTGGTCCACGGCCAGCGCGGGCACCAAGATCAGCTCCGCCGCCCCCACGGCGCCGGTACCCAGGCGTTTCCCGCCGGGCTCGCGGATGCCGCGGAACCGGCTGGGCACGAGGTCGGCCTCGCCCGTGTACTCGGCCCAGTCGAGCGGACCCGGCTCCGGCAGGATCACCGGCAGCAGCACTCGCGCGCCCCCGGCCGCGAGCGCGTCGACGAGGGCGGTCGTGCCCGGTTCGGTGCCGAACGGCAGGTAGGCGCACACAGTCCTCACTGTGACCTTCGACACCATGCTGACCAGCGCGGATGCTTCGCGGGCGTGGGATTCGGCCGTCTGGTCCGCCCGCGCGCGCGTCAGCCGGTCGCGCCACTCCGGCTTGCTCAGGTGCTCATTGCCCAGCGCATGCATGACCTCACGTTAGGCTTTGCGCCCATGACGGGCGCCGCAACCACCCAGACGTTCAGAACCGCCATCGTGCCTGCCGCCGGCCTGGGGACACGGTTCCTTCCGGCGACGAAGGCCGTGCCCAAGGAACTGCTGCCGGTGGTGGACACCCCGGGGATCGAGCTGGTCGCGGCGGAGGCCGCCGCCGCGGGTGCGGAACGCCTGGTCATCGTGACCTCGCCGGGCAAGGACGCGGTCGTCAAGTACTTCGAGAAGCAGCCCGAGCTGGAGCAGAACCTCGAGGCCAAGGGCAAGACCGAGCTGCTCGCCAAGGTGCGCCGCGGGTCGGAGCTGCTGGCCGTCGAGACCGCCATCCAGGAGCAGGCGCTCGGCCTCGGCCACGCCGTCGCGCAGGCCGAACCGAACCTGAAGCCCGACGACGAGGCCGTCGCCGTGCTGCTCCCGGACGACCTGGTGCTGCCCACCGGCGTGCTGGACCGGATGAGCGCGGTCCGCGCCCAGTACGGCGGCAGCGTGCTGTGCGCGTTCGACATCCCGAAGGCCGAGATCTCGCCGTACGGCGTCTTCGACGTCACCGACACCGACGACGAAGACGTCAAGCGGGTGCACGGGATGGTCGAGAAGCCGAAGCCGGAGGACGCGCCGTCGACCTACGCCGCGGCCGGGCGCTACCTGCTCGACCGGGCGATCTTCGACGCGCTGAAGCGGATCACCCCGGGCAGCGGCGGCGAGCTGCAGCTGACCGACGCGGTCGCGCTGCTGATCAGCGAGGGACACCCGGTGCACGTCGTCGTCCACCGCGGCGGCCGCCACGACCTGGGGAATCCGGGTGGTTTCCTGCGTGCCGCGGTCGATTTCGCGCTTGAAACGCCCGAGTACGGTCCATCTTTACGGGCGTGGCTGACGGAACGGCTCGGGACAGAGCGCCCATGACGGAATCCCTCGACGCGGCGCGGCCCGAGGTGGCCGGGGACGAGGCCGAGCTGCGCTCGGTCGACGCGCAGATCTTGATGACCTTGGACGCCGCCGTCCGGCCTCAGCCGGTGCGCGTGGCGATCTCCGAGGCCCAGGGGCTGCTCTGCGCCGAGGAGGTGGTCGCCGAGCACGCGCTGCCCGGGTTCGACCAGGCCGCGATCGACGGGTACGCCGTGCGCAGCGTCGACGTGCGCACCGCCGGGCAGGAGCCGGTGCAGCTGCCGGTCGTCGGGGAGATCGCGGCGGGCTCGCGCCAGCCGCGGCGGCTCCAGCCCGGCCAGGCCGTGCGGGTCGACACCGGCGCGCCGCTGCCGACACTCGCCGACGCGGTCGTGCCGCTCGCCTACACCGACGGGCACCAGGCCCGCGTCACCGTGCACCGCTCGGTGCCGTCGGCGGGATACGTGCGCCGGGCCGGCGAGGACGTCCAGATCGGCGACGTCGCGGTGCGCCGCGGCGACACGATCGGCTCGGCGCAGGTGGGCCTGCTGGCCGCCGTCGGCCGGGCGAAGGTCCTCGTCTACCCGCGGCCGCGGGTGTCGATCGTGTCCGTCGGCGACGAACTGGTCGACGTCGACCGGACGCCGTCGGTCGGGCAGGTCTACGACGTCAACTCGTACGCGCTGTCCGCGGCCGCCCGGGACGCGGGTGCCGAGGTCAGCCGGGTCGGCATCGTGCCGAGCGAGCCGAAGCGGCTGCGGGAGATCGTCGAGGGCCGGCTGCTGATGTCGGAGATCGTCGTGGTCGCGGGCGGCGCCGGGGGCGCCACCGGCGACGAGGTCCACGCCGCGCTGTCCGACCTCGGCCGGATCGACATGACGCGGGTGGCGATGCACCCCGGCTCGGTCCAGGGCTTCGGCAGGCTCGGCCCCGACTCGGTGCCGACGTTCCTCATCCCGGGCAACCCGATGAGCGCGCTGGTCGTGTTCGAGGTGCTGGTGCGTCCGCTGATCCGCGCGGCGCGCGGGACCCGGAACCCGCACCGCCGGATCGTCGGGGCGCGGCTGCTGTCGCCGATCACGTCGACCGAGGGCAGGCGCGGGTTCCTGCGCGGCCAGCTGCTGCGCGACGAGTCCAACGGCGAGTACCTGGTCCAGCCGCTCGGCCAGTCCGGGGCGCACTTGCTCGCGTCGCTGGCCGAAGCGAACTGCCTGATCAACGTGCCGGAGGAGCTGACCGAGGTGTCCGCGGGCGAACAGGTCCAGGTCACCTTCCTGGCGCAACGGGCCTGATGAACTCCGTGTCGGGCGTGTCCTACCCGGTCGAAAGCCGGCACCCGGGCTGGCCGGCCCGGCTGGGCCCGCTGCGGGTGCCCGCGGGCGAGGTCGCGATCCGGCCGGTCCGGCTGCGCGACGCCGGTGAGTGGAGCCGGATCCGGCTCCGGGACCGGGCGCACCTCGAGATGTGGGAGCCGACCGGCGTCGGCCCGTGGCCGGAACGCAACGCCTTCTGGTCGTGGCCGTCGCAGTGGGCGGCGTTACGTTCGCTCGCTCGGCGTGGTCAGTGCCTGCCGTTCACCATCACCCTGGACGGTCGTCTGGCCGGTCAGATCACGGTGGGTAACGTCATCCGGGCGTCACTGCGGTCGGCCTGGATCGGCTACTGGGTGTCGTCCGAAGTGGTCCGCGGCGGGGTCGCGACGGCCGCCGTCGCCCTGGTCACCGACCACGCCTTCGGCCCGGCCGGGCTGCACCGGCTGGAGGCCACCGTGCGACCGGAAAACGCCGCCAGCCTGCGAGTTCTCACGAAGGCGGGCTATCGGCAGGAGGGGCTGTTCGAGCGTTACCTCGACGTCGCAGGCTCTTGGCGGGACCACTATTGCTACGCCGTCACGCGCGAGGAGACCGGGTCCGGGCTGGTGTCGCGGCTGGTCGCGGCGGGCCGCGCCGACTACGCCTGAAGGTGATTACCCACCCGGGTCAGTAGCCGCGTTACCACATGCTGTGAGTTTCACCTAATCCGGTGAGGCTTTTCCGTGATCGAACCCGGCGAGTCTCCGTCCGATCTGTTACTCCTGTGACTAACGTGATTCGTGGTGGAAGGATCGGGGGAGGTGACGGGAGATGCCCAGCTCCGTGATCATCGTCGCGCTCGCCGCGGCATGGCTCGTCGTTCTCGTGCCTATGGTCGCGCGCCGGCGGCAGCAGGTCGCGAGGACGGCCGACTCGGCGCTCGCGGCCAGGGTCGTACGTAGTGGACGCAACGAAGACCGGGAGGAATTCGCCATGTCCGATCCCGGGAAGTCCCGGCCCTCGGTCGAGGACGACCTCGCCGAGCTGGAGGCCGAGCTCGAACTTGAGGACGACGTCGACGAGCCGGAACCCGAACCGGAGCCGCTCCCGCAGCCCAAGCGCGGTTCGCGGGCCGAACGCGACCGGTCGGGCTACCGTCCCGGCCGGGGTGGTTTCGACCCCGAAGCCGCCGAGATCGCAGCCCGCGCGAAGTACAGCTTCCGGCAGCGCGTCGTCGTCATCCTCCTGGTGATCGCGGTGGCCACGGCGGCCGTCGCCGGCTTCGTCATCCCGCTGGTGTGGTGGGGCCACGGCGCGGTCGACGTCGTGCTCGTCGGTTACCTCGTGTACCTGCGCCGCCAGGTGCGCATCGAGGAGGAGATCCGGCAGCGCCGCCTCGCCCGCTTCAACAGCACCCGCGCGCCGCGGCGCCCGTCTTCTCCGGGTTCCGTTGCGGCGCCTTCGTCTTCGTCTGCGCCTTCGGTGGAGGAGGAGCGCACGGAGGTCGAGGACGTCGAGGTCGTGGAGCCGGTCCGCCGCGAGGTGGTCGAGCGCCGCCCGTCCCCGACATCCCGCGTCCGCCGCAGCGCGGTGGTCGTCGACCTCGACGACGAGGACCCGGCGTTCGAGGAGCTCGACGAGCCGGGGACCGGGCCATACCGGCGTGCGGTCGGAGAGTGACCCCCCTGCGTGAGGTGCTCGTAGGGCGCTGCTAAGCTCTACGAGCACGATCAAGGGGCTGTAGCGCAGTTGGTAGCGCGTCTCGTTCGCATCGAGAAGGTCAGGGGTTCGATTCCCCTCAGCTCCACAACTTGTCAGAACCCGAACTCTCGGGTTCTTGGACACGAACCATTGGTTCGTGTCCATTTTGTTATATGTGGTCTTGTGGGCCGGGCCGATGCATGAGTTGATCAGTCATGCTGTGGGTAGTTGCGTCTGTACTCGCCCCGTATTGGCCGCGCGACTCTCCGGTCCAGAGTTGGCTCACGCTAGTGCCCTCGTCGACGAGGAAGCCGAGGTGTGGTTGCGGGGTCAGAAAGCGGCTCCGAGGAATTGGTCTCAGCCGACTGCCCCGAGCCGCCCCAGGTCACCGAGATCAATAGCTTCGCCTGCCGCCTACCTGAACCTGCAGGACGTCGGACGCCGTGCGGCATTCCTGGCGGTAAGGACACGTAGGTGGCCAAGCTCGAGGTGATGCACGCCGTCACGGTCCGCCAGCGCAGCGCAATGCTGGGGTCGTCAGTGCAGGATAGGAACATGAGCGGCGCGATTTTGTATGACGGTTGGTGCGGCGAGCCTATTGCGTGGGCCCGAGTCGGTGATCTTGTTATCGGGCAAGAGTGGACCGAGCATGGCTCGGTGGCCGTGACTAGTCGGTTGTCCCCGGTGCCAGCGGACATGAAAAAATCCGGGTGGGCGGACAGTTCGGTCCGGGTGGGCGGACATGAAATCTCCGGGTCGATGGACATGAGATCTCCGGGACAACGCCCTGACATCAATGCAGGTAGGGACCCCTCCGGCGGGGGTTGGCTCTGGTTGCTGATCAGTTGCCCGCCCGTGCGGCCGGAGGAGTCCCTTGACCAAGTCTGACAGGGAAATCATGGACATCTTGGAAGCGTTCGATTTGACACGCTGTGCGCACTCGGCAGCGGAGCTGGCGGGGGTGGATGAGAAGACCGTCGCCCGTTATGTCGCGATCCGCGACGCGGGTGGTGACCCGTTCACCCCGGCGCGGCGGGCTCGTGGGATCGACCCGTTCCTGGGCAAGATCGAGGAACTGGTGGCGAACTCCCAGGGCCGGGTCCGCGCCGATGTGGTGCATCAGCGGCTGGTCGCGATGGGGTTCACCGGCACCGACCGCACAACCCGACGCGCGGTCGCCGAGGCGAAAGCAGCGTGGAAGGCCGGCCACCGCCGCAAGTACCGGCCGTGGACCCCGGAGCCGGGGATGTGGATGCAGTTCGACTGGGGTGAGGGCCCTCGAGTCGGCGGGCGGCGCACGCAGTTGTTCTGCGCGTGGCTGTCGTGGTCGCGCTTCCGCGTGGTGCTGCCCGCATGGGGACCAGACCTTGGGCACTCTGGTGTCCTGTGTGGATTGCNACGTTTGCGTCGGATCGGTGGCGCACCAACATATCTGCCTGACCGACAACCCCCGGACGGTGACGATGGACCGGGTCGCCGGGGTGCCGGTACGTCACCCTGAGATCGTCGCCGGCGGGCCGGTATTACGGCTGCAAAGTCGAAACGTGTGAGCCGTTCGACCCCGAGTCCAAGGGCGGCGCCGAGCACACCGTCAAGATCGCCAAGGCGGACCTGGTGCCCACCACGGCGAACCTGCTGCCCGCCTACTCGACGTTCGCCGACCTGGCGGACGCGTGTGTCGAGTGGTGCGAGCGGGTCAACGCCCGCACCCACCGGCGAGACCGGGGCCGCTCCGGATGTCCGGCTGGCCACCGAACTGCAGCATCTGCACGTCCTGCCCGCCGAACCGCACGCGATCGCCCTCGGCGAGGAGCGCCTGGTCGACGATGACCAGACGATCCGGTTCGGGTCGGTGCGCTACTCCACCCCCGACGGGCACCAGGGCAGCAAGGTCTGGGCCCGCGTCACCGGCGACGAGCTGGTCATCGTCGGCGACACCACCGCCGGGGCTGACCGAGGATCGCCCGGCATGTGCTGTCCACTCCGGGTTTCTCCGCATCGACGACGCGCACTACCCGCACCATCCGGGCGGGAATCTGCCTCGCCCGCCGAAGGTCAGGGCACGCACTCCGGAGGAGGTCGCGTTCCTCGCCCTCGGCGAGGGTGCTCGCCGGTGGCTGGTCGAAGCCGAAGCCGCTGCGACCGGGGTGACCCGGATCCGGGGTCAAGATGGCCCGCGCGGTGGAACTGGCGGCGATCCTGGATGCCGGCCGGGTCGACGACGCGCTGGGGGCTGGCGGCGATCGCGGGCCGGTTCGCCGAGGACGACCTCGCCTCGATCCTGGACCACCTGACCTCCTCCCGGGCCGCCGAGTGACGTGGTGGTGGCCGATGAGGCCCACTCCGCGCAACCGGGCACCAGCGCGGCTGGGGAGGTGTTCGGCCAGTGAGCAGCCCCCAAAGCCCCCGCCCTGCGCCTGAGGAACTGGACCTGGTGCTGCGCCGGATGCGGCTGGCCCTACCTGCGCAAAGCCGCACCCGACGTCCTGGCCACCGCGCGGGCGCAACGCTGGGATCCCGCCGAGGTGCTGCGCGTCCTGCTCGGCGAGGAGTCACCGGCCGCGGCGCCGCGACCCGGCGGATGCGGCGCAAGACCGCGAACTTCCCCACCGGCAAGACGTTCTCCTCCTGGCGCGCCGAGGAATCCTCGATCTCCGAGGCTACCCAGAACTCACTGTCCACATTGGAATGGATTGGAAGACAAGAGAACCTGGCCGTCGCGGGGCCGTCGGGCACCGGGAAGTCGCACTTCGTGGAAGCCCTCGCGCACTCGGCGATCGAGAACGACATGCGGGTGTCCTGGTTCACCCTGGAAACCTTGACCGCCGCGGTCGGCAAAGCCAAGGTCGACGGCTCGGTGGCCCGCACGATCTCCCGGATCTGCGGCTGCGACCTCATCGTCGTCGACGACATCGGGATGCTGCCCGCCGGGCAGGACGCCGCCGAGGCGTTCTACCGGATCATCGACGCCGCCTACGAACGCCGCTCGATCGCGGTGACCAGCAACATCCATCCCAGCGGGTTCGACTCGATCATGCCGAAAACCCTCGCCACGGCCACCGTCGACCGGCTACTGCACCACGCCCACCTGGTCACCCACCAAAAGGCGGACAGCCACCGCCTCGCCGAAGCCATCGCGGGCAAGGGGGTGGTCCCCTTGACCTAACCAAGATCCGGAGAACCGCTGTCCATCAGCCCGGACAAGTACTGTCCGCCAGCCCGCAGACCAGCTGTCCGCCCGCCCGGAGTTCCCAATGACCGTTGACACCCGGCCGAGGCGCTTCGTAAGTACGGTCCCATCACTGAGCTGGTGGTTGGTCGCAACGGCGGCTTTGAGTCCGTCACCTACGGTGTGACCAAATTCGTCTCCCGGTTCGTGGATCCGCGAGGCACGGGTCTGTATGACGACACTGTTGTCGTCGTGCACGACCCTGCCCGGGACAATTACGAGTGCCCGGTCTGCCAGGCTGCGCCCGGTGAGCAGTGTGTGAACAAGAAGAAGCAGCCGTGCGGAACGCACAGCAAGCGGTCTCAGGGGCGCTCGCGATGGGAGATCGAGCAGGCTGATGCGGCGGCCCGAAAGGTGCGCGAGGAAGCGGAGGCTGCTGAACAGTGGCAGCGCGAGATGGCCACGCCGCCGACTCGCGGCGCGGCGCTAGAAGTCAAGCGCTGGATGCTTGCTGATCAGGCGACATCCGATGTTGCCGACCGATACACCGTCGAGCGAACCTACGCCAACCGGACGGTTCAGGCCACCGCGGACAGCGGGGAACGAGTGTTCCTGGCCCGCAACGAATACACCGGTGGTTGGCACGTCATCTGTGGCCAGCCGACGTCTATGCGCCTGCCATGCCGGGGTGGCGGTGCTGGCGTGCCGTGCAGGGTACGGCACAAGCCAGGGTTGCACCTGCGAGAGGACTCGGCGTGGACCTGACGCGGCAAGCATGCTTCCCGAATTAGTGCCCTAAACTTCGCCGATCTAAGGCGCGAATGCGCAGCTCAGCGACTCGCGGCCTGTCTGGGGCCATGATCTATGACCTACGTCGGGTTTCACAACCAGAACTTTCCGGTTCTTGGACATGCTCCAGCGGTTGCCGACGCGGGCGAGTGACCAGCCTAGGCGGTAGGGGTGCTCGGCGTCGTCACTCTGGTCGTTGGTGAGGCCGTGCCTCCTTTGCCGTCGCGGTGAAGGGGGTGAGCCAACCGAGGACGGTGCGGCGCCACGGAGCTTCCACTCACATGGCCCCGGAGCGTGGGAGGCCGTCTTGACTAAGGACAACGCCGACCGGATTGGTGTACTCCCCGGCGTTGGCTCGTGCGCCGACCCCGTCGCGGTTACTCCTTTCGTGTTAATGCCCAGCGTCAAGGCCCATCGGGATCAATGCGTCATTCCGGCGATGACTCTCCCCGTCATGTCGGTATCCAGGTACGTTCGGACCCATGGCGGACCCGCACCTGACACTGCCGGAACGATCTGCGCTGCTCGCGCTGATGACCCTGATCCGCGAGGCGTCGAATGCCAACCTCGCGGACGAACTGGGCATCAAGATCAAGAAGGAGGAGAGGGAACATCTGGTCGAGTTGGGCTACATCAAGGCGCGGCAGACCGGTCGATACAGGGCATGGGTGCACGAACTGACCGACGAGGGTTGGCGGCGCTGCAGTGACGAACTGGGCAGCCCCACCCCGAAGGGCGCTCCAAAAGCCACACGGCTGCAATACTCGCTGACCCGCCGGTTCGCCGTTTTCATGGCACGATCCGACCTGCGTATCGCGGACATCTTTGTCCTCGACGACGAGTCGACAGCCCCGGCCGTTGACATCACGGATCGAATCTGCGCCGCGTACACCGAATTGGCTACCGCCCCTGGTGCCGGTGTCAGCCTGACTCGGCTGCGGCGCGCTTTCCCCGACGTGGCGCGTTCCGACCTGGACGCCGCCCTTCTGCGGCTAGCCCTGGAACCGTCAGTGCGGCTCAATCCTGAGTTCAACCAGAAAACGCTGACCCCGGCCGACCGGGCCGCAGCGCTGCGCACCGGCGGAGAGGACGTGCACCTGCTGTCCATCGAACAGTCATGAAGGCGGCCGAACGCGACGCACTGACGGAACTAGCCAAGACCAACTGGGCGCCCACCAGGGAAAGCGTGTGGACGGAGCCCGAGGCGCACGTCGACGGCCTTAACGATCGGGCGTTGCGGACGGTCATGGCTGGCTTCGCTGACGCCAAGGCTAGTGACGCGGAGAGCCCGATCGGCGTGGTCGTCACCGGACGGCCCGGTTCGGGCAAGACCCACCTCGTCGCCACCGTACGGAAGCGAGTCAGCGCGGCGGACGGCTACTTCTTCGCCCTTGAACTACGGCACGAACGATCTTTCTGGCAGAAGGTTGTGCTCGACGTGCTCAGCGGGCTGCTCCAGTTCGGCACTGACGGTTTGGAACAGGGCGTCATCCTGCGGCGGGAACTGTCCCGGAAACTCAACTTGCCCGAACCCTTGCATCGGCAACTCGTGGGACTGGACAAACCAACCCGGGCCGGGCTTGATGGCATGGTAGAGGCGCTGGATCAGGTTGATCGGCGGCTCGCATTCGAATGCGGGCACACTCTGCGAGCCTTGGCGCTGCTCGCCAGCGATTCGGTGACAACCAGGGAGGTCGGCATCGCCTACCTTTCCTCGGAAAGCGAATCGGTAGTTGGCGAACGAGCCGAATGGGGCCTTCGTGCCGACGCTAGGACTTCGCACGAAATGGTCAGTGAACTGTTCAAGTTGATCGCGCTCACTGGACCAAGTGTGATCGCGCTGGATCAAATCGATACGCTGATCAAGCAGTCGGAGCGAGGAACCGACAGCGCTACATCTGAGACTACTTCCGACGCTATATCGGACCCGATAGGATTGCCTAGGCGGCGGTTGTTCGAGGATGTCGGCAGCGGGCTCATGGAGCTGCGCGAAGCCACCCGCCGGTCACTGGTTCTGGTCGCCTGTATGGACTTGGTCTGGCAGGGCATCCGGGACTTTGCGCCAGGCTCTGTCGAGCAACGATTCCGCCGTGCCGAACAATTGGATACGATCCCGACGGCGGCGGTAGGGCAGGCGCTTATTGAAAGACGGTTCGCGCTCAAATTTGAAAAGGCTGGCTTCGTTCCGCCCTATCCGAGTTGGCCAATAAGTTTGGAGGCGTTCGCCGACGCGGTTCGGTTCACCGCTCGCGGCCTCATTCGCCGGGTCGACACCCACATTCAGGCGTGCTTGGATGCAAATGAGGTCATCGAACTGAGCAGCCTCGCCGAGTCGAGCCGCGCTGACGCCGCCGCGCCGCGACCGGGGCCCGCAAACGTTCCGGTCGATCATGGCGCGCTCACCGAGATAGACCGACAGCTGGCCGCCTTGGTGAACGATGTCAACCTCATCGCGGAGGTCGACAAGGCGCTCGACCCGTACCAGGAGGATCAGCGCGTACCGGACCTCTTGTGTCCCGCCTTGAATCGGTGGGTCGCCGAACAGGGCGAAGAACGCTTCCAGTACGAGGTGCTTACGGAGACGATGGCCGCCGGCAATCCGGCCCTGCACGCCGAACTGCGACGGACCTTGGACGAGAGCACCGAGGACAAGATTTATTGGTCGTTTCGGGCGATCGCGTGGAGTGATGGGCGAGCGGTGATCAACCGGATTGACCGAGTCCTGAGTACCACCGGCCTGGACCCGGCGGCGCCGAAACGTAAAGTCTACCTATTGCGCACCGGCGATTGGTCGAACGGTCGCAAGACCCGACAGAAGGTCCAGGAATTCGAGACGGCGGGCGGAGTCGTGATCCGACTGCCAAAGGAGACATTGGAGACAGACCTCCGCACGTTCGTGGCATTGGAGCGACTAGCTGCGACCCAGCCACCGGCTCAGTTCAACGCATGGTTGCTCAGTCGCCGCCCGGCCAGCCACACCGCCTTGCTGCGCGCGGTGTTCGGCGACCCGCCGGATGACGCGGAGCCACCGGGTCCCGAACCCGAACCGACCCCTGCGCCACGACCGTCCGATGTCTCCTGGCCGATGGCCGACCCGGACACCACCAACCTTGCCACTGCGACATCAGGTGGGGTGACGGTGGACCCGGTGACGCTGCACGTCGGCGACCGGATCGACACCGGCGCGGCGGTGACGATCGCGTTGGAATCGTTGCGAAAGCACACGGCGATTTTTGCCGGTTCCGGGTCGGGTAAGACGGTGTTGATCCGCCGGCTGGTCGAGGAATGTGCGCTGCGTGGCGTGTCTGCCATCGTGCTCGATCCCAACAACGACCTGGCCCGGCTCGGCGACTCATGGCCGCAGCCACCGGACGCTTGGGGACCCGACGACTCGGTCCGCGCCGACGACTACCTTCGCAACACCGACGTCGTGGTCTGGACGCCCCGTCGGGAAACAGGCCGGCCGTTGACGTTTCGCCCGCTCCCCGACTTCGCCGCGGTCGCCGACGACCCGGACGAGTTCCGCCAGGCCATCGACACTGCTGTCGCCGCGCTCGCACCACGCGCCCGCGCCGACGGCGCAACCGCGAAGGCCGAGCGGTCCCGCGCGGTTCTCAACCAGGCGTTGCAGTACTTCGCGCACGAGGCTGGCGGCGAGCTCAGCTATTTCCTGGACCTGCTCGGTGACCTGCCCGATGACGTAACACCACTGGCCAAAGCGCACGAAATGGCCGCGGACATGGCGCAAACACTGCGCGCGGCTATGATCAACGATCCGTTGTTCGGCGGCGTTGGCGAGCCGGCGGACCCGGGCGTGCTGCTCACCCCGGCGGCTGGCAAACGCGCCCGGATCTCGGTGATCAGCCTGATCGGCTTGCCTGCCGAGGAACAACGGCAGAGCTTCGTCAACCAACTCCAAATGGCCCTGTTCGCCTGGATCAAGCAGCATCCCGCCGGAGACCGGCCACTCGGCGGGCTGCTGGTCATGGACGAGGCGCAGACCATCGCCCCGTCCGGTTCGCTTACCGCAAGCACGTACAGCACCCTTGCGTTGGCCTCGCAGGCCCGCAAGTACGGACTCGGCCTGGTGTTCGCCACACAGGCGCCGCGCGGCATCCACAATCGGATTTCCGGCAACGCTGCTACGCAATTCTTCGGCTTCCTCAACAGTCCGCCGCAGATCGCCGCTGCCAAGGAGATGGCAGCCGCGAAATCCAGTTCGGTGCCGGACATCTCCCGGCTGGGCGCCGGCCAGTTCTACGCCGTCGCCGAGGGTTTGGCGTTCCAGAAGATCCGCACCCCAATCTGCCTGAGCTACCACCCGTCGAGCCCGTTGACCGTCGAAGAAGTCATCGTCCGCGCTCGGCGTGACTGATGCCCGTGCAAGGAGTGAACCCGCCGTGGAGAAGGTGATCGAGAGCCTGGTCAAGGGCTTCCAGCAGGACCAGGACTTGACCGAATTGCCGGAGTCCGAGGCGTTCGAGGCATTTGCTGCTTATTGCGTGCTCAGTTCGTATTATAACGATCCATTCAACCCAGACGTGTACCGCACCGGGGGCGGTAACGATCTCGGCATCGACGCGTACGCCGTCCTGATCGATGGGGACCTGTACCGGGACCCGACGGAAGTGCAGGCGGCGATGAAACGCAAGCGGCCGCAAGTGCAGGTAGTGATCATCCAGGCCAAGACCAGCGGCAAGTTCGAAACCAAGGTGATCTCGGACCTGGCAGAGAATCTCGGTCACCTGTGTGGGGCCGGCAGGATCCCGTACGATGTGTCGACCGACGTGGCGAGCTTGCGTGACTGCCTGGACGCCGTGTTCGAAAACTCGGCCCGGCTGGCCGGCCAACTGCCGCAACTGCACGTCCGTTATGTGACCACCGGCGATCAAATCTCGGATATGGTCAACCGTAAGGCGCGATCGGCCGAGAAACATTTGGACAAGCTCAACCGATTCGATACGACCGACGTGCGCTGCGTGAACTGGCGGGAGCTGCGCACGTTGTACCAGCAGGCGACTAGCACCGTCCGGGTCACCCTGCCGGTACCGAAACAGTTCGCGGTGCCAGCGGGCCCCGGCGTTGAACAGTCGTTTGTGAGGCTGATTTCCGCGCCGGAGTTGGTCTGCACCATATTGGACGACGGCTCGGGCAAACTGCGTGAGAACCTGTTTGAGAGCAACGTACGTGCCTTCCAGGGCTACAACAGGGTCAACAGCGGTATTCGGGACAGCCTGCGGGATCGAGACAAGCGGCAAAGGTTCGCTGTGATGAACAACGGCATCACTATCGTGACCCGGAGACTGGACCGCGTCGGCGACGATTTCGTGTTGGACGATTTTCAGATCGTGAATGGCTGCCAGACCTGTCACGTGCTGTTCCACGAGCGTGATCAACTCACCGACCAAGTTTTCGTCAGCGTCCACATCGTTCACTCGGTGGACGAGGACGTGATCCAGGGTATTGTGGCCGCAACCAACCAGCAGACCCCGGTCAGCGACGAGGACCTAGCCGCACGGGAGGACTTCCACAAGGAACTGGAGGATTTTTTCACCCTTGGCTGGGACAAGCCGCGCCAGTTGTTCTATGAGCGTCGGGCGAAACAGTACAGTGAACGCAAGGACGTGGAGAAGACCCGGGTCATCAGCCGGGCCCAACTCAGCCGCGCGTACCTGGCGATGTTTCTAAACGAACCGTCCCGTGTAGGCCACTATCAGGAGCTGATCAAGGCACGCGGTACCGAACTGTTCGTCACCGGCCAGCCATCGATCCTGTACTACACGGCTGCGGCAACCTGGTACCGATTGGAGTGGATGATCCGGAACCACCGTATCAATCGCGGCTACCGGCCCGCCCAATATCACCTGATGGCGATGATTCGACAGAAGCTGGTCGGTTCGCTGAAACTGCCTCCCAATGGTAAAGTCGCGCAGAAAGAGTGCGACCAAATTCTGAAGGTAATCTGGAATACGGAGGCTGCGGAGAAGCTAGTCGTCCGCGAGCTGCTGCCGGTGATCCAGCGGGCCATCGACGCCGAACGGGCCGCCGGAGTGCCGCTGGGGGAGGCGGTGCGCAACGAGCGATTTGCGGAGCTGGTCCGTAAGGAGCTGACCGACAGCACCGGTCGCTAAGGGCGCGGTGCGACCAGCCCGGTGTGCCGGTGCGACTCTGGCACCGGGGTTGGGCGTCTTCAGCGCCGCCGGTGGCGCAGTGCGTGCCCCGCTGGAGAACAATCTTGGGTGCGCGTAGCGGCCGGCAGTCGGTGCGCTACGGCGGTTGTCGCGCAGGGGCAGAGGCCTGCTCGCCGCGACGCACCCGCAGGTCAACGAGACGAGGTGCCGATCAGGCCGGAAGACGTCTGGCCAAGTCAGTTAGTCACCGATCCGGCCGTGATCTCGGCAAGTCGCCCAGACGAGTGATCTGCCAATGCCGCTCGATGCTGTGGTGGCCGCTGATGATGGACAGCGTGAGTGACGATTCTCGGGTCGAGCGCCGTCGGCGGGACTACGCGGTCGACCAGATTGAAACCGTGCCGATGACTGCCGAGCAGTACGAGCAGGCGGTCAGTGCGTTGGCCAACTTGATTGCCGAATGGGCGACGAGCCGCCGCCGGGACAACAGCGTGACACCCGGTATGGCATCCGGTTATTCCGACATTGATTGACCAGCCACCACAGCGGCGTTTCGGTCGTCGGACCGTTCGGCTCGGATGATCGAGACGAGCATCCGTGAGCGCGTCGCGCTGATGCGCAGGTTCTTGCGGAGCGTCTCGGCCGAGATGGGCCGCTGGTGGATGGTCCAGTGGCGGGTGTCTTCGTGCCGAGCGCGGTCAAGCAGGTCGCCGTTGGGCGTGATGGCTACTGGTCGGCTGGTGGTATCGCTGGCCGGCCCTTCGCTCGGCCTCATCGCGACGGTGTTCGTGGTGGCGGCGTCGGTGTTGGCATCGGTTCCGTTGGAGTGTGCGTGGGTTGTTTCCTTCGGTTGAGGGCTGATGGTGCTGATGGCCTGTAGCAGTCCGGGTCCGACTTCGGCCCAGCCGATAAGTAGGAGTGGGCCGACGGCGTCGAAGGCCGCTTTGCCGTAGGCGCCGGTGACGAGTGGGTCGGCGGTGTTGAGGGCGAGGGTGGTGAGGCTGGCGAAGGTGAGTAGTCGGCGGGCTGGTCGGAGTTGGTCTGGTGTGGCGTCGTGGAGGGCGAGGTGTCGTCTGCCCAATAGGAGGCCGAGGATGGACAGGTCGACGGCGGGTGCGACCAGTGGTGCGACCCAGGCGGGGACGCCAAGCCGGAGGGCAAGGTTGAGGACGTCGCCGAAGCCGAAGAGGAAGGTGAGGGCGACGACGGTGCCCATGATCACGGTGACGGCCTGCACGACGGGACCGGTGTCCGGACCTGGTCGGGTCGACGGCTCGACGGTAGACCTGGTCATCGAAGCTCACCGGCCTCGGAGGACGCGTCGGTGCGGGGACGTCCCTGGGTGTCGCGCATGGCGACGCCGCGTTCGAGCAGCCGCGCCCGGACGGTGTCGGCGGTGACGTCCATGCGGTTGCCGATGCGGGCGAGTGACCAGCCTTGCTGGTAGAGGCGCTCGGCGTCATCGATCTGGTTGTCGGTCAAGCCGCGGCGTCGCATGGGCACGTTGTGGCGATGGAGGATGGCGCTGACGGTGCGGCGTTCGATGTCGAACTGGGCGGCGAGTTGGTACACGGTCGAGCCGGCCTGGTAGGCAGCGATGAGCTGCTGGGTCTGGTCATTGTCGAGTCGAAAGCGACGGTTACTGTTGGTAGATGCCGAGTGACGGGGAGTGGGTGGCTCGATGGTGAGCTCTGGTCCGTCGACCAAGAGCAAAGAGTTCGGGTTGTGCCACGTTAGGCCCACTCCCGTTACAATGTGTAATTGTCGGCTTTTTGGACAGGCATCGACGAAAGTTGCCTCGTTCGTTATGAACGGTGCCTGATTTGAGCCGCTCGGCTAAACCGCAGACCATCCGATCAGCCCACCTCGTCGGGCTCGAAAGCTTCCTTCGTCGGGTCGGGCAGCGCGATCGGGTAGTGGTCGACGTATGCCTGGCGGAACAGCCGCAGCCGCGGCTCGGCGCTGAGTAGCCACTCAACCGGCTGGGACCAGCCACCCACATCGCCTCGCGCGTGGGTGCCGCCACTGGTCAGGAAGGTCATCGTTCGACAGGATCGTTGGGTGGCCAGACTCCCGTTCCAGATGCGCGCGTTCACGAGACAAATCCCACCGGCATCTGGTGAATTGCCGGTTTCCTTGGCGCGACTGCTCTGGGGCGCGATGACGGTCGGGACGACGCCGATCTCACTGGGCGTGCCTTCTCGCCCGCTGATCGAATTGTGTTGGCGGGCGGCCATGGCCGCGGCAAGCGTCACCGAGGATGACAGGGGCGCGCGATGGGTCAAGACCGCCTCCTACAACCGGCTGGACCCCAGCGAGAAGTCGGCCGTGAGCTACTTCCTCGGCATGACACAAGCCAAGATCACTTGCGAGATGCTGCTTGGCGTGCCGCATTTGGTCCATCTCGACGCCGTGCTGGCCCTGCTCGGCCGCTCGACGAACGCATCGCGCCCAGATTTCGTCGGCTTCGACCTGGCATCGATGCGCTACACCATCGCAGTCGAGGCCAAGGGCCGCACCAACGATAGAACGAGCGATGTCACTGCCAGGGCCAAAAGCCAGGCGGGACTGTTGCCCAGGATTATCAACACGACCACAAGCGTCCGGGTGGCGTCTGTTGCCTCGTTTGATGGGAACGACCACTGGCATGCCTACCTAGAGGATCCGCCAGAGCCTGATGACATGCTTCCGTCATTGACGATCGAGATGCTCCTCGTGGCCTACTACCGACCACTGGTCGCGGCGCTCCTGGCCGCCGGGGTGAACACCGACGACAGCGACGAGACGACCAGCGTGGCTCGCCTGCCGGAGATAGACCTCAGCCTTGGTGTACCGCAGCCGATCGTGAGTATCCTGAGCAGTGCGCCGTTGTCCGGGCCAGTTGAAGCGGACCAGCTACAGACAATCGGCGCCGACCTGATGGGGGTGTTGATGGAGACACCCGGCAAGTCCGAAGCGGGTAATGCGCCGGAGTTGTGGCGGTCTCGTGGGCGCGCCGAAGCCGAAAACCCGAAGCAATGCACCGGGCTGGATGGCGTCCGCGTGATTTTAGGTCAATCGTGGCCGCAGAACCGTTTCACAGTCGGTGTTCAGTGACGTGATCTCAACAAGACCACACGGCGGCCTGGCCGGCCAGACGCCGTATGAGAGGCTGCTACAGAAGGCGCGGACCCGCATCCACGACCAATTGGGCCAACGTCATGCCACCAGGGTTGCATCGGCGTTCTGCACCTCACGCGTAGCCTCTCGTCCACCAAATCGGGAGCACCGGTCCCATCGAACTCAGCACGAATGATCTTGACAAGTCGTCGAGCCGGTGTTGCGCCAATCCTCATCCGAACACGCAGAGTATCCGCCGATATTGGCCTCTGGTGGGCAACGCGATGAGCCGCATCTTCCTGTCGGGCCTGCTCAAGGAGCACTTCCAGCGGACGGTCGAGAAAGGCCCGTCGACTGAGCTCTGACAGGGCCGATCCTTTGCTCACAGCCTCGAATCGTCCCGAATCGCTGACCACCAGCTCCTCGGTTTGCACACTTTGCTGCTTGACACCGATACCTCTGTGAATGATGGCAGTTTCCGGCGGATTGGCTGCACTGATCGCCTGCAAGAAGCTAGGTCCAACCTCGGCCCAGCCGATCAAGAGAAGCGGTCCGACGGCATCAAACGCCGCCTTACCGTACTCGCCGGCAAAGAGCGGGTCCGCCACGTTCAACGCCAAGGTGACCACGCTCGCGAAGATCAGCAGCCGACGGGCCGGCGCCAGCACCTCGGCAGAGGCGCCGGTGAGCGCGAGGTGTCGAGTTCCAAGCAGAAGCCCGAGGATGGAGAGGTCTACAGCGGGTGCGACGAGCGGAGCGACCCAGATGGGTACGCCGAGGCGGAGGGCGAGGTTGAGGACGTTGCCGAAGCCGAATAGGAACGTGAGGCCGACGACGCCCATGATCACGGTGACGGCCTTAACGACGGTGGCCGCGTCCGAACCTGATATAGCTGCAGCCCGGGTCATCGAAGATCACCTGCTTCGACGCGCGGACGTCCGTGGGTGTCTCGGGTGGGGATGCCGCGTTCGCGCAGCTTTTTCAGCACGGTCGTGTGGTTGACGCCCAGGTGATCACCGACTCGTGCCAGGGACCAGCCGAGGTTGTAGAGGTGGATGGCGTCGTCGACCTGGTCTGGTGCGAGGCCGCGGCGGCGCATCGGCACGCCGTGGCGATGGAGGATGTTGCTGACCGTTCGCCGTTCGATGCCGAACCGGTCGCCGAGTTCGTACACCGTCGCGCCGGACCGATAGTCGGCGATCAGCTGCTCGACATGCTCAGTGCCGAGTTGCTGGGCGCGGCCGGGGCGGTCGCGCTTGATCGACGGCGGCTCGGGCGTATCGAGGTTGGGAAGCCGTCGACCTTGCTATCGACTGCACGTTGTATTTTTTGTAAAATTACAGAATGCTGGACTTGACGGGACCTCGGAAGATCTCGCAGGTCAACCAGGTAGCGATACCGGTCAAGCTGCTGCGCGCACTCGGCCTCGCCCCTGGTGACTCTGTGTACTTCGAACTGCGAGACGGGACGAGTGGCGAGCTCACCATCGTGGCTGAGTGGAAGGTGCACCGTCGCTACTCAGATGGCGACGAGGCCCCTCCCTCTGGTGCGCGATCGGGTGACGCGTCTAGGCTCTCCGACCGGCCGTCAGCACGAACCCAGGAAGAAGGCACGACCGATGTCCAGTGAGCGGCGGGGCGGCCTGCTCATCTCAGCCTCATGCGACCATCATGATCCTGAACAGCTCGCGGTCGACGCCCTCGGCTGGAGCGGTGCGCTGGTGAAGGACATCACCCTTTTCTGCAGCCGCGTCTCGGTCCTCGCACACGTAGACCACGAAGCTCACGAACTCCGGCAGCAAACGAACACGCCGCCGGTCGTGGACCGACCGGCGGTCGCGATGTGGGAGTGGCCCGAGTTCACAGCCCCGCCGTCCGCGGTCAAGTTGGTGGCGGTCATGGCGATCGGCTCTCGCTGGCAATCCGCGATGAAGGCAGTCAGCGGCTTCGCAGGCTTCAGCTCGACAGTCTTGATCCTGCCCCAAGACGCGCCTGCACCCAGCTCATGCGTGGCGATGGCTGAGCGTTATGGGGTCTGGGTGGTGCGGTCCGGCCGCGCAGGAGCCGTCATCGACCATCAGGGCCGCGTCGGCCCGGTGGCGACATCACGACCGACAACGGTGACGAGGTGGACCGAGGAGCTGGTCTACGCCCGCCTCGTCCAGGATGGCCTCATCGAGGCTTCGCCGGCGCGCTGAGGTCGCTCGGGTCCTTTCCGCGCTCGCGCCAGTGGGCGAGGTGCTTGGGAACCTCCCAGTTGTACCGCGTGTTGTCGATGTCCATGTGGTTGAACTGAGCGGCCGAACACTGCTCTGTCCAGGCTTCGCGTCGAGCCGTCAAGTCGCCGGCCATGAGGATGTTTGTTCGGATGCGGAAGAGGACCTCTATGGAGTGCAGAAACGCGGCGAGCTCCGGATCGGGTGCCGACGCAAGGGACTGCAGTGACCGGCCGTTGCACCAGTCGCAGGAGCAGTGCCAGTCGGGGTGATCGGGATCCAGCTGCGCGGTCTGGTCGATCTTATCGAGGTGCACGTAGGACAAGAGCCGCTCGACAACGGCCGCGGGCTTGGGCGGCCGGATCGGACCGCCACCGTCCGTCACGGGATAGAAGTGCCGGAGGCTCGAACGTGTTCCAACGGCGGCCGCGACAGCTCCGTAGGCCAACGCGCCGATAGACGAGGTGTCGCAACGGAGCAAAAGCACTGGCACGGGCACTTGCAGGAGCGCCACGAGCCCGTAGACCGCGGCCTTCTTCGCGAGCGGGTCCTTCTTGTGTTCAAAGGCGACCGCGATCGGAACGCCGGCATCGGTGACCGCCTCGACCAGGCGCGGGAGCCTCTCCCGCTCTAGCCAGCTCGCGGCGAGGAACAGCGGAGCTACGACGTCCGGCCCCAGGTCTGCGGTCCGGCGCAGCACACTCAGCAGGCCTGGTTCGTCGTGCTCGGCGACGTAGCCGCCGTCCGGAAGCACGGCGGGCAGGCCCAGGAGTCGCTGCCGCTGGATCCAGACCGGGTCGAACGAATGCGACGCGAGCACCCGGTTCTTGCCCGTGTACCTGCCGCGATCGGGCACGACTGGCCGCTGGTACCGCTGAGTGCGGATGAGGTGCTCGGCCTTCTGCAGGGCGTTTTCCCCGGTCAGCACGATGCCGCCGCCCACGCGGTCGGAGCGCTTGATGGCGATGTCGGTGTGGGCGTCACCCGCGTCGGCCTGGACCAGGAGGACGTCGGCCAGCGCCGTCTTCAGTCGGCCGAACGGCGCATCTTGCGCCGACGCGATGGAACTGGGGTTGACCACGCTAACCCCCTCGGGTCCCAGGTTGTCCGGATTCATGATCGCACCGCCGTGGTGTCGAGTTCGTCCACCACAAGGGGCATGTAGTGGCGCCGGAACGGCTCCGGGAGCATCAGAGCCTGCCCGGCGACGGCATCGATGTCGTGCCCGTGGCGGTCAAGCTGAGCGGTGACCAACCCGGCGATGTGCCGCGGCGTCTCGGCGGGGAGGTCACCCGGCTCGTAGCGTGTCCAGCCGTACTGGTTGAGCCGGATACGAAAGGATTTGAACTGGCTCGCGGAGATGCAGTCGAGGTCGGCGGCGCGCTGGATCAGCATCGCCATCGAGACCTTCCAGGTCATCTTCAGCTCGGCCAGTTTCGGGAACTGCCGCACGGTCAGGCCGTGCAGCAGTGGCTCCAGATCGCTCGCGGGGGCGAGGAACTCGCCGGCGAACTCGTTGGCTTCCTTCTCCTGATCCTCCGAAGGCAGCTCGTGCATGGCCAGGTGGCCGACTTCATGCGCCAGAGTGAACCGCTCCCGGTCGGGCGACAGATCCCGGTTGATCAGGATGAGAGGCGGCTGCCCAGCGGGCCACGTGCTCACCGCGTCCTGCGCGGCGGTGCCGAGATCACGGCGCATGATCCGCACGCCGGCGGACTCGAGCAAACCGACCAGGTTCTCGACTGGGCCTTCGGGCAGGTCCCACGCAGCACGCAACGCAGCCGCGACCGCGGCAGCGGCTCCATGTCCGGCGATCGGCATTCTGCGCAGCTTGTGCTTCGACGGCACGCTGTCGACGTCAACCGACAGGCCGTCGACGGACAGCCGGGTCAGGTACGTCAGCCCCTCGATCGCGCGCATGGAGTTCACCGACATAACGCTGGATCTGCGCCGATGGTGCAGGCAGGTGGTTTCGACGCCGCCGACCGGACCGGAAGTGAGGAGCAGGTCAGTGGGCACGGCGAGCGCGGCGGCGACCTTGTCGAGGTACTCGGCCGTCAGCGGAAGCAGTCCCTGCTCGATCTTGGAGACGAAACCCTGTGAGATGTCGGCGGCCGTCGCAAGGTCACGCTGGAACCACCCCCTGGCCTCCCGGACCAGGCGCACCATGCGCGCTACGGCAGCCGTATCGGTCATCGCACCTCACGTTCTGAGCACCAATCATCGAAGTCTACCAAAGGTGGTCGCAGATATTCCGAAGCTACGCCGACTCGGCTCCCGATCACACCGAGTGTCACCGTGCAATCACCTATTGCCCTGATCGGCCAGTCCGAGCTCGCGACCGAGACAGGCCGAGTCACCCGCGGGCAGCTGCCGTCACGGTCATCAGGGCCACATGCAGAAGTCCGGGACTCCGCCGAATCCAGGGGGCACCCCCAGAATCTGCTCGAATCGCGCCAGCCTGCTGTATAGCGTCGGGCGGCTCAGGCCCGTCGCCGCGGCTGTGCGGGTCTTCGAGCCCCGCTTTCCAGGTGGATCTTCAGCAGTGGGAGCAGCGCGCGGTGCTCCGGTCATATAAGTGCCGATTCGGGGACGTGCAGTACCACGCGTTCGTTTCCGCCCTCGTCAGCGGCAAGCGGTTCGAGTTCCCGCCGCAACCGGCCTGGCAGTTGGTCGAACTGCCACACGCGTTCCTCGTCACCGCTGAGGACCAGCACGCGGTCTGGTTGGTTGCCCTCGCCAGCGATGGTGCGCCATCGGACTCCATCGCCCGGCCCGCACCGGGTCACGGCTGCCCAGAACGGCGCCCAGCCCATCGGTGCGGCAGGCGGCGTCCGGGCGAACAGACTCGTCCAGTCCGGCATCCTGCCGACGGTGTGGGGTGTGCTCAGGGTGAACAGTCTTGCCCGCGCCCTCGACGGGGCCGCCCAAGTGGGCAGCAATGCCTTGCCGAGTGACTGTGCTGACATCACGTAGAGCCAATCGCCGAACCACGGCCATCCAACCCGCCGCCACCACTCCGGTGGCGCTACGGTCATCTGGGGCGGGGCAGTAGGTGTTGTACCCGGCGGTGCCCTGAGCGGCCCATTCCAGTGCGGTACCGGAAACACGTAATAGACAGGCAGCGGTGGCCCGAACGGTGGGTTGAGATAGCGATCCAGCTGACGGGTATCGATCCACAGCGCGTGATTACTACCGGTCGCCTCGGTCGTCTTCAGTTCGAGGGCTAACGTCTTTCCCAGCCCGGACGCGGCGAGTCGAGGTAGTTCGGCCAAGACATCCTCGCCGGACGTGGGCCACCACATCGCTCCGTTGGGAAACCGGCTCGACAGGTAGATGCTCGCCCAATGCTCCAACGTCTTCTCCGGAATGGAATGCATACGATCCCCCAACCCTCCGGTTCGATATCGACCTTGCAGGTGACCGATTGTCTACCCGCCGACTGGCCGCACTCGTAGACACGCCCAAGAAGGCAACCCGAACTGCGGTGATCATCGGTCGTCACACTCCAGCCTGTGCGGTCACGTCGTCGTGAGCCGATCGTCGTTGCGAGTCCGCCCGGACGATCGCGACGAGCAGTCTGGAGCGGGCCGCACCGATGCGGAGCTTCGTCCGGAGCGTGTCTGCGCTGATCGGCCGGCGATGCACGTCCCAATGGCGCGCGTCCTCCTCCCGCGCCCGCTCAAGCAGATCATTGTCAACCCGCTCAAGCAGATCGTTGGCAACCGACCGGGTAGTTGACGAATGGCTCTGGTTGTCTGCTGGAGTCTCGTCGGGCTCCGCCTCGTCCTCGGAAGTTTCCGATGCCGCCTGCACGACAACGGTCGATTCTTCACCGCGCGGGGCCTGCTCTGTTTCCACCTGGTCGTGCGCTGCTTCGGCCGGCCATCTTGTGGTGGTCAGCGCCCTCAGCAGATCGGGGCCGACCTCGGCCCAGCCGATCAGCAGCAGCGGGCCCACGGCGTCGAACGCAGCCTTGCCATACTGACCAACTACGACTGGGTCAGCCACGTTTGAGGCCAGGGTCACCAAGCTGGCGAAGATCAGCAGGCGGCGGGCTGGCCGCAGGTGCGTTGGCGCTGCCCCGGCGAGGGCCAAGTGTCGGCTGCCGAGGAGGAGCCCGAGGATCGAGAGGTCAACAGCGGGTGCGACGAGTGGGGCGACCCAGACGGGCACACCGAGGCGGAGTGCGAGGTTGAGGACGTTGCCGAAGCCGAAGAGGAAGGTGAGGCCGATGACGACGCCCATGATCACAGTTACGACTTGAACGACGGCAGCGCTGTTGGACTCTGATCGAGCCGAAAAGTTGGTTGCGGGCAGGGTCATCGTGGGCCGCCTGCCGCGATGCGCGGACGCCCGTGGGTGTCACGCATGGTTACTCCGTGTTCGAGGAGGCGTTTGCGTACGGTGTCAGCCGTGACGCTCATGCGGATGCCGATCCGGGAGAGTGACCAGCCGAGCTTGTAGAGGTGGATGGCGTCGTCGATCTGTTCAGGGGTGAGGCCGCAGCGGCGCATCGGCACGCCGTGGCGCTGGAGGATGTTGCTGACCGTTCGCCGTTCGATGCCGAACTGATCGCCGAGCTCGTACACCGTCGCGCCGGACCGGTAGCCGGCGATCAACTCCTGGATCAGTTCGTCGGCGAGTTGTCGGGCACGCCGAGGTCGGCCTCGCCGAGGCGGCGTTGGTGCGGGTGTATCTAGGCGGGGGAGCTTCTCGCGGAGCTGTTCCAGGGCTCTGACCTGGTCTTTCGGGTTGTAATAAGCTCCCCTAAGGTCCACATAAGGGTACTAATAGTCCTCGACCTGTGGCTATTACCCTGCGTGGCCGCAAGACTCTGGCCTGGCGTTCGACTGAACGCCAGGCCAAATGCCTATTCGAGGGTTCCACTCACCTCAGGTGTCGGATTCTGATCACTCTGTGTCGCAACTACTGGCCGGTTTGACTCCTGCTCTCGCACAAGACCAATGAGAACCTTTGCAAGCTTCTCGACATCGAGCGGATCACGACGTTCGTCACTTACCCGGAGCCGCCGTGAATCAGAGCGACGCACGCGACGCGTCCGATCTCGTTGAGCACCCACGACACACCACTTTCGGGAAGAGAGCAGGTTCCCGGGCCACCCGGCTCCGGGAGGCCGTGCCGGAGCCGTTCTCGTTCGCCTGGGTGGCACGGTGCTGAGCGCGAGCAGCAGCCCCTCCCGACTTTGCCGGGTCCGGCCATGGTTCACCAATGATTGATTCATCAGTATTGTGATGCTCTATCATTGAAGCATGGCAGCATCTCGATCCGGCCGCACCGAGCCCGGCACTCGCGCTGAACGGCGCAAGGCCAGCACGCGGCAGAAGCTGATCGACGCCGCGCGTGGTTTCCTCGCGAGCGACACGCATTCCACGGCGAGCATCCAGGACATCACCGACGCCGCGGACGTGGGTTTCGGGTCCTTCTACAACCACTTCTCCAGCAAGACCGAACTCTTCCAGACGGCTGTGTCGGAGGTGCTGGAGGAACTCGGGCTGCTGCTGGACGAACTGGGCAGCAGGGTCGACGATCCGGCGATGGCATTCGCGCAGTCGGTGCGATTGACTGTGCGGCTCGCGGTGGCGCGGCCGGAGATGGCCCAGGTGCTGGTGCGGCACGGGATGGCCTACATCGACGCCGACGAAGGTCTCGCTCCGCGTGCCCTGCGCGACATCCAGGCCGGTGCGGCGTCGGGCCGGTTCCGCGTCGGTGAGCCACGGATCGCCCTGGCGACCACCGCCGGCGCGCTGCTGGCCGTGTTGCACGTGTCGCTGGTGAATCCGGACGGCGTCACCGACGCGATGTGCGACGAGGCGGCCGAGCAGCTGCTGCGGATGCTCGGTGTCCCGCTCGACGAAGCGCGCGAGATCGCGACGGCGCCGCTGCCGGCCGTCGACCAGGTCTGACCACCCACTGGTCAGGCGGGCAGTTCGGCGATGGTCGCCGGCTCGTGCTGCTCGATCCCGTTGTAGCCGTGGCGGAAGCCGCTGGACTGGGCGTAGGCCCGGCGGCGGGAGCGCATGATGGAGCCGAGCGGGCGGTGGGCCTGGAGGGCGTGCCACGGGTTGAACGAGAGGACGTCGTCGGCGTAGCGGCGGCGGGCGTCGCTGTAGGCGTCCTGGGCCGGCAGGTGGAGCGTCGCGACGACCTGGTGCGGCGACAGATCGTCCGGCCATCGCACGGAGGCGTCCTCGACGGGCATGGTGTCGAGGTCGGTGCACAGCTGGGCGCGGAGTTCGTACTCGGCGTCGTTGTCCGCGAAGAAGCCGACGACGAGGTCGCGCAGCGCCGATTCACCGGCCTTCTTCTCGACCGGGGTGCCGGTGAGCGCACGGACGTTCGGCGAGAGGGGTGCCGCGGAGATCTTGGCGACGTAGTCGCCGTAGCGCAGCGCGGCCATGGAGTGGAAGGTCTCGCCGAGGATGTGGTTGTTGGCGGCGGCCAGGGTTTCCACGCTCGGCGGGATCGGCCGTCCGGCGCGGTGGAGCACTCGCGCGGCGGTGCGGGCGGCCAGACCGGCGAGCTGCAGCTGGCTGTCGCTCTGGCCGGGCTGCTTTTCGAGGATCTTCTGCAGGTCGGCGTAGGCCGCGATGGTGCCGAACGGCAAGGTCGGATGGTTGACGAGCAGGAAATCCTGTGTGCTGAACCCGTCGTCGATCGCGCGGGCACCGGGCACCCCGAGGACCTTGATCGCGAAACCGCGCTGGACCGGGACCTGGTCGGAGCGCAGGTCACCGGGCGCGGTGGAGAACCGGACGATCACCGGGTAGCTGCGCGCTTCGGCGAACAGGCCTTGACCGAGGTGTTCGGGCAGACCGGGGTGCACCCGCAGTTCGCCGGCGAGGATGCCGTGGCTCTTGGCGTGGGCGTCGCGCAGGCCGTGCCGGTGCTTGGCCGCGACCTGTTCGTTGGCGTGCTGCATCGCGGCGACGACCTGGCGGGTGAGCTCCTCCTCGTCCGGGAAGGGCTGCTCCAGGTCCGGACGGTAGCGGACGTAGGTGGACATTGATGGCCTCTCAGGTGCTGAGCCAGCGGATGGCGGACAGGCTGGGCATGAAGAAGTACTCGCCGCCCCGCAGGGTGTTGAAGCTCTGGATGCCCTGCACCCGCCGCGGGGGTGTGCCGGGCACGGTGAAGTAGGCGCCCGTGTCCTGCAGCGAAATGAGCGGGTCTTTTTCTTTGCCGAGGCCGACGAAGTTGCCGGAGTTGACCCATTCGCTCTGCAGGAACTCGACGTTGTCGATCGCGCGTGCGCCGAGGGCGATGAAGTCCAGCCCGCGATCGGCGCCGTCGTCGGACAGCGCCGTCGTCGGCTCGCCGAAGGAGGTGCTGCGCCGCACGACGCGCCGGATGTTGACGTCGGTGAGCACTTCGAGCTTGGTGTCGCGCGGGTTCATCCGGCGGATGTGGGAACCCAGCGGGGTCTTCAGTCCGCGCGGGTCGTCGGCGTAGTCGAAGTCGTTGATCCGGCGCGGATCTTCCCCGAGTGCCGGGTCGTCGCCGGTGGGCGAGAGCGCCAGTGGCGCGCCGCTGCGCCAGCGGCCCACGAGCTTGGCCGCCAGCAGCTCTCGTTCCTGCTCGGTCCGCCCGTTGTCCCGCAACCACCGGTTGAACGCGGCCACGTGCGAGTGGTATTTGCGGAACACGACGAAGGTTCCGTTGCGGCCGAGCACGTCGGGCGCCGGCATGGCCAGTGGGTGGCCTGTTTCGCTGGGGTAGCCGAGCACGAACTCGCCCGCCTTGATCGGCCGCCCATCGCCCGGCAGCGGCTCGGCGCCACTGCCCTCGACCACCGGCTGGGAGAACCCGTCCCGGTAGCCGAACACGTTGAACCCGTTCGCGCCGAAGTCCTGGTGCGACAACAGCTTCACTCCGGGCAGGCCGCGCAGCTGCTGCTCGTAGCCCGTGACCTCGGTGCGCCGATCGGCCTCGTTCGCGGCATAGACCGTGACGGCCAGGTGCACGGCCGGGCCGCCGAACGGGGCTTCCCAGTGCTCCGGCGCGTTCGGACCGGTGTCGCGCAGCCGCTCGGCACGCCCGGCCATGCCGGCGCGGAAGTTGGCCGGAAAGGAGTCGAGCGACGCCTGCGGCACGCCCAAGGCCACCAGCCCGCGGTAGCTGATCGCCAGTGCCAGCCAGGACGGGCGCGGCTCGTCCCAGCGGGCCGCGGAGGGCACGCGCGGGGCCAGGCGCCGCAGCAGCTCCTTGCCCGCGGCCTGGTCGGTGATCTCGATGATCGCGTGCGTGCCGAAGTAGGGCTCCGGCCGCGCACGCAGCACCGTCGCCTGGATGTCGTCCAGGTCGAGCGTCGGACGCCTCTTCAGGTGTCGGAACACGTCCACGGCCGTCAGTTGAGGTCGCCGAGGAACTTCTGCACCGTGGCGTCGAGCCGCTTGAGACGGTTGGTCTCCGCCACGGTGACGTTCGGGTGCGACACGAACCACGCCTCGGCCGGGATCTGGTAGCGGACGATGAAGTCCTTGACCTCCGGCGAGGCGATGCCCGGCCAGCCCTCGACGTTGCTGAACAGGTAGTCCATGAAGTCGGGGATCTTGGTGGCGAAGTCGTCGATGTAGGGGTCCCACTCACCGTCGTAGGCCGTGGCGAACAGCAGCTTCGTGTCGTTGTCCAGGAACACGAACCGCATGTTGTGCAGCGTTCCGACCTGGCCGCGCCCGCGAGGTTTCCGCCGACCAGCCGGAAGAACTTTCGCAGCCGCTCCGCGCCGTTCGGCTTCAGCGGCATGATGGCCGTCAACTCGGAGACCTCACCGCTCTTGGCGCCGACCCGGCCCGCGGTGGTGACTGCGTGCTCGGCCTGCTCTTCCTTGTCCGCCAGAAATTCCGCGATCCGCAGCTTCAGTGCGACCTTCGCATCGGCCAGCACGGTGTCGACCTTCTCGCGCACCGCGACCGGCAACTTCTCGAACTTCGCCTGCAGCTCTTGCACCGGCATTGCGTACCTCCTCGATCGACGGCCCGAGCCAGCCTCGACCCGATAGTTTCATCAAAAGTGATGATGTAATCAGTCGCGAGGCTGCGCAAGGCGACTCCGGTCACCTCGATGGGGAATCTCGCCTGACCGGGCGGGCCGGCGGCATGGGCACGGCAGCGCGAGATCAGGTCGGGGAGGGCGGCAAGGCGTGGGCTTACGTGAGGCGATGAGCTCGCGCGGGCGCCGGAGGACGAGTGGGAGAGCTTCGGCGGCTGTGGCACGCCCTCTGGTCCGTGTTCCGCACTGGGGAAGAGCGGCGCGGTCACGGCAGTGGCCAGCGCCGCGACTACCAGCTGAACTTTGACGAGAAGTGACCAGACCTTGGAAGGGGTCACTTCTTGCGCCGGTTCCACGGGGTATTCGCTGCCGATCCGGGGGTCTCGGCCGTTCGCCGGTGAATGATCTTGACGAGTCGTCGAGCAGACGTTTGAACCATGGCTTGGCCGGGTAAGCGTGCCAAGGGCAACCGGGGTAATAGCCTCACTCGCGCGGAAGAAGGACCTTATGGCGCCGATAGTGGAGGGCGCTGCGTGAGTGCAGACCCCGGGCTACCCGACGATGCGTTGCGCATCAGCTCGAACGTCGTCGAAGGCCCCGGCGGGGCACTGGTCATCGCGCTGCACGGCGAAGTCGACCTGCTGACCGCGCCGCTGGTGAGCGAGGCCGTCACCGCCGCGGCCGCCCGGCACCCCACAACGCTGATCATCGATCTGACCGCGGTCACCTTCCTGGACTCCTCCGGGCTGTCGATCCTCGCTCAAGCCCACACGGCGGCGTCCGCGGGCAGCCAGGTCCGCGTGGTGGCCCCCGCCGACGGTATGCCGTATCGGGCCATGGCCCTGACCGGCCTCGACAAGATCCTGACGGTCTTCCCCAGCCAGACCGACGCTCTCCCCCCGTCCTGATCCGCCATGCCCACCCCGAATTCCCCAGTCGGCGATTCCGGCAACGAAAGCATCTCCGGCCCGGCCGCCCGCGAATCGGACGTCTCGGATCTTTGCCATCCCACAGCACCGGCGAACCCGGCGCAGCTCGCCCTCTTGCGCGAGGAGATCGCCGCCTGGGCCGCCCGCGCCGGCCTGTATCCCGATCGGATCCCCGGACTGCAGCTGGCGGTCTACGAGGCCATGGCCAACGTCGTCGTGCACGCCTACCCCGGACAGCTCGGCACCTTCTCGCTGCTCGCCCGCAGCCACGACCAGAGCCTCACCGTGACCGTCGCCGACCACGGCCGGTGGCAACCCGCCGCGCGCCCCGGTCTGCTGCACGGCCGCGGACTCCCGCTCATCCACACGCTGGCCGACCACGCCACGATCGACAACGGAACCGAGGGCACCACTGTCACCATGACCTGGTCTCGGTGATGGTCGCCGCGAGGTAGCCCACGCCGGAACCGCAGCCCGCACAGCCACGACATGCCTTCGTGACAACCCGGCTCCCGCGCCCGGGAGACAAGTTCCGGCGCAACCAGTGTTTCTCTCCAGCGACCCCGACCAGTAGTCACCGATCGTGGCCAGAAGGACGAGTAACTACCTGCACCGGGGGTAGGCCAATGGGATGGAGTGCCGCGCTCGCAGCAGCCAGCGCGGCACAGCTAAGGAGCCGCACGGTGCTCGTCACCTGGAGTACATACGGTCAGGAAGGCTGGCAGGTCCTGGAGCTGGCCGGCACGAACCCCGGGGCCCTGACCGCCGCCCGTCGATGGATCGAGGGCCGACTGACCACGTTGAGTGAAAACGATCGCCTCGACACGATGATGGTCGCCGAGGAACTGCTGGAGAACGCGTACCAGCACGCTGGTGGACCCGATCAGTTGCGGATCCACCACACGCACGACCCGTGCAAGGTCACGGTCGCGGTCGCCGACGTCGGTGCCGGCGAGCCACGGATGCGCGTTCCCGACCACAGTGGCGGCCGTGGACTGCTGGTGGTCGATCAGGTGTGTGCCGAGTGGGGGGGAGTTCCCACGATGACGGCAAGCTCGTCTGGGGACGCGTCGACTGCGATGATCCCGACAGTTCGTAGCCGGCCTGGGAAATCAGCGGATGTCCTGCCCGCTCAGCCTGGGCAGAAATGCCAGCCAGGCGAGCGCCTCGGCGGTGCTGCGATGAAGAGGTGGGGCGTGGTTGAGGCCGAGCACGTCGATCGGGCGCAGCAACGGCCGGCACTGGCCACAGATCGCGAACGGCACTCCGGCGATGAGGGCGTCGGCGGTCGCATCGAGCAACACGGCGAGCCCGCGCGCGGCGCAGAACGTGAGCGAAGTTCCTGGTTGATGAGCGCGGCGAAGCGGCCGGCGACGGCGAGGTCGACCTCGCCGGCGACCGCGATCACGGTCGACTCGGCTGTCCTGGTCGCGGTGAACAACGCGGTCGGCATGTGCGCCGATCCGTTGCGGGGCAAGAGAAAAACATCGGCGGCATGACGGCTCGGCTCCTCGGCTCACTGGTGAGGCCAAACCGCCCGCGCTCCAGTCCCGTCCCACGCCGGCCCTCCACGAAAGGGGCTGCGGGTGTGGTGCAACGGCTCCTGGACTGAACCGCTCCACGACGACGGACAACCGATGAGCCGACGATGCAGCGCCGTCTCGAAGATGTTCACCAGTATCTTTCGCGTGGGTCGTGAACCGCTGGTAGAGCGCCGACCTCCTCACCCCGGCGCCGAAGCACCGGCGTGGTCGCCGGGAGCCCTTCGGCAAGCGAGTTGATGCACGCTCGGCAGGCGAATCAGACGGTTGATCTTTTCACCACAGGTACGGGACCTGGGGTGGCCAGCTGGTTGAGACTCCAGCATTCCGGCCACCCCACACCAGGGTTCGACCTGACGATCGGACTCGGAAACGACGCCACGCAGTTGCCCGGAAGCTCCGCCGGTGTTCGGTGGCGCCGGCCTCGAACGGCGGGAGCGACCGCCCACAGCGTAACCAAAGTAGCGCCGAGTGGGCCCGCCACTCGGTTCGGCTCGGGGCGCCGAACGAAATGCGGGAACCTTGTACCAGCGAGCAGACTGGGGCGATGGTGTCATCCCCGCTCAAAATCCCCGGCGCGCCGGGGCACACCGCTGCGCCGGTCGTCGCGCTGGTCGCGTCCGCGGGCGGGCTCGGGGCCATCACCTCCGTGCTCAGCGCGCTGCCCGCCGATTTCGGGTTCGCCGTGGTGGTCGCCCAGCACCTGGGCGGGCACGGCGGGCGGCTGGTCGACATCCTGGGCCGCCGGCTGCCGCTGCGCGTCGAGTGGGCCGCCGACGGAGAGGCGCTGCGGCCGGGCACCGTGACCGTGTGCCCCGGGCGGACGGTGCTCGAGTTGCTGCCGGACGGCACGCTGTCGCTGGCCCCGGCCACCGGTCCCGGTTCCGGCGGCGTGCTCGACGTGTTGCTGGCCTCCCTCGCCGGCTCGGTCGGCGAGCGCGCGGTGGCCGTGGTGCTGTCGGGCATGGGCCACGACGGCCTGGCCGGGGCCCGGGCGATCAAGAAGGCGGGTGGAACCGTCATCGCGCAGAGCGAGCAGTCCGCCGAGTACTCGTCGATGCCGCGGGCCGTGTCCGAAGCGGGCGTGGCGAACCTGGTGCTCGACCTGCCCGAGATCGGGCCGGTGCTGTGGGACGTCGCGCAGGGCGGCCTGCTGCCCCGGGGCGCCGGGGACCGCCCCGGCGCCGACGTCGTGTTCGCCGGGACCGGCGAAGTCGCCACGCTGGCGCGGAAGGTCGACTGGAGCCAGACGCCGCTGGGGCCGGTGCGGCAGTGGCCGGCGCAGCTGGTCACCCTGGTCCGGACGGTGCTCGACAGCCCGGTGGGGATGTGCGTGCTGTGGGGCCCGGATCTGCTGCAATTCTACAACGACGCCTACCGGCTGGTGATGGGTGCCAAGCACCCCGCCGGCCTCGGCCAGGCCAACCGGGAGTGCTGGCCGGAGGTCTGGCACCTCAACGAACCCCGCTACCGGCGGGCGCTGGCGGGGGAAGCCGTCTCGCTCAAGGACGCGCTCTACCCGATCACCCGGCACGGCGACACCGAGAACGCCTGGTTCGACCTGACCTTCAGCCCCCTGCGCGGAGACGGCCCGGCACCGGCGGGCGTGCTGGTCACGGCCATCGAGACGACGCACGAAATGCTCGGCCGTCGCCGCCTCGACCTGCTGAGCACTCTCGCCGGGTACACCAGGAAGTCGGCGTCCGGGCGCGCGGCGCTCGAAACCTTCATTGGGGCGCTCGGCGACGACGCCCCCGACATCCCCTTCGCCGCCGGCTACCTCACCGACCCGACGCGGCAGCGGGCGGAACTCGTGGCCACCGTGGGCACCCCGGCCGGCGGGCCGCTGGCGCCGCACACCGCGTTGCTGTCCTGGCGGCGGCCGAAGTGGCCGCTGGCCGAGCTGGTGGCGACCGGCGAACCCGTCCTCACGACCGATCTGGCACACGCCTTCCGCGGGGTGACCGTCGGCGCGGACGACGAAGAACCCGGGTCCGCGATGCTCTTCCCACTCGGCGAAACCCCCGCCCGCGCACCCGCGGGGGTGCTGATCCTCGGCGTGAGCCCGCGGCTGCCGCTGGACGAGACCTACCGGCACTTCCTCGGCCTGGTCGCCGCCCAGGCCACCGCCGCGCTCACCGACGCGGTACACCGCCGGCGCCAGAGCGAACGGATCGACCAGCTGGCCGAACTCGACCGCGTCAAAACGCAGTTCCTGTCCACCGTCAGCCATGAGCTGCGCACCCCGCTCACCCTGCTGCTCGCTCCCCTCGACGACCTCGCCGCACCCGTGTCGGAGTTGCCCGCCCACCTGCGTGACCAGGTCGACATCGCCGCCCGCAACGCCCGCCGGCTGCTGGGCATGGTCGAAACCCTGCTCGACTTCTCGCAAATCGGGGCGGGCCGCCTGCGGGCCCGGTCCGAACCCACCGACCTCGCCCAGGCCACCGAAGACATCGCCAGCACCTTCCGCGGCGCGACCGACCACGCCGGGATCACCCTGGAGGTCGACTGCCCGCCCCTGAGCGCGCCGGTCCCGGTCGACCCGGAGATGTGGGAGAAGATCGTCGCCAACCTGTTGTCGAACGCCGTGAAGTTCACCTTCACCGGCACGATCACCATCACCTTGCGCGAGCTGCCTCAGCACGTTCAGCTCGTCGTGCGCGACACCGGGGTCGGCATCCCGGAAGACGAGCTGGCCAAGGTGTTCACCCGCTTCCACCGCGCCCCCGCCACCCGCTCGCGCACCCACGACGGCGCCGGCATCGGCCTGGCGCTGGTCCACGAGCTCGCCCGGCTCCTGCACGGCCGGGTCAAGGTGCGCAGCACCGTGGGCGAGGGCAGCGAGTTCACCGTGTGGATCTCGCGCCGGGAGTCCCGGACCGCCGAGAAGCCCGGTTCCGGCCGCATCCACCGCGCCACCGCCGTCGCCCTCGCTGAGGCCGCGGAGCACTGGGACACCCACACCGACGACACACCGGCCCCAGCGCAGCCTGACCGCGCACGGCTGCTGGTCGTCGACGACAACCGCGACATGCGGGACTACCTCACCCGGCTCCTGTCACCGAACTGGCACGTCCACGCCGTCGGCGACGCGCAGCAGACGCTGGAGTCGGCCCGCCGGGACCCGCCCGACCTGATCGTCGCCGACGTCATGATGCCGGAAATGGACGGGCTGGAACTGGCCCACCGCCTGCGGGCCGACCCCGCGCTGCGGGAGGTGCCGCTGATCATGCTCAGCGCCCGTGCCGGCGAGGAAGCCACCGTCGAGGGCCTCACCGCCGGTGCCGACGACTACCTGGTCAAGCCGTTCGCACCCAGCGAGCTGGTCGCCCGCGTCGCCGCCCAGCTCGAACGCCGCCGCGTCCGGGAAATCGGCGACCGCCGGTTCCGCGCCCTCGTCGCGGCCACCTTCGACGCGGTCTACCGGATGAATCCCGATTGGAGCGAGATGCGCGGGCTCGACGGCCGCGGGTTCATCGCCGACACCACCGCCCCCAGCCACTCCTGGCTCGACAGCTACATCGCCCCGGACGACCAGCCCGGCGTGCTCGCCGCGATCGACGAGGCCGTGCGCACCAAGAACGTGTTCGACGCCGTCCACCGCGTCCGCCGCGCCGACGGCACCCTCGGCTGGACCCACTCCCGGGCCGTCCCCCTCTTCGACGACAACGGCGAAGTCGTCGAGTGGGTCGGCACCGCGACCGAAGTCCCCGGTCCGGTGGCTGAGCCCTAAGAGGAACATGCGCGACGAAATCGAGAACCGCGTCGCCTCCATCGCCCGGGCCGTCGTCAAAGCGGAAAGCCTGGAGGAGCGAGCGGACCGGCTGGCGGCGACCGCGGTACGCGCGTACGCCGACGCGAAAGCCGCCCGACAGCGGGCCGAACTGCTCCGATCCCAGACTCGGGCACGACTGTGCTGACCGTCAAGGACAGCCGTGTCGGATGCCGCCACCCGCAAGGATGGAGCCTGACGGAGGTGCGTCTCCGTCCTGTGGTCGCCGGACGTGCGGAGGTACCGGCGGTGGACGCCGTGAGCAGCTCTGGCGGCTGGTCAGCGAGCGCGCACCCGCTCGGGTCGGCTGGGCCGGGGCGGTGTGCGCCATCGCGGTGGCCGAGGCCGGCGTCGACGGTGCCGCGATCACGGTGCGGACCGGGTCGAAGATCCAGGACATAGCCGCGGCGAGCGACGGAGATAGGGCTTCAGCCGCTCGGTCAGCGACCTGCGGGTCAGGGCGGTCGCGGGGCCAGGACGCTCCCGGCCGGTGTGGTGCCCAGCGACGGCGCCGGCGACGAACCGCGCGACCGCGCCCGGCGGCGGCACGAGGTCGTCACCGCCGTAGTGCGCGATGAGGACCGGGGCGTCGCCGGGGTCGGTTTCCACCGCGAGCGACCACCCGCGCCGTTCGCTCCAGACCAGCATGACGTCGTGGTCGGGCCGGTCGCGCCAGCGCCCGGGCAGCCCGAGGTAGGCGGTGGCCGTGTCGCTGATCTCCACCGTCATGCTCTCGTCCGGAACACCGACCGCCGCCGCGACCGCGCCCACGTACTCGCTCAGACCGCGCTCGAGGGTGCGGGTATCGGGTTCGACGTGCTCCATGCTCGCCACGCTAGAGGCCATCCGGCCGGCGTGCCGGGCGGCCGTCGGTGCAGATCGTCGGGTTTAGACCGTCATCAGGGGGCTAATCCCTAGTAATCGCCACAAAATCCGGTGAACAGGTACATCAGCAGGAAGAGCGATGGAGATGACAGAGACCATCGAACGTCGGTCAGCGCGCCCGGCCAAGGCCGTGCAGCCGATGCTGGCGGGCGAGAAGACCCGCACCGAGACCTTCCTCGTCAAGCTGTTCGCGGTGGTGCCGCTGCTGGCGCTGGCCGCGGCGGTGCCGTTCGCGTGGGGCTGGGGCCTGAGCTGGACCGACGTCGCACTGACCGCCGGGTTCTACTTCCTGACCGGGCTCGGGGTGACGATCGGATTCCACCGCTACTTCACCCACGGCGCGTTCAAGGCGAACCGCGGGCTGCGGATCGCGCTCGCCGTCGCGGGCAGCATGGCCATGCAGGGCCCGGTGATCGGCTGGGTCGCCGATCACCGCCGTCACCACGCCTACGCCGACCGCGACGGTGATCCGCACTCCCCCTGGCGCTACGGCACGTCCGCCGCCGCGCTCGCCAAGGGTTTCTGGCACGCCCACATGGGCTGGCTGTTCGACCGCGAGAAGACCAACGCCCAGCGCTTCGCGCCGGACCTGCTCGCCGACCGCGACCTCGTCCGGATCGATCGCTGGTTCCCCGCGCTCACGGTCGTCACTCTGCTTGCCCCGGCGTTGATCGGCGGGTTGGTGACGATGTCCTGGTGGGGCGCGCTGACCGCGTTCTTCTGGGCCGGCCTGGTCCGGGTGGCCGTGCTGCACCACGTCACCTGGTCGGTGAACTCCCTGTGCCACCTGATCGGCGACCGGCCCTATGCCGCTCGCGACAAGTCCGCGAACTTCTGGCCGCTGGCCATCGCGTCCATGGGCGAGTCGTGGCACAACTCCCACCACGCCGACCCCACCGGCGCCCGCCACGGCGTCCGCCGCGGCCAGCTCGACATGTCCGCACGCCTGATCTGGCTCTTCGAAAAGCTCGGCTGGGCCACCGACGTCCGCTGGCCCAAGCCCGAACGCCTGGCCCGCAAGCTCAACCCCGGCTTCACATCGGCACCCCGCGGGTTCGGCAACCCCGAACGCGGCCTGCCTGCCGGAACATCCGCCCGAAAACACCCGCAGTACCACCCAGCCGACGGCCGGAACCCCGCGAGCGGAGCACCGTACTCGCCGCGTGCTTAGACTGTGGTCTAGCAAAAGGGGCCCACGTGCACCAGCTCACCCTCGGCGTCATCGCGCATTCGCGGAAAGCGGGTGAACGCCGATTGCCGATCCACCCCCGCCACGTCGAGCGAATCGACGCAGGCATCCGTGACCGCATCTATCTCGAACACGGCTACGGCGAAGCCTTCGGCGTCCCCGACACCCAGCTGGCAGGCGCCGTCGCCGGGATGCGCACGCGGGAACAGCTCATCGCCGAGTGCGACGTCATCCTGCTGGCCAAACCGCTGCCGCAGGACGTCGCCGAACTGCGGCCGGGCCGGGTGCTGTGGGGCTGGCCGCACTGCGTCCAGGACCGCGAGCTCACCCAGCTGGCCATCGACAGCCGGTTGACGCTGATCGCCTTCGAGGCGATGAACCACTGGAACCGCGACGGCTCGTTCGGCCTGCACGTCTTCCACAAGAACAACGAACTGGCCGGTTACTCCTCGGTGCTGCACGCCCTGCAGGTGATCGGCTCGACCGGCGACTACGGCCGCCGATTGCGGGCGGTGGTGATCGGCTTCGGGGCGACCGCGCGGGGAGCGGTGACCGCGCTCAACGCGCACGGCGTGCACGACGTGCGCGTGCTCACCGGCCGCGACGTCACCGCGGTCGGCTCGCCGATCCACTCCGCGACGATGGTGCAGTTCGAGCACGACGTGAACAACCCCGGCGACCCCCGCCGCAGCCACGCCCTGACCGACCGCGGCCGGGTACCGCTGGCGGGGTTCCTCGCCGAACACGACATCGTCGTCAACTGCGTCCTGCAGGACACCGCCGCGCCGTTGACCTTCCTCCTCGAGGACGACCTCGCCGCGTTCGCGCCCGGCAGCCTCATCGTCGACGTCTCCTGCGACGATGGCATGGGCTTCAGCTGGGCGCGGACCACCACGTTCGCCGACCCGGCGTTCGTGGTCGGCGACGGCATCACGTACTACGCCGTCGACCACAGCCCGTCCTACCTGTGGAACTCGGCCACGTGGGAGAACAGCGAGGCCCTGCTCCCGTTCCTGGAGACAGTCCTCGACGGACCGTCCGCCTGGGACGGTGACGAAACCGTCCGCCGCGCCATCGAGATCCGCGACGGCGTCGTCCGGAATCCCGCCGTGCTGGCCTTCCAGCACCGCGCGGCGGAGTACCCGCACCTCGCGGAGTAGCGGACCGCGGCCGGCCCTTCCCGCCGCCGCCGGCGGCTCGTCGTCCGGATGCGTCACACTCTTCACACACTCAGCGCAGTCGTCGCGTACGCTGGGTGTTGACCGAGAGCATTTCGTGCGCAAGTGATCGAACCTGCGCCGTCCTCGGCCCCAGTCCGGCCGGCAAATCAGCGGCCGGAGACGGGAGCACCGACATGACGTCGGGCCCGAACACCACTCTCCCCACCCAACCGGCCACCGAACCGCGTCTACGGCTGAAGCCGGCGGCACCCGCCACCGGGCACGTCGACGGAGCATGGTGGCCTCCGACCCGCGATCTGGCCGCCGAACTGCCCGGGCTGCTCGCGGCGCTGGCCGCTCGGCTGGGACGAATCGACCGGGTCACCTACCACCTCGGCGACTGGCCGAACCCACCTCGGCGCGTCACCTTCGACGACAGCGCCGTCCGGCTCGAGGGGTTCCGGTCGCAGCCCTCCGGCAGCTTGACGGCGATCGGCTGGGACCGGCAGCGAACGACCCTGCTGGTCGTCCCCCCGGAAGCCGGCCCCGACGTCGCACGGCACGCTCTCACGGCCGCCGCAGACCCGGACAACACCGACGACAGCACGGAATTGCCGGCCGCCGGGCAGCTGCAGTCCTGAACCACGCCGCCCACGAGCGGCACCACGAAAGGATCCCTTCGATCAGTACTTCCACAATGGACAGTTCGCTGTTCAGCCATCCCATCGCCGAGCAGCCCCGGCCCGGAGCGCTCACCGCCTCCCCGGAAGACCGGTACGGGAGCCTGTTCCGCCGGCCGGTGTACACCCCGGCACCGTCCACCGGCGGTGGGGCAGCACCCGTCGCGCAGCGGCGCCCCGGCTCGGCGAGCACGTGGGCACCGGACCCGTCCGGACGCCGCGCCCACCGGTGACACCAGGCGGAGCAGCAACGGGCCAGGCGCCGGTTTCCGCCGTCACAGCGACCGGCAGCACGGCCGTCGTCGCGTGCGCGGCCTGCCACTACGCCCAGCACACGCACGATCCGATCGCACGCCGTTTCTGCACGGCCACCGTGGCGGGTGGGTTCAACCGCGGATGCGTCTGCATCGGCGGACACGACGAACCTGAGAAGGAAACATCATGACCACCGAAGCCGCCTTCGCGTCCCGGTACGACCAGCGTGTCAGACTGGTGCGAGATGTTCTGAAACAGAACACAGAATTGTCGGACACCGCCTGTCAGGCGCTCGCTGTGCGACTACTGCACACCATGGACACGATTCCCGAACGAATGCGGTGAACCACCGATGTGCGCCCGGTCCGGTTGGTGCCGGGCGCTCCAGAGGGCCGGAGCCCTTATCCCGCGTGGCCCCCGGAGGATCCGGCAAAGCGCGTCGGCGAAGGACAGGTTGCGCCGGTTCTGCAGCCCGCAAGCGGAAACCAGGTAAGCACGTGACCACTGGTAGTGGTCTTCGCATAGCGGCGGAGCATCGGGCCGAATCGACTGTCGCAGTGGTGACCGGCAGGCTCACCCCGGCCGGCTACCCGGAGCTACGCGATGGTGTGCTCAGGATCGCCGCAGATGCGCCGGAAAGCGTTGTCGTCGACATCGAAGGCCTTGAGATCGCCGACGTCACCCTGATGACGGTGTTCTCCGTGATCGCCGACCGAATCGTCGACTGGCCGGCGATCCCGTTCACGGTCGTGACCACCCGCGCCGACCACGCGGCCGGCTTCGCGGCCCAGAACATCCACCGGTCTGTACCGGTCTGCCGTGACGTCGTAGCGGCGGAGGCAGCCCGCGACCGACCGCCGAGCCTGCGAGCCGTCCGGCTGCTGGCCCCGTCTTCCTCCGCGTCGGCCGACGCCCGGGCGTTCGTCCAACGGGTCTGCGCGACGTGGGGGGTGCTCCAGTACACCGATGACGCCCTCATGGTGGCGACCGAACTGGTGGAGAACGCGCTCGGGCACACGGAATCGACGCCCCAGCTGCGGCTGGAGCTGCGGCGCGGAAGGTTCACCGTGGCGGTGGCCGACGACGACCCGCGTCCGGCCGTGCTGCACGAACGGCTCACCCGCACGGAACCGGGGCTGGGCCTGTGGCTGGTCGTCCGGGCCGCCCGGCGCTGGGGCTGTGCGCGGTCTTGGAGCGGGGGGAAAGTGGTCTGGGCCGTGCTGGTGCGACGCGACCGCTAGGAGAACCCTGATGGGTGACGCTGTTCACAGGTAAGTCACCACACTAGCGAACCAACGACCACGCCCATGATCACGGTGATGGCCCGAACGACGGTGGCGCCGTCCGAACCTGAACGGGGGTCATCGAGGATCACCTGCTTCGACACGCGGACGTCCGTGGGTGTCTCGGGTCGGAACGCCGCGTTCGCGCAGCTTGTTGAGGACGGTGGTGTGGTTGACGCCCAGGTGGTCGCCGACTCGCGCGAGGGACCAGCCGAGGTTGTAGAGGTGGATGGCGTTGTCGACCTGTTCAGGCGAGAGTCCACTGCGACGCATCGGCACGCCGCTCCGGTGGAGGATGCTGCTGACCGTCCGCCGTTCGATGCCGAATCGGTCACCGAGTTCGTACACGGTCGCGCCGGACCGGTAGCCGGCGATCAGCTGTTCGACTTGATCGCTGCCGAGTTGCCGGGCCCGCCGCGGCCCGTCCCGCTTGCCCGACGTCGGTGCGGGTGCGCCGAGGCTGGGAAGCTTCTCGCGAAGCTGTTCGAGGGCCCTGACCTGGTCTTTCGGGTTGTAACTTCGCTAAGGTGTCTTGCCTATGGGTGGCATTGTTTAGGTCAGAGGTCGCCGCCCCAGGGGTTCGCACGGTCGTCTTGGCTCGAGCGATGGCCGTTGTGTGCCTACTCGCGGGGGAACATGGTGAGCCATAGCTGGGTCACGGTGGCCACCGCTCCGACGTACGGCGGAATTTCTATGCCGTGGCTGGCGGCAAGTCGCTGGTAGCGGTCCCGCCACGACTCTGGCAGCCGCGGGAGGTTGTCCGGTGGTGCGGTGTTGTTGCGTTCGAGCCATACGGATCGGACCGCGGCTGCCGTTTGCTTGGGTTCGAGCAGGTCGTGTTCGACCAGAATGGCGAGGTCGACGAGGTCGCGGACCCGCGAGTTCTCGCGTTCCCCGAAGTCGCGGAGCATGCCGTGGAACTTCTCCGCGGCGTGTCGGTGGATGTCGACCGCTTCGACCTCAACTGTCGGGATCCCGGCGAACGCCAAGGAGTTGGGTATGGCGAGCCTGTCGGTGGCATGAAGTTCATGAGTCCTGGGGGACACGTCGAGCTGGATGCCTCCGAAAGGCTTGTCGGCCAGTTGCGCGCTGACTTTGGCCCGCCAGGTAGGGACTCCGCCGCTGTCGTCGCGTAGCCGTTCCGGCGGGCCGGCAGCGAAGATGAAGTAGTCATGGTCGAGGTCGACGGCGAGGATGTCGATGAGTCGCTCGTGGAGGTCTGGCGCGCTGTTGACGTCATCGCGCAGGCCGAGATCGACGTCCTTGGTCAGCCGGGCGTCGTCGCGCAGGCGAACCTCAAGTGCCATACCACCTTTGAGTACCCATTGCCCCGGCTCTGCCGCTTGTATGCGGGCGATGATGCGTTCGAACATCACCCGCCGGCGTAGCCGGTCCAGGCTGACTCCGGTCTCGGCGGATCGTGCTGATAGTCGGCGCTCCAATGCGGTGCGGAGCGCCGGCGCCGATTGGTAGGTCACTGTGTCTCCGCTTGCTGGATCGCGCGTTCGATGTAGAGCGCGGCGCGGGGGTCAAGGGTCTCGGCGCGGGAGCGGAGACGGCGAGTGGTGACGAGGCCGGCGCGCCGCGCGTCGGCGATGGCGCGGGCAAGCTGATCCTCATCGGCCGCGTTCGCGGCGATATCGATGAGCGTGCGCAGTGGAGTGGTCACTCGGTATCCCGAGCGTGCGGAGACGTCATCGGTGGGAAGCTCTGCGTAGTGAAGCGCTACGGCTTCGTCACGCATGGTGAACCCGGGTGGAACTGTCAGATGGATATACCGTGATTCGAACTCGCCGATGTCATGGACGGCCATGGCTGACTCGTGTGACACGATCGCGCGTCCTCGTGACCACAGGGTCCAGCGAGCGAGTTCATCATGGACGCCCGGAACCCACTCAACGAGGCGGAACAGGCCGCGATCAACGCGCCACCAGTTATCAGCTCCAACGTGATGGGCCTGCGCCTGGTGGGAGTAGCCGAGCGACTTCGCCTGCGCGGCCGTAAAATAGCCACCCTGCTGGGCAGCGAGCTCGAAGAGCCGCCGACGGAGGTCACGTCGATCAACGGTCACCGGCTCATACTACAGTAAAACTTTAGTTCTAGCCTCACTCGACCGCTGGAAGTTAAGTTAGTTTTGAGTATCGACTGCTGAGACTGTGAGCTGCCGACGATCTGCCAGCATGTCAAGATCGAGCCCGTCCGTGTGTGTCGCGAGTGCGGATGCCATGTTCCTGCAGGCGGTTCAGCACTGTGGTCGGGTCGACAGCAAGGTGTTCGCCAACTCGAGCGAGTGACCAGCCGAGACGGTAGAGGTGGATCGCCTCGTCCACCTGGCTTGGGGAGAGGCCGCGTCGGCGCATCGGAACGTTGTACTGGTGGAGGATGGCACTGACGGTACGGCGGTCGATGCCGAACCGGTCACCCAGCTCATAGGTCGTCGCGCCCGCAGCGTAGCCCTGTACCAGCATCTGGACTTTGGTCTTGATCGAGATGTCGCACCCGCCGTGGCTTGGGCCGGTTGGCGGGCAAAGACGGCAGGGGCGAACTCTCGCCACTAATCGCGTTGGGATCGTGACGGTGACCTGGCTTGTCGGCCATCTGTTCTCGTGCGAGTTCGAGGAGTGCCTTCGCGATCTTCTTGGCATCGGGCGGGTCGTGACGGACACCACGAACACGAAGCGGTGTTGAATCCACGCGACATTGAGCCCCGCGACGACCCTGCTTCGAATCTGGCTTGGCGTCCACTGCCCCACCTTGGCTCTGAACCAGCACTTGCTTGGTACCGCCATGGGCTCAGCGGCACTGGCCGCTGCTGACTCAAGTTACGACGGTAGCCACATCCGGCGCCGACCGCGACCGGACTGCTGCGCGCAAGCGGGAAGGCCACTCAATCGTGTGTATCCCCGTGGACGGTGTGGGTTGTCGCCTGGTCGTTCTGATCAAGATCAGCTGGCAGGACGTGGTGCTCGTGGTCAGCATTGCCCAATGCGCCTGTCTGCAGCTGGCCGCTCCTGCTCAACGTGTTGCTGCTCGGCGGGGGTCGGGGAAGCCGAGGCTGATGTAGCCGGGCGCGCGTTTGGCCAGTGACGAGGCCGGGACGCCGGTGTTGATGTCGTGGTAGTCGTGGACTTCTGCGGTGGCTTTGTCGGGGTGAGCGCGGAGGATGCGGCCTGCGTATTGGACGAGGCGTCCTTTGAACGCGATCGGTGCGGCGAGGAAGAGCGTGTCCAGGACAGGGCAGTCGAATCCTTCGCCGGCGAATGGTCCGGTGGCGACGACCAGCAGCGGTACGTCGTTCGCGGGTTGGAGGCGGGCGAGAGCGTCGCGGCGGGCGGTCGCGCTCATGCCGCCGCGCAGCACGATCGGGTCGAGCGAGCGTTGCCGGAGTTCGTCGGCGAACCGTTCGACGTGGGTGGTCCACTGGGTGAGCAGCAGGCAGTGCCGACCCCGTTTCAGCGCGGCGATCACGTCGTCGACGACCTGGGTGAGGCGGGCGTCGTCGGCGACGAGATCGCGGTAGATGGCCGCCATCCCACCGGGCTTGGTCGGGTCGGCGTCACCGGCATAGCGGTAGGCGGTGTCGTGCACGTGGAGCGCCGGCACCGGACGGTGCGCGGTCGTGTCCAACTCGAGTTGGGGTGTCGAGTCCACACTGGGCCGGGTGGAGTGAGTGATGGTGTGCCGGATTGGGCCCAGCTGGAGGGTGATCAAGTCGTCGAGCTTGTCGCGTCGGTATGGGGTGGCGGTGAGTCCGAGCCAGCGGCGGGCCGGGATCTGCTTGACGGCGTGCTCGAACGCGGCGGCGGGGATGTGGTGGCACTCGTCGACGACGATCAGCCCGTAGCCGCTGGTGAGCTCCTCGATGTCGGTCTTGCGAGCCAGGGTTTGCAGCATAACGACATCGATCACGCCGCGGGTTTTGCGGCGGCCACCGCCGAGTTGGCCGGCTTTGACGCCCAGCATTTCGCTGATGCGTGTTCGCCACTGGTCGGCCAGAGTCTTGCGGTCGACCAGCACGAGCGTGGAGGTCGCGTGGGTAGCCATGACCGCGCAGGCCACCACGGTCTTGCCCGCGCCCGGCGGCGCGACCAGCACGCCGAGATCATGGTCGCGTAGATCGTCTATGGCGTCTTGCTGCTGCCGGGTCAGCGTAGCGGCGAATGTGAACTCCCGCGTCTCGCCGGCCTGCTGCTCGTCGATCACCTCAAGGCGGCTGCCCGCCTGCTCGACCAGCGAGGCCACCGTGTCGTGCAGCCCCCGGGGCAGGACGAGCCCGCCGTCGAGAGTTTCGTAGCTGCGTAGGAACCTCGGCGTGTCCCATGTGGACATTCGGAGTCGTTGGCGCTCGTAGAACAGTGGGTTGGTCATCGACGCCGCGTGCTTCAGCGTCGCGTGCAACGCCGGGGTCAACTCGCCTGATTCCAGACGGATTCCCGAGCCAAGCCGGGCGTGCACGATGGGGGTGCGGTGGTACGGATCCGAGTCGAGACTGCGGCGCCGATCTTGTCGATGCTGGCTCCGACGGTGACTCCGCCGGCGCGGCGCGCGACCCGATTAACCTCGGCAGGGCTCATTCGGCCGAGCGAGGACAGGTACGTCCATTGGTCATCGTCTGGTTCCATCGTGGCCAGGTCGAGGAATACCGTCGCGCCGTCCTGGCGGGCCTTGCCGTGCAAAGGTGCGGCGATCAGGTTCCCGACGCCGCCCGCGGGCAGCACGTCCTGCGACGGGAACAGTCGATCATAGCTGGCCAGGTCCATGCGGCCACGCACCGCCATCGCTTCACGTAAGAGGGCTGTGCCAAGTCGGCGAGCCGTTCCCTGCGTGTCAGGGTGAGTTGAGTCCACTGGTTCACAGCAACCCGGCCTGATGCAGGGCGAGATACGGATCGACTGACATGACCCGCAAGACCATGTCCCCGGTAGTCGAGGGCGACAATGAGCGGATGGATTCCCAGCACCCGCGCAGCGACGGGCCACGGCGACGCACGTTCACCGCGTCGGAGAAGCTCGCCCATCTGGACGCCTACGAGGCGGCGTGTGAGCAGGGCGACGGCGGCGGATACCTGCGGCGGGAAGGCCTGTACTCGTCGTTGATCAGCGAGTGGCGCAAGCAGCGCGATGCCGGCGTGCTGGCGGGCAAAAAGCCCGGCGAGAAGGTCGGCAGACTGTCCGCGGAGCAGGCTGAGATCGCGCGGCTCACGCGGGAGAACGCCCGTTTGAGCAAACGGCTGAACACCACCGAGACGGCCCTGGACATCATGGGAAAAGCGCACGCTCTCTTGGAAGGTCTCTCCGAGAGAGCGGATTCCGACGAGAAGCGCAAGAAGCGCTGACCCACGCCTACGCGTCCATGACCGCCGATGGTGTGCCCACGAGGCAAGCCGCCTGGCTGACCGGGCTGGCGCGCTCAACGGCGATCCGGCACGGCAAGACCGCCGCCGCGGCCACGCCGGCGGTCATGGCGCATCCGGCGCCGGAACCGGTCAACAAACTGACCGTTTCCGAACGCCTGCGGATACTCCAGGTGCTCACCAGCGAACGATTTGTGGACCTGGCGCCGTTGCAGATCTATGCCCAGCTGCTCGACGAGGGCGTCTACGTGTGCTCGGTGTCCACGATGTACCGGGTGCTGGCGGAGAACAAGCAGGTCAAGGAACGCCGCCGGCTGGCGCGTCACCCAGCGAAGGCCTGTCCGGAACTGGTCGCGACCGCACCGCGTCAGGTGTATTCGTGGGACATCACCAAGCTGGCGGGCCCGGTGAAAGGCACCTACTTCGACGCGTACGTGATGATCGATATCTACTCCCGGTTCATCGTCGGCGTCCATGTCCACGCCCACGAATCCGGTGTCCTGGCGAAAGAACTGATGGAACAGATCTTCACCGTCCACGGCGTCCCGCAGGTCGTGCACGCCGACCGGGGCACGTCGATGACCAGCAAAACTGTCGCCGTCTTGCTCGCCGACCTCGAGGTCACACGGTCACACTCGCGGCCTCGGGTGTCCAACGACAACCCGTACTCGGAATCACTGTTCAAGACCTTGAAATACGGTCCGGAATTCCCCGAACGCTTCGGGTCACTGTCGGAGGCAAGGAAATTCATGGACGAGTTCGCCCAGTGGTACAACCACGAACATCGACACACCGGCATCGGCCTGCACACCCCCGCCGACGTCCACTTCGGCCTGGCAACCGCCAAAGCCGCCGACCGGCGCGCCGTGCTCACCGAAGCCCGGGCCAGGCACCCGCACCGGTTCGGTGGCATCACCACGGCGCCGAAGGTGCTCGATCTCCCCGACACCGTCTGGATCAACCGACCCACCGACGACACCAGCCAGGAGACCAAAACCGAAGCCGCCTAACACCCACTGGTCTCACCCACCTTGACAAATTCCGTTTCCGCGGGCGTGGGTGCGGTGAAGAACACCCACACATGGGCGCCCACTCCCGAGCGCGAGACTTCCAACGCTGCTGGCACCGACCATGCCCTGGCGGCCTTCAGGTAGGCCAGGGAATCCAGCATCGCCATCGGGCCGTCGAAGTCGGCCGCCAGCCACCAGCACAGGTCGCCGTCCAACAGCGGATACAGCCCGACATGCACGTCACCGGGCAGATGTGTGCGCAGCACGTCCTTGCTCAGCGGCAAATAGTCGCGGTCCTCGTGCCGCACACCCCTGCGCCAGCCGCCGCGCACCGCTGGCAGCCTACCCGCCTGGCCTGTTCGCGCGTTCTCCCATCGTGTGGCGTAGATGTCGGTGCGCGCGGCGAACAAGGCAGCGAAGAAATCGACCTTCACCTCCGGGGCCGATCGCCGGTCGACCGGGCCGGGGTGCGCCTCGAAGAAGCCGGTCTGTACCGGGCCGGGCGGAGCCGCTTGTTTCGGTGTCAGCTCCAGCAGTCGTAACAGCCGCGCGTTCTCCGCACGCAACCGCGTTGTCAAGGCGCGGAGCTGCGCGAGTTCCTCCGCGAGCTCCGCGACCTGCGCTGACTGGAGATCGTCGTCCACGGATCCCACCGTAGACGGGACGGTCAGAGGGAGACCCGGTCGAGGCGCTCGATGAGGCTGGGTTTGCGTCCGTGCGTGTGCCGCAGCGCGATCATGCGCGCGGTGAACGTGTCATAGTGGCCGTCGCGTTCGGCCAGCGCCTGCAGATCGCTGAGCAGGGTGACGGCGGCGTCGTACTCGGCGGGTTTCCTGGTGGCGATCATCGCCTCGACGCGCGACCACGCGGCGTCTTCCTCGGCGGCCAGTGTGTCGAGTCGTCGTCCGCGGGCCTGCAGGCGCGCCTGTTCCCGGCGTACCTCGTCTTCAGCGCGCTCGGCGGCCAGCCGACGCTCACGGTCGGCTCGTCGCCGCGCCGCGTTGTCGAGCAGGTCGGCCACGGTCCGGCGGGCTGGGACGGGGATGATCGGAGCGCTATCGCCGTGGAAACGACGCAGCAACTCCATCTGCACCCGCGCCGCCTCACCCTGCATTACCCGCGCCAAGAGCCGATCCTTCTCGGTGACCGGCAGGCGAGCTGCCCAAACGGTGAGGTCAGCAGGGCTATCGGCCGTCTTGCCCAGTGGTGGAGAAGCCTGAGCCGCGATCGCGATCAAATCGTCGTCGAGGTGCAGGAAGTCGGCCAGCGCCCGCTGCGCGGCCGTGAGCGTGCCCAGCCCGGGCGGAACAGGTGGTTCGAGATCGTCGTCAGCATCACGATCGAAAACGTCTTCATCGCGCTCCCAGGCACCATAGGCCGCCAGCCAGGCGAGATAGAGCGGCCGGAGATCACCGGCGGCGAGTTCGGCGCGAACTCCGACGATCGTCGACAGCAGGTTCTCGGGGTCGTAGTCGAAGTCGAACTCACCGGCGTGGTCCTCGCTGCTGATGTCGAGCACGATGAACTCGTCCATGACCCAGGCGCTCACCTCGTCACCGATGCAGTAGTCCTCGACGACGTCGGGATCGAGCAGATCGCACGGCAGGCGAAGCATCACCCGGTGGGTGCCCCAGCTGGCGACGTACAGGTGCGCGTCGTAGTGGCGCTCCATCAGACGGCGAGGGTCACCCTTGAAGTCGCCCCAGTGGTACTCGTTCACGAAGCTGGTCGAAGAGATCCGTGCCCGGGTGGACAGCGACCGGACCGCAGCTTGTTCACCGTCGTCCAGTGGCCGGTCGATCGCGACGAACTCGTAGTACTGGTATTCGCTCACGGTCCGTCCAGTTCGTCGGCATCGGTGAACGGCTTCGCCCGGAAACTCGAGTCGTCGCCCAGGTGGAAGAACAGATGGCCCTCGATCGTGTCGTCGTCGACCAGGATCGCCCAGCCGCGTCCGCTGACCTGATCACCCTCGTCGGAACCTTCCCACGTGAACTCCACGCCGAGGCGGCCGTCCCGCTCGACCGGGCGGCAGTCCAGCCGACCGTGGACGGCGATGAAACCGAACTGGCCGGTCCCGTTCCGGGCGAACTCGACGTATCCCGGCTCGACCAGGTCGATCGCGTCGCGGTCCCAGCCACTCATCGCCACGATCCGCCATCGACCGGTCATCCGGGTGCTGAACTTCGGAGCCCTTGCCATGAGGTGTCAGCGTAGTGAGCTCCGTGGGATCGATTCGACGTACCGCCGTCTGACGGTGCACCGGAGAAATCCCAGTACGTCAAGACCGAGGTCGTCCGTGTGCGTCGCGAGTACGGACGCCACGTCTGCGAAGGCAGTTCAGGACGGTGGTCGGATCGACGCCCAAGTGTTCGCCGACTCGTGCGAGTGACCAGCCGAGGGCGTAGAGGTGGATGGCAGTGTCGACCTGATCGATGGGGAGGCTGCGGCGACGCGTCGGCACGCCGTGCCGACGGAGGACGGCGCTCACCGTCCGCCGGTCGATGCCGAACCGGGCACCCAGCTCATACACCGTCGCTCCAGCCTGGTAGCCGACGATGAGTTCCTGAACGTGGTTGGCGTCGAGTCGGCGTGCCTGCCGTGGCTTGAAGCGGTCGACGGGCAGCGGAGTCGGCTTGGTGGGGTCTGGCAGCTTCCGGAGCAGGGCCTCCAGGGCTTCTAACTAGGGTTTTGTGTTGTAATAAGCTCCCCAAGGTCCACAGCAGGTCAAGGGCCGTCCACAGTAGAGTGGATGGCCCTTTTCGTTGCCCTGATAGCAGCATTCGAGTGCTGGCACTCCCGTGACGAATCCGGCTCGCTCCGGTGGCAGCCGGCCGGTTATCCGCGTTGTCGGCGAGCACGCGAGGCCGCCCAATTGCGCAGGCGCTCGGTGATCTGGGCCTCGTAGCCGTTTTGGGTGGGCTGGTAATACGTCTCGCGGTCCATGTCGCCGGGGAAGTAGTCGGCGCCGGAGAAGCCGTCGGTGGTGTCCGGGTCGTACTCGTAGTCCTTGCCGTAGCCGAGGTCCTTCATCAGCCGGGTCGGGGCGTTGAGGATGTGGGCGGGCGGCATCAGCGAGCCGGTGCGTCGGGCGGCGCGATGTGCCGCGTTGAAGCCGCGGTAGACGGCGATGGACTTCGGGGCTGTGGCCAGGTAGACGACGGCCTGGGCGATCGCCAGCTCGCCCTCGGGGGAGCCGAGTCGCTCGTACACGTCCCAGGCGGCGAGCGTCTGCTGGACCGCTTGCGGGTCGGCCATGCCGATGTCCTCGCCTGCGAAGCGGACCAGGCGGCGGGCCACGTACAGCGGGTCCTCGCCACCGTCGAGCATGCGGGCCAGCCAATACAGAGCCGCGTCCGGGTCGGAGCCGCGCATGGACTTGTGCAGCGCGGAGATCAGGTTGTAGTGGCTCTCCTGCGCCTTGTCGTACAGCGGGGCGCGCTGCTGGATGTGGTGGGCGAGCGCCGTGGTGTCCAGGGGCGTCCCGGTGTCCGGGAGGGCCTGAAGCTGTTCGGCCATGTTGAGGAGGTAGCGGCCGTCGCCGTCGGCCATGGCGATCAGGGCTCGGCGGGCGTCGTCGTCCAGGGGCAGCCGGTGGCCGGTGAGCTGCTCGGCGCGGTTGAGCAACGTGGACAGCGCCGCTTCGTCGAGGCGTTTGAGGACGAGGACCTGGGTGCGGGAAAGGAGCGCGCCGTTGAGTTCGAAGCTCGGGTTCTCCGTGGTGGCACCGATCAGGGTGATCGTGCCGTCCTCGACGTACGGAAGGAAGCTGTCCTGCTGGGCGCGGTTGAAGCGGTGGATCTCGTCGACGAACAGCAGGGTGCCCTGGCCGACGCCCCGCCGTTTTCCCGCGGCGGCGAAGACCTTCCGCAGATCGGCCACGCCGGAGAAGGTGGCTGACACCGGTTCGAAGGCCAGGTTGGTGCCTTCCGCGAGGAGCCGGGCGATGGTCGTTTTCCCGACGCCGGGCGGCCCCCACAGGATGGCGGAGCCGAGGCGGTGCTGAGCGACCATGCGGCCCAGCGGGGCGTCCGGGGCCAGGAGGTGGTCCTGCCCGACGACATCTTCCAGCCGCGTGGGGCGCAGGCGGTCGGCAAGTGGCCGCGCGGGCTCCGCGTCGAAGAGCGGCAGGGTCGGTTCGGTCGGTTCCATCGGACTCTCGGGTCGAAGGCGGACGTGTGCGGGCATGACAAGCGTTGCACGAGCAAGGGCTCGGCCGCCGGAGGGAAAGCTCGCGGCGTTCATCGAGCACCGGGGCGGTCGCGTCGCGGCAGTTGTAGCGCGTTCTCGCGCGGGCGTGTTCGGGTTCGCACTTGACCGTGGAGCCGGCCGCGCTCAGCGGGCCGCCCGCGTGCCGCTGCCGTAGGTGTGCGGGTCGACCGGCCGCTCGGCCTTGGGCAGGTGAGAGACCACGAGCAAGTAGGAGTCTGTGACGAGTTCCTCGACCAGCGTCTCGTCGACGCCGTCCCCGCCCTCCAGCGTGATCCAGTGCTTCTTGTTCATGTGGTAGCCGGGGGTGATGTGGCTGTTCCGCTCTCGCAGGGCGAGGGCCTCGCCGGGGTCCGCTTTGAGGATCACGACCGGGCGCCCCGGAACCTCGGTCATCAGCATGAACACCTTGCCGCGCACCTTGAAGACCTCCCAGCCGGGGCCGAAGGGATGCTCCAGCCGGGCTCCGGGAAGTTCCTCCGCGCAGTCGGCGGCGGTCTTCTGCTTGGTCGATCCGTTCATGGGTAATCGGCCTTCTCAGGGGTTACGGGCACGTCCCATCCTTCCCGCGAAACCGATCAAGAAGACAGTAGACTGCGGACACGTGATGGTCGACAAGCGACACTCCAGGCCGGTTCCGTTGTACGGTTTCCAGCCCCCGGTCGGTACTCCGTACGGCCTCGAGGTGATCACCGTCGAGGACTTCTTCGCCCAGCACGACGCCTGGCCGTGGAACCCGCCCCGTCCGGGCCGGGCCACGTTCCACTACCTCATCCTGGTCACCGAGGGTGAGCTGCGGCACGACGTCGACCACGTCACGCGGACCGTCGCGCCCGGCCAGTGGCTGTGGGTGCGGCCCGGGCACGCGCAGTGCTGGCATCCGCCCGGCGCCGCCCGTGGCCCGTTCATCCTGTTCGAGCCGGACGTGCTGACGCCCGGTACCGCCCGCCTCCTGGCCCCGCTCACCGCGCACGACGCGCCCGCCGTGCTGAGCCCGCACCCCGATGACGTCCGGTGGCTCCAGCAGACGGCGTTCCAGCTCCTGGACGAACACCGCGCGCTCGGGCGCCGCCCACTCGATGTGCACCACGCCCTGCGCCGCAGCCTGCTCGAATCGCTGCTGCTGCGCCTCGCCAACGCTCCCGGGATCGCCCCCGCCGACACGACGGCCGGCACGGGCCGGGGTGACACCTACGGACGGTTCGTGGACGCCCTGGAACTGCACTTCCGCGAACTGCACCGAGCCGCGGACTACGCCGAGCTGCTCGGCTGTTCGGTCCGCACCCTCAGCCGCGCCGCCCAGGACGCCACCGGCACCGGGGTGCGTGAGCTCATCAACGAGCGGCGGCTGCTCGAAGCCCGGCGCCTGCTGGGAGTCGCGCGGTGGGACGCCCGGGCCGTGACCGCTCACCTCGGCTTCACCGATCCCGCGAACTTCGGGCGCTTCTTCCGCGACCGCACCGGTTCCACTCCGGCCGCCTTCGCGGCCCGCGAAGCGAGCGACGCTTGACGGAAAGGCTGTAGACGTCAATTGCCCAGAACGACGACGTGCTTGCCCGGCGTGGCGCCGGACTCGACGTCGGCCTGGGCGTCACGGATCTGCTCCAGACCTCGGTAGACCTTCGCGACCGGGACTTTGAGGCGCCCTTCGGCGATGGCCTGGAGCTGGTGGGCGAAGACGTCGGCCGGGAGGTCGGTGGCCTGCCCGCCGTAGGAGGTCAGGTGCACCCCGGTGGGGATCATGAACGGGCTGAAGTCGGGGATCGTCCACTGGCCCGCCAGGGCTCCCGTGAAGCAGACCTTGCCGTGCCGGCGGACGGTGCGGAAGGTGTCGGCGAGGACCGAGCAGCCCACCAGCTCCAGTACGGCGTCGACACCGTCCGGCACCAGCTCGCGCACCTGGTCGGCGATGGTGCCGTCGTCGACGAGGGGATGGTCGACGCCCGCGGCCCGCAGTTCACCGGCCCGCTCCGGGCTGCGGGTGGTGGACAGCACGGTGGCTCCGAGGTCCTTCGCGATCGTGGCCGCGCTCAGCCCGACCGTCGAGGTGCCCCCGCGGATCAGCAGCGTCTGTCCCGCCTGCAGGCCGAGGCCGTTGGCGAGGGAGCCGTACGCGGTCTGGAACATCTCCGGCAGCGCACCGACGACCTCCCACGGCAGGCGGGTCTCGAACGGGATGACCTGCTCCGCGGGGACGGTCACGTACTGGGCGTACGCGCCGTCGTACGAGCGGCCCATCCCGCCCATCGTCGTGGCCACCTGCTGTCCCGGCCGCAGTCCGCTGTCCTCTTCGGCCTCGTCGACCACGCCGACGCCCTCGATGCCAGGCACGCGCGGGTAGGTGACGTCCGGGCTCGACTCGCCCTTGCGGGTGGTGACCTCGGATTCGTTGACGCCGAACGCCTTCAGCTTGATCCGCACCCAGCCGGGCTTGCGTACCGGCACCGGCACGTCCTTGATCTCCAGTGCGTCCAGGCCGCCGGGACGGGTCACGACGACGGCTCGCATCGTCGCCGGTGCGGTGTCGCCGGATGCTGTCGGTTGGTTCATATCGAGTTCCTTCGTCAGGGGCGGCGTTCGAGGTGATCTGCGTGTTCGCGCCGAACTCGAACCCGCCGCCGTGGACGTACACGGCCACCGGTAGCGCCTTCGAGGCCCCACCAGGACCGCACCCCTGGTGCAGTGGGTGCTGTGGCGGTCATGACGTGTCCTTCCGGTCCGGCGGTTGCTTACGGTGACGCTCTTCCATCATTTCCCGGGATTCGACAAATCGCCCGGCGGGCACCGGTCAGCTGATGGTCACCAGGTGACACTTCTCGTGCCCATTCCGCGGCGGTCGTCGAGGGAACCGCACCCCTGCGATGTCGGTACATTGACAGGGTACGGATGTGCTGCCTAACGTACCCTTCATCTCGAACGACCGCCGCAGCTCATCGAGGAGCGTCGAAATGCCGCACGTATACGACATAGATGTCCGGATTCCGATGCGTGACGGCGTGGCCCTGTCCGCCAACGTGTGGCGCCTGGCCGACGGCGAGGGGCCGACGCTGCTCGTGCGTCTCCCGTACGGCAAGGACATGATGGGCGCCGGCGTCGGCGTCATGCCGAACTTGATGGCTCTGCTGGAGGCCGGTTACGCGCTGGTCGTGCAGGACTGCCGGGGCACGTTCCGCTCGGAAGGCGAGTTCGTTCCGCACATGGCCGACCGGTCCGACGGCGAGGACACCGTCGCCTGGATCGCCGACCAGCCGTGGTCGGACGGCACGGTGGGCATGTACGGGGCGTCCTACCTGGGGATGGTCCAGTGGGAGACCGCCGCGACCGGCGCCCCGGCCCTCAGGGCGATCGCGCCGTCGGTCACCTCGATCGACAATTACGAGGCGCCCTGGTACTCCGCGGGTGGTGCGCTCTCCTTGAGCCTGGTCACGTGGTGGAACGCCATGATGTACGCGGCCGACGCGCAGCGGTCCCTGGCCGCCGGTGAAGGCTCCTTGGCGCAGGTGCAGGAGCTCGGTCAGGCGGTCGTGTTCGCCGAGTCCCTCAACGATGTGCTGCCGACGGCCGAGGTTCCGGTCCTGGCGGCGTACGGGAAGTGGTGGGACGACTGGATGGCCCACCCGTCCCACGACGAGTACTGGGACGCCATGGAGCTCACGCCCGAGCTGAAGAACGTCACGGTCCCGGCGCTGAACATCGGTGGCTGGTACGACCTCTACATCGGACAGACCGTCCGCACCTTCACCACCGCCCGCCAGCAGGCCGGTAGTGAGCAGGCGCGTGAGGGGCAACGGCTGATCATCGGTCCGTGGGACCACATTTCCGCGACCGGCGTCTATCCCGACCGCTCTTTCGGCGCGTTGGCCGCGCCCCAGCTGATGGGCCTGACCGACCTGTACGTGAAGTTCTTCGACTGCTGGCTTCGCGGTGACACCACCGCTTTGGACGACGTGGCGCCGGTGAAGATCTTCGTGATGGGCATCGACCAGTGGCGCGACGAGCAGGATTGGCCGCTGCCCGACACGACCTGGACCGACTTCCACCTCACCAGCGCCGGCCACGCCAACACCGCGGACGGCGACGGCGTACTGGCGACCGAGCCACCGGCAACGTCCGAGCACGACACCTACCTCTACGACCCGCGCCGCCCGGTGCCCACGGCGGGCGGGGCGTGCCTGCCGATGACGCCGGGGTTCGGTGGTCCGGTCGACCAGCGGACCGTCACCGGCCGCGAGGACGTCCTATGTTTCACCGGTCCCGTGCTGGAAGAGCCGGTCGAGGTCACCGGGCCGGTCTCCTTGACCCTGTTCGTCTCCTCGTCGGCGGTGGACACCGACTTCACCGCCAAGCTCGTCGACGTCTTCCCCGACGGCAAGGCGATCAACCTGTGCGACGGGATCCTGCGCGCCCGTTACCGCAACGGCCTCGCCACGGAAGAACTGATGGAACCCGGCACGGTCTACGAGATCACCGTCGACCTGACCGCCACGGCCAATGTTTTCCTTCCGGGGCACCGCATCCGCGTGGACGTCTCCAGCAGCAACTTCCCGCGTTACGACCGCAACACCAACACCGGCGGCGTCATCGCCCGCGAAACCGAAGAGCAGATGGTTCCCGCGATCAACCACATCCATCACGGGCCGAGCCACCCCAGCCGGCTCGTTCTGCCGATCATCGATCGGAAGGAACAGTGAGCGCCGCCGGTCGGGTCGCCGAACTGACCGCGGAATTCACCGCACCCGTCCTCGAAGTGGCTCGGTTGCTGTGCGACCGGCACCCCGCGGACCGCGTCGCGTTCACCGTCGTCGACGGCGCCGGTGAGTCGTCGAGCCTGACCTTCGGCGAACTCGCCGCGAACTCGCACCGCTACGCGCGGGCGTTGCAGGGGCTTGGCGTCGGTCCCGGCGACCGGGTCGCGACCCTGATGGGCAAGAGCACCGACCTGGTCACGGTCATCCTCGCGATCTGGCGGCTCGGCGCGGTCTACGTTCCGCTGTTCACCGCGTTCGCTCCCCAGGCCATCGCCCTGCGGCTGGAAGGCTCGGGGGCGCACGTCGTGGTCGTCGACCCGGACCAGGGCCCCAAGCTCGACCCGGGGCCGGACCTGCCGCACGACCCCGAGCGCTGCGTCGTCACCGGCGCGTCTCTGGCGGACCTGGCCGCCGCGGCGTCCCCGGAACCGGTGCCCGCCGTCACCACGAGCGGAGACGGCCCGCTGGTGCACATGTTCACCTCCGGCACCACCGGCAAACCCAAAGGGGTGATCCACCCCGTCTCGTACATCGCCGGCTGGCAGATCTACCTGGAGTACGCCCTCGGCGTCACCCGGGAGAGCAGCTACTGGTGTGCCGCCGACCCCGGCTGGGCCTACGGGTTGTACGCCGCCATCGTCGCTCCGCTGGCCGCCGGCATCCCCAGCCTTCTGCTGGCCGGCGGGTTCTCCGTCGAGACGACCTGGCGCACCCTCGCCGGCCACCGGGTCACAGACTTCACCGCCGCTCCGACCGTGTACCGGGGATTGCGTTCTTCCTCGTTGCCCGTGCCGCCGGGGCTGTGCCTGCGGCGGGCGTCCAGCGCCGGGGAGCCGTTGACCCCGGAGGTCAACGAGTGGGCCGGCGCCGCGCTGGGCGTTGCCGTGCACGATCACTTCGGCCAGACCGAGGTCGGCATGCCGCTGGCCAACCACCACCACTCGGAACTCGCTCATCCCCTCAAGACCGGCTCGATGGGGCGGCCGGTGCCCGGCTGGAGCCTCACTGTTCTCGCCGACGACCGGGACGAGCCGGTCGCACCGGGCGTGCTCGGCAGGGTCGCGATCGACGTCGCGGCGAGCCCGCTGATGACCTTCCGCGGCTACCAGATCCCGGGGCAGAGTGACGCCAAGTTCACCGCCGGCGGCCGCTGGTACCTCACGGGTGACGCCGGGCGAGTCGACTCCGACGGCGACTTCTTCTTCTCGTCCCGCGACGACGACGTCATCATCATGGCCGGTTATCGCATCGGGCCGTTCGAGATCGAGAGCGTCCTCGCCCAGCACCCCGCCGTCGCCGAATGCAGCGTCGTCGGCGCACCCGACGATGTCCGCGGGGAGGTCATCGAGGCCTATGTCGTCCTCCGCGACGGCAGCGAGGCGACCCCGGCGCTGGCCTCCGAACTCCAGCAGTTCGTCAAGACCCGCTACGCCGCCCACGCCTACCCGCGGACCATCCACTTCATCGACGCCCTGCCCAAGACACCCAGCGGCAAGACGCAGCGTTACCTGTTGCGCCGACGGCGAGCGGAACTTACCGCGGGGACACGGTGACCGAACCGCTTCTCGTCGAGCAATGCGGCCCTGTCCGGTGGTTGTGGCTGAACCGTCCCGAGCGGCGCAACGCCCTCGACGTCACCCTGATCGAGGCCCTGGACAAGCAGATCACCGGCGCCGAGGCCGACCCGGCCACCGCGGTCGTCGCGGTGGCGGGCAACGGGCCGAGTTTCTGTGCGGGCGGGGACTTCCGCCAGTTCCTGGACCTGCACGACCGCGGCCACAACCCGGTCGGCTTCCTGACCGACGTCTCGGCCTGCTTCACCCGCATCGCGGGCAGCACCAAACCGTGGGTCGCCGTGCTCCACGGCCACGCCGTCGCCGGGGGCCTCGAACTCGCACTGGCCTGCGACGTCGTGGTCGCCGCCGACACGACGCTCATCGGCGACGGGCACCTCGCCCGCCGGCTCGTCCCGGCCGGCGGGTCCAGCGTCCGGCTTCCCGGTGCGGTCGGGCGTGGGCTGTCGCGCTGGCTCCTGCTCACCGGCGAGCTGCTGCCCGCGACCGCGTTCGCCGGCACCGGCTGGCTTCGGGCGATCGTGCCCGAAGCCGACCTGCACACCACGGCCGACCGCCTCTGCCGTCAGCTGGCCGACCGCGCCGGCCCGGCCCAGCAGCGGCTCAAGACGTTGCTGCACCGCATCGACGGCGTCGCGCCCGAACACGCCCTGCGTGAGGAGCTGGCGGCCTTCGCCGACAACTGGCCGGCCAGCTCGGTCGCCGATGCCCTGCGCGCCTTTCTCGATCATGGAGACAACCGATGAATCGCTACCACGGACGCGTCGTCGCCATCACCGGTGGCGCACAGGGGCTCGGTCTCGCCATGGCCGCCCGGTTCGCCGCCGAAGGCGCCGCCGTCGCGCTGGCCGACGTCAACGGTGAAGCCCTCACGCGCGCCGCCGAGACGATCGCCGCCGAACTCCGCACCGACGTGGTCGACGTGACCGACTCCGCCCAGGTCGGCAGCTGGATCGCCGGCGTCACCGAGGGCCTCGGCCGCCTCGACGTCCTGGTCAACAACGCCGGCATCATCCGCGACAACCGGGTCGAGGACATCACCGACGACGACTGGCACGCGGTGCTCGACGTCAGCCTCACCGGCAGCTTCCACTGCGCCCGCACGGCCTTCGGGCCCATGAAGCGCCAGGGCTACGGACGCATCGTCAGCTTTTCCTCCATGTCCTGGCGCGGGAACTTCGGCCAGGCCAACTACGTGGCCGCCAAGGCCGGCATCGTCGGCCTGACCCGCACCCTCGCCCTCGAAGGCGCGCGCCACGGCATCACCGCCAACGCCATCGCCCCCGGCCTCATCGAGACCCCCATGCTCGCCTCCATGAACGGCCCCGCCCGCGACAAGCTCACCGGCAAGATCCCGATGCGCCACACCGGCAAGCCCGAGGACATCGCCGAGGCCGCGGCGTTTCTAGCCGCGGAAGCGGCCGGCTACATCACCGGCGTCGTCCTGGACGTGGACGGCGGCATCTCGATCGGATCCTCGATCCGGTGAGCGCTCATGCCTGGGGTGCGCTGAGCCCGTGCAGCAGGAGATCCGCCATTTCGGTGTACGCCTCGCCCGCGCTGAGGCCGCCGCTCAAGAGCACGCCGGACTGCACGCCTTCGATGGCCAGTGCCACGAGCTGTCCGGCGAAGGTGCCGTCGATCGACCGCAGCGCTCCCTCCTTGACGCCGTCGGCGATCAGCTCCTGGACGCGCCGGGCCGCCGCCGCGGAATTCGTCCGGTAGACGGCAGCGGTCGACCGGAGCCCGATCATGTCGGCGTAGTACTGGGTCGAACACCGGCTCATCGCCCGGCCGACCCCGGACAGGTAGGCCGGGATGCGCAGCCTCGGGTCGGCCACGTCGGCCACGGCCTGCTCGATCTGCTCGGTCGCCTGCCGGAAGAACCCCTTCGTCAAGGCCACGACCAGCTGTTCCTTGTTCCCGGCCACGCTGTAGAGCGTCGCCTTCGAGCAGTGCAGCCGATGCGCCAGATCGTCCATGCTCAGCGCCATGAAGCCCTCGGCGAGCACGAGTTCTTCGAGGTCCTTGAGCAGCTGGGCGCGGCGTTCGGGGTCGACGCGCCGTCGTCGCGCCGAACCGTTGCCGGAGTCGTCCAGTCCGGCTATCAGAGGCCCAGTCATCACCGACCCAGTATGACCGGCGGCCCAGGCCACGGGAAAACCAGCGATCAGGCACGAGCCCGCGGCTCAGCGGGGTGGAGTCAGGATGCGCCGCGAAACGCGTCGATCCCTTTGCGCCTTTCGGGTCAGCCGGTGAGCAGGTTCGGGAATCCGAACAGGACCACCAGCGCCGGATTGTGGAATTCCGTCACGCGGGCGACGCCTGTGGCTGTCGGGGTCAGCACGACGATGCCGTGCGCCTGGAGCTTGCCGTCGTTGTCGCGGTGGTACACGGCTGCGGCTGGTTGGCCGTTGGCTTCCGTGGCGATCATTCGCCATTCGCCCGGGGCGCCCATGACGTGTGCGGCGAGCAGGTACAGGCAGTTCGGCTTGCCCGCATACCAATTGCGGAATGGTGTTGCTTCCAGGGTGGCGTCGGTGCGGAGCACTTTTTCCAGCAGGCTCGCGTCCGAGTGTTCGAATGCGGTGATGTAGCCGGCCAGCAGCGCGCGTGCTCGCTCGTCGGTTGGTTCGAGCAGTTCACCGGGCTGCGGTTCCAGCTCGTCCAGCCGGGCTCGGGCGCGTTGCAGCCCGCTCTTCACCGCCGCCGTTGTCGTGCCGAGGATTTTCGCCGTTTCGGGCGCTGAGAACGCCAGCACCTCGCGCAGGATCAGGATCGCTCGCTGGCGGGCGGGCAGGTGCTGCAGACTCGCGATGAGCGCCAGCCGGAGCGACTCGCGTGCTACCGCCGTCGCGGCCGGGTCTTCGGTGGCCGGGGTGATCCAGGCGGCCGGGAACGGTTCCAGCCACGAGACCTCGCCCGGTGCGGCCTGGCTCGGTGGACGGTCTGGTCCGTCGTCCGGACCGGCCAGCCCCGACGGCAGGACCCGGATCGGGCGCGGCAGCGCCGCCGTCAGGCAGACGTTGGTGGCGATCTTGTAGAGCCAGGACCGGATCGACGCACGGCCCTCGAAGCCCGCGTAAGACCGCCAAGCCCGCAGGTACGTTTCCTGGACCAGGTCTTCGGCGTCGTGCGCCGAGCCGGCCATGCGGTAGCAGTGCGCCAGCAGCTCACGGCGGAACCGCTCGGTCTCGGCCGTGAACCGGTTCCGGTCCGCCGTCTCCCGTACGTGCGCCGTCATGCCGCGAGCCTAGGCCGCGGCCGGTCGGCCGGATGCGCGATCGCGGCCCGGTGGTCCGCCGCCGCGGATTGCCTGCTTGCCATGCTCTGCTCCTTCGCCGCCGGTCACCAGTACGACCAGGACGTCGGTGAGAAGGAATCGAAACGCAGGTCAGCGGGCATCCGCGGCCGCGGCCATGTCGTCCCGTCCGGCATCACGACCAGGTAGCACGGTTCACCGTCACGGCCGCAGGGCCAGTTTGCCGACGGTCGCCCTGGCTTCCAGCTCCGCGAGGGCCTTCGGGCCGTCGGCCAGGTCGTAGGTCGTGGGGCGGGCCGGGGTGAGCACGCCCGCGGCGACGAGCGCGGACAGCTCGCCCATGAGCTCGCCGAAGACCCGCGGTGCGGCCTGGATCAGCACGCCGATGTTGAGCCCGATGACGTGGACCTGGTGCCGGTACACCAGTTCCCAGTTGGTGACCGGGGCTTCGCCGCCCGCCAGCCCGTAGACGACGACCCGGCCGGTGACCCGCTTGGCCGCGGCCAGGCTCGCCTCGAAGGTGGCGCCGCCCGCCGACTCCAGCACCAGGTCGGCGCCGGCGCCGCCGGTCAGCCGCCGCACCTCGGCGGCGAGGTCGTCGCCGCGGGAGTCCAGCACGTGGTCGGCGCCCAGCGCCAGCACCGTCTCGTGCTTGCCCGGCGACGCCGTGCCGATGACCGTCGCGCCGTAGTGCTTGGCCATCGTCACCGCGGCCTGCCCCGTCGCTCCCGCCGCGGCGTGGACCAGCACGGTCTCTCCGGCGGCGACGCGGCCCAGGGGCTTGAGCGCGGCCAGCGCGGTGGGCCAGTTCACGACCAGGCCGAGCGCCTGCTCGGCGCTCCAGCCGGCCGGCACCGGCGTCGCGGCGGCCGCCGGCAGGACCAGGTAGTCAGCGAACGCCCCGGATCCGACGCCGGCCACGCGATCCCCGAGCCGCGGGGCCGTCACCGACTCACCGCACGCCACGACGTCGCCGACGGCCTCGAACCCCGCCGGATACGGTGGGCGCGGTCCGTCCCGGAACGTGCCGTGGGCCTTCGAGATGTCGGCGAAGTTGACGCCGGCGGCGGCGACCCGGATCAGGACTTCGCCCGGACCCGGGGCCGGCACCGGCGCGTCGAGGATCAAACGCATGTCCTGCGGACCCCGCAGCGAAGTCTGCTCCAGGGCGCGCATGGTGGCGGGAATGCTCACGGCGATCTGCTCTCTCTCGGCGGGCTGCATCGTCGAGCAGGTAGACCGCCGCCACCGCGCAAAGGAATCGATCAGGCCGAAGCGCCGGGCTGGTAGGTGAGGCAGACGAGGCTGTCCCCGACGGTGCGCCCGGCGGCCAGGCGCAGGGATTTCCGGTCACCGATCCGCCCGATCAGTCGTTCGCCCTCGCCGAGCGCGAACGGGCAGATCATCAGCCGCAGCTCGTCGAACAGGTCGTGCTCGATCAGCGGAAGCACGAGCTGCCCGCTGCCGTAGACGACGATCTCCCCGTCCACCTGCTTCTTCAGCTCCGCGACTTCGTCCATGACGTCGCCCCTGAGGACCGTCGAATTGGCCCACGCGGGATCTTCCAGCGTCGACGACACGACGTACTTGGGCAGCGCGCGCAGCCGGTCCGGCCAGTCGCCGCTCCGGGACGCCCAGCCTCGCGCGACGAGCCACTCGTAGGTCCGGCGGCCCATCAGCAACGCTTCCGCGCCCATCGCCTCCTCGAACTCGACCTTGGCCCACGCCTCGCGGTCCGCACCCGTGAGCTGGTCGAACCAGCCGGCGAACCGGAAGCCCCCGGCACCCACCGGGTCCTGGAACACCCCGTCGAGCGATACGGTCTCGCTGATCACGATCTTTCCCATGGCGGTTCTCCTTCGCTTTCTCGACAGCCGGTGATAGGGACGCCGCGAGAGCGGAAAAGGGGTCGGCCGGGGACCGCCCCCTTCGGTCCGCCGCCGACGTCGGTACAGCGGGAAGAGAGGTGGCCGCCGTGGAGTCCTCGAGGGCAGATTTGATCAGCAGGGCGCGCGCCGGGGACGACGACGCGTTCCAGGCACTGACCGAGCCGCACCGCCGTGAGCTGCAGGTGCACTGCTACCGGATGCTCGGCTCGTTCCAGGACGCCGAGGACGCGCTCCAGGACACCGTGGTGGCGGCCTGGCGAGGACTCAGCGGGTTCGACGGCCGCGCCTCGCTCCGCACCTGGCTCTACCGGATCGCCACCAACCGGTGCCTGAGCACGCTGCGCTCGGCCGCCCGGCGTCCGGCCACGGCGTGGGACATCCCCGGCGTGGAACCGCCCGAGCCGACCCGGCTCGGCGAGGTCGTCTGGCTCGAACCCTATCCGGACACCCTGCTCGACGGCGCGATCCAGGTGCCGCTCGGCCCGGAGGCCCGCTACGAGCAGACCGAATCCATCTCGCTGGCCTTCGTCACCGCACTGCAGGCCCTGCCGCCTCGCCAGCTCGCCGTCCTCATCCTGCGTGACGTCCTCGGCTTCCCGGCGAGCGAGGTGGCCGGCATGCTCGACACGACTCTCGACTCGGTGAAGAGCGCACTCAAGCGGGCACGGGCGACCCTGCAGCGCAACCAGCCGCCGTCCGCCGGCCACGAACCGCCGCCCGCCACGGCCTCGCCGACCGAGAACGCGATCGTGGCGGGCTTCGTGCACGCCTGGGAAACCGCCGACGTCGACGCGCTGGTGGCCCTGCTGACCGACGACGTCTTCATGTCCATGCCACCGCTGCCACTGGAATACCAGGGCCGGGACGTCGTCGGCCGCTTCTGCGGCGCCATCTTCGACGCGGGCCGGAGGTTCGCCCTGGTACCGACCCGCGCCAACGGGCAGCCGGCGTTCGGGGCCTACCTGATCGCTCCCAACGGCGTCCGCCACGGGACCGGCCTGTACGTCGTGACCCTTGCGGGCGACCGGATCAGCGCCATGACCCGGTTCGAGAACAGCATGCTGTCACCGTTCGGGCTGCCGCGGTCGCTCCCTCCTCAGGCGTGACAAGGGAAAGCGCCGTGTCAGGCAGGATCGCGGTATTGGTGGAGCAGGCTGTTGAAGCTCCGTAGCTTGGTGATGGAGTCTTCCGGTATCGGGTCCGGGTGGAAGTGCATGACTTTGTTGCGGATGTGGCGGATCTTCTCCAGCCGGGCGATGAAGACCTGGCGGTCCAGCGGCCAGCCCAGCTTGTCCCAGACGTCCCGGTTTCCGAGGATGCTTTGGTAGTCGCCGAAGGTCAGGTCGTCGAAGCTCTCGACCGTCCTGCTGCACATCGGCTGGATGGCCGGAATGTCGAAGGAGCGGCCCAAGATCCAGCGCAGAGTCTGGTCCAGCTCGCCCACCTGGAAGAACGGGGTGGCCATCTCGCCGTAGCGCCGGGCCACGTCCGAGGTGGTGACAATGCCCTTCACGATTCTGCTCTCGTCCAGTACGAAGACGAATTCGTGTTGCTGCAGCAGGGGAAGGACTTCGAAGAGGTCCCGGTCGTACGCGACCAGTTCCACGCGGGTGTCGATCGCGTCGGCGACCGTCGCGTCCGATTTCTGGTGCATTGCCTGGGCGATCGAGCGCCAGGTCACGGCACCCCGCAGGTTGCGGGGACCGTTCAGGACAGCGAGCTGCGAGAACTCGTTGAGAAGCATCTTCGTGACCGCTTCATGGAGCGTGCTGTTCGGGCTGACCGACTCCACACCATCGAGTGGAGACACGTTTCCCACCGTCAGGCGGACGTTCAGGTCATCGCCCCCCTCGTCGTCCTTGCCGACGGGGACATCGTCGATCACGGGCGGCCCCTCCTCGGACGGCGTGGTCAGGGAAACCACCGTGTCGAGGGTGACCGCGCGGAAGCTCGGCGAGGTCACCAGGCCGTGGTTCGCCAGGTCCGCCTCGATCTGGCCGATCTTGTCGCCGCGATCGGTCGCTTCCCAGAGCGCCAGGAGGGCGCGGACGGAGATCCGCTCGGGATTGTGCTCGTCGGCGCGTTCACGCGCTCGCCGCAGGCGTTCGTGGACGCGCTGCCGATCCTGGTCCCCGGATTTCCGGTCGACCGTGGCCGTCGCGCCGGCGATCGCCCGGTCGAGAAACTCCTGGCGCACCGAATCGAGCAACCGGCCCTCGTCGACCACCACCCACGCTCGCCATCCGTCGACCGCTCGCATTTCCGCCGCCACCATGGCCGCTCGCGAAGGCGAGCGGAACTCCTCGCCGTCGGGTTCGAGGCGGATCCGCCCCTCGTCGGTCACGGTCGCGTCGAAGGTGGCACCGATGCGCTTCCGCTTGAACCTGAGCTTCGCGCCGGCCTTGACCAGGCCCGCCTCGAGCAGGTCCGAGACGGTGACGCGGCGACCGCCGATCAGGTACATCGAGCGGCCGCCGGTCTCGTCGGTTCGCGCGCTCACGGGACTCACCACTTCCGCAGACCGGCGAACTTGCGGCGGGCACCGATCGCCTGCTTGAGGATCCGCCTCCTCAGCTCCTTCTGGCTCAGGCGGTCCATGCGGGTGAGCTGCAGTTCGGTCGCGACGGCGAGCAGGCTGTCCCGGTCCAGGTGCTGCGCCTCGAGATATTCGGCGCCCTCTTCCTCGGTGTCGATCTCGCGCAGGCGGGCGGCGATCGCTGCCGCGTCGGCATCGGGTCCCGTCGTCACCGGGACGGTGGCGGGCGGTTCGGCCACGGAGTCTTCGGCCACCGGTGTGGGAGGCGCTGGTGCAGGACGCTTCGGTTCGGCTGCGGGCACGTCGGTCGGGATCGCGGCCTGGTCGGCAAGCAAGTCGATGAGCTTCGGCTTCGTAAGTTTGCTGTAGTTGCGATAGTGCAGCTCTCCGGCGATCTTCCTCAGATCGCTCACGAGGAGGTCGGCGGTTTGCAAGTAGTTTCGTCGTTCTGGTGGCGACGATATGTCCGGCAGGGCTCGCACCGCCTGTTCGACCGCGCTCAGCACCATCAGCTGCGCCGCCCCGCCGGCAATCCTCCGCAGTGTGGCGTCGTCCTGCCGGTCGAGGAACTCCCACACCTGGGCCTGCAGGGCGACGAAACTCTTCAGGTCACTCACCGCGGGGCACCCGGCGTCAGCTCGAGCGCGGTCAGCACCTCGCCGGCGAGCTGATCGAATTCCCGGACGACCTTGTCCCGGCTGTTGGCGCGCAGCATCGCCGGTACGCCGGTCTCGCCGGCGTCGCCGAAGTGGTGGGGGCTGTTGCGGATCCTGCTCTGCAGCACGGGAACCTTGGAGTTCAGGCGGACTTCCTCGATGTAGGCGCGCTGGGCGGTGGTGACGTCCTGTGAATAGATCTGCACCATGGTGAAGACCACACCGAGCATGCCGGGGTCGATCGGGCGGTGTTCCCGGGTTCCGCCGTTGTGGTTGACGAAGTCGTTGAACTGCTGGACCAGACCGGCGCAGTTGCCCACCAGGTACTCCAGTCCCAAGGTGGACAGGTAGTCCGCCTTGGCCGGGACGAGGATCTGCTCGCTCGCGACGATCGCCGTCTTGGTGACCAGGCCGAAATTCGGTGCGCAGTCGATGAGGACCAGGTCGTACTCGGCGAAGTGGTCGTCCGCCAGCGCTTGCCGCAGGCAACCGTGCAGGTCCAGGAACCTCCGCTTCGACCCGTCAAGGGTGGTCGTGCCGCCCAGCAGCGCGGCGAGTTCGAGATCTATGTCGATGAGCCCGAGGTGGGAGGCGATCAGGTCGAGCCGTCCCCCGGTGCCGGCGAGGGCCCGGTTGACTCGCCCCGGTGACACCACGAGGCCGGGCAGCGGGACGTCCCTGCCGGGCATTTCGCCGCCGTACCACTGCTTGATCGTGCGGTTGTCCGCGAGTTGCTCGTGCCAGTCGTCGATCGAGAAGAAGGAGAAGGTCAGGTTGGTCTGTGGGTCGAGGTCGAGCAGGAGAACCCGCAGGCCGCGGCCGGCCGCGACCGCACCGAGGTTCGCGGTCAGAGTCGTCTTTCCCACGCCGCCCTTGTAGTTCATGACCGCCACGACCCGCATGCGCTCTCCCCGTGGTCTCGTGCCTGGGCCGTTTGTAGTACACGGGCGGCTGAACTGACGAGAAACGCGGGCAAAGTGTCATGAAGTTGTCCACCAGCCGGCTGATCGGTGGGCGATCATCACAGGGTTTTCAGCCAGTTGGCCACCACTCCGAAGTACGTCGGGGCGTTGGGGGCGTAGTTGATCGCGTGGCCGTAGCCGTTCAGGATGTAGGTCTGCAGGTTCGCCGTGCCGAAGAACGGGGCCTCCGACACGCGCAGGGCTTGCGGGGATGAGCAGTCGCTGCCCAGGGTTCCGCAGAAGTTCGGGTCGTTGCCGACCACCAGCAGGGCCGGGGCCGTGATCTGCTGGGACGCCGGATCGACCACCGTCGTCAGCGTGAGGCTGTCCACCGCCTCGGTTGCCGCGAAGACGTCCTTTGTGGACTCGTCGTACGCGAGCGCGGCGGCGTCGTACGGACCCGGTGTGTGGAACGCCGTGTAGCGCGTGCCCGGGTTGGTGGTCAAGTAGCCTGCGTCGCGTCCGGGGAGCGCCGGGTCCAGCGGGGCCGGCATCATCTGGGCCAGCGTCGGGATCACCGAGACCAGGTTCATCCGGTGCGTCATGCCCGTGACCAGCACGCCGTCGACGTCGCGGTAGCGGCCCGCCTCGATCATCGCCATCGCCGCTCCGATCGAGTGGCCGCCGACGACCACTTTCGCGAACCGGGAACGCACCGACTGGATCACCTGGTGCGCCGCCGTCGCCTGGACCGACGCGCTCAGCAGCGTGCTCAACGGCTTCGAACTGCTGCCCGTGCCCAGGCGGTCCAGTGCCAGGGTCGCCAGGCCCGCCTGGTTCATCGCCAGGCGGAACGACCGGATCTCCGGCGTGTAGCCGATGTCCCAATAGGACGCGTTGTACGTGCCGCCCGGAATCAGGACCGCCACCGTCGACGCTCCGGGCGGGGCGCACAGGCGGCCGTGCATCGTCTGCGGGAGCAGGGCCACCGTGACCGGGACGGACAGGTCTTCGCACGTCGTGGCCGCGGCGGCCGGAGCAGGCAGGAAAAGCGTGGCCAGCAACAGGAAAACGGCAGCACAAAAACGTAGGGGGGACACGGAGAACGACCTCCAGCTAGCGGGGGACTGCCGTCATCGGCAGGCTTTCGGGGTAGGCGGCGGAGGTGAACTTCACGCGTACCGGCCGGCCCGGAACCGGGACCAGCCGCCACCGCGCGGCCACCGTGGCCACCGTGATGACGATTTCGTTCTGGGCGAAGCGGTTCCCGATGCACTGCCGGGTGCCCGCCCCGAACGGGACGAACGCGCCCTTCGGCACGTCGGCGGCCCGCTCCGGCGCCCAGCGGCCGGGATCGAACCGGTCCGGGTCGGCGAACGACGCGGGGTCGTGGTGCAGCGCGTGCGGGCTGACGATCACCTCGGCGCCCTCCGGGAGACGCGCCCCGCCGAGGTCGACGTCGGTGAGAGTGCGGCGCATCAGCATCCAGAGCGGGTACAGCCGCAGCACCTCGTCGACCACCTGCCGGACGTAGGTCAGCCGGGGGAGGTCGTCGACGGTGACCGGGCGGCCGCCCAGCACCTCGTCGACTTCGGCGTGCACCCGCGCTTCCACCTCCGGGTGCCTGCCGAGCTCGTGGAACGTCCAGGCCAGCGCGAGCGCGGTCGTCTCGATGCCGGCCGTGAGCAGGGTGAGCACCTCGTCCCGCGCCTGCTCGTCGGTCATGCCGGCCAGCAGCAACATCGAAAGCAGGTCGCCGCGGTCGGTGCTTTCGCGCCGCCAGTCGCGGATCACCTCGACCACGATTCCCTGCATCCGCGCGATGGCCTCGTCGAACCGCCGGTTTCCGGGAACCGGTAGCTTTTCGACGAACTTCGGGGACAACGCGCGGATCATTCCCTGCTGGATGATCACGAAAATCGAACGACGGGCTTCGGCGATCGCTTCTTTGCCCAGGTCCGTGGAGAACAGGGCCTCGCCGACGATCGTCACCGCGAGACTCTGCATGTCCTCTTCGATCATCCGCACTTCACCGGCTCGCCAGCTGCCGCTCAGGCCGGCCGCCGCGCGCCGCATGATCTCCGCGTAGGCGACCAGGCGGTCGCGGTGGAACGCCGGCTGCATCAGCCGTCGCTGCCGCAGGTGGAAGTCCCCGTTCGAAAGCACCAAGCCATTTCCGACGAACGGCCGGAACTTGTCGAACATGGCGCCCTTGCGGAACTTCGGGCCCGCGGTGACCAGCACTTCGTGGACCAGCCGCGGGCTCGCGACGAAGTAGACGGGCGCCGGACCGAGATGGAGTTTCACGATCTCGCCGTGCTCGCGCAATGAGTCGGTGAACGCGAAGCGTTGCCGCAGCAGTGCCGGGGTGTGCCCGAGAAAAGGCCACCGGCCCGGCGCGACCGGGACGCTCATGCGAACTCCTCGATTGAGCCATTCGTTCGAGCCAATGTGTGGATTCCCCAGGAGACGGTCTACGGTAGGCGCGTCCGGGCGAACGGGACAGTGCCCGATCGGGTGGTGTGGCCTCACGCAGATGGCGCAGTAGCCGATCCTCGGGGAATCGCTAAGCTCTTTCCGGTCCGACATCCGGTCGGACATACTGAGAAGGTGTTCTTCGTGACACGATCACCGGAATGGGTGCCGCCGGGTGTCGATATCTCCGTGCCGAGCATCGCTCGCACTTACGACTTCATGCTCGGCGGCGGTCACAACTTCGCCGTCGACCGCGCGGTCGGTGAGGAGATCGAACGCGTGATGCCCGGCCTGCGCGACTCCGCGCGCGTGAGCCGCGCGTTCCTCGGACGCGCGGTGCGGTTCATGACCGGGCAGGGGATCCGGCAGTTCCTCGACATCGGTTCCGGCATCCCGACAGTGGCGAACGTGCACGAGGTCGCCCAGGCGCAGGACCCGGACTGCCGGGTGGTGTACGTCGACCGCGACCCGGTGGCGGTCGCGCACAGCGAACTGATGCTCGCGGGCAACGACCGCGCGGCGATCGTGCAGGCCGACATGCGGGATCCGGAGAAGATCCTCGATTCGCCGCAGGTCCGCGAGCTGATCGACCTCGACGAGCCACTGGGCCTGCTGATGCTGTTGATGTTGCACTGGGTCCCGGACGAATCCGGGCCGCTGGAACTGGTCGGCCGGTACCGCGCGGCGCTGGCGCCCGGCAGTTTCTTCGCGTTGACCCACGTCACCGGCGACCACCAGGGCGAAAACCTCGAAGAAGCGACCGAAGTGATCAAAGAGAGCCGGAGTCCCGATCAGGTGACCCTGCGGACGCACGCCCAGGTTTCCGCGCTTTTCGCGGGATTCGAACTCATCGAACCGGGTTTGGTCGGCTGCGGCGAATGGCGGCCGTCCGGGCCGGCCGATATCGCCGGCGCGGCCGCGATGAACACGCTGGTTTACGCCGGAATCGGCCGGACGAGCTGAGCGGGCAGCGCATGCCGATGATCGACAAACGGCCGGAAGAGCCCACGCCTCCCGACGCGGAACGCGCGCGCACCGTGCTCGCCCGGAAATGGGCCTACCTGCTCAGCGGCGTGACAGTCGTTTCGCTGAACCGGGAAGAGCTCGACCGGGAACTGCGCGACCTGCTCGACACGCTGGTCGAAAGCCTGCGCGGCGCCTCCGCGGACACGACGTCCGCCGAGCGGATCGGCGCGCGGCTGGTGGCGCTCGGCTACGTCGGCGAGCGGGGACTGCGGTGCACGCTCGACGTCCTGGGGAAGGGGCTGCCGTCGCTGCCCGAGCTCCAGCCGGTGGAACGGCTCACCGAGCGCATCGTGCTGACGCTGGGAGCGCTCTCGTGCGGGTTCCTGCTCGCGTACGAGCGCAGCGTCCTCGACCAGCAGGAGATCATGCACCTGGCGCTGCTCAAGGCGGTGCGGGACGCCCAGTGGAACCTCAAGCAGAGCGAAGCGCGCTTCGACGAGGTGGTGACGTCGTCGGCGAGCGGCATCGCGCTCGTCGCCCTCGACGGCCGGATCGTGCGGGCGAACGCGGCGCTGGCCGAGATGCTCGGTCACCCGGACGGGGAGCTGGCCGGGACGCTGCTGACCGATGTCGTGCACCCGGACACCTTCGAGGTGCTCCGCGAGGCGATGGACGCGTTGATCGACGGCGGCAAGGACCGGATCCGGCAATCCCAGCGGCTGCTGCGCAAGGACGGCGACGTCGCCCGCATCTCGCTCACCGCGTCGCTGCTGCGCGACGCCGAAGACTGCCCCGGCCACTTCGTCTTCGTCGTCGAGGACGGCACCGAGCTGATGCTGCTGCAGGGCGAGCTGAGCCGCCAGGCCCTGCACGACGTCCTCACCGGGCTGCCGAACCGCCAGTACTTCGGCACCCACCTGGAGGCGGCGCTGAGGCGCGCCGACCCGGTGTACGGCGTCACGCTGTTCCACGTCGACCTCGACGCGTTCGGCATGGTCTGCAACAGTCTCGGCCGCCGCGTCGGCGAGCAGCTGCTGGTGCACTTCGCGCAGCGCCTGAAGGCGGTGATGGCCCGGGAGAAGGCCATGATCGCGCGGTTCCACAGCGACGAGTTCGGCATCCTGGTCGAGAACACCGCGACGACGCCCGGCATCGACACGATCGTGCGCGCGATCAACGACGAGCTCGCCGAGCCGTTCTTCGTCGACGGGCACGGGCTCGCGCTGTCGGCGAGCGCGGGCGTGGTGCACCGGCCCGCGAAGGGCATCGACCCGCTGGAGCTGCTGCGGCAGGCGGACCAGACGCTGCGGCGCGCCAAGGCGCGGCGGCGCGGCCAGTGGAAGATGTTCGACCGGGAGGCCGACGCTCACGACCGGCGGACGCAGGCGCGGGCCGTCGGCATGGCCGGGGCGTGGGAGCACGGCGAGATCAGCGTGCGGTACCGGCCGATGGCGCGGCTGGCCGACGGCGCCACCGCCGGCCTCGAAGCCCGCCTGCACTGGGACCGGCCGGCCGACACGGCGCTTTCGCACGAGTGCTGCGTGGAGCTCGCCGAGTCGACCGGGCTCGTGCTGCCGCTCGGGGACTGGCTGCTGCGTGCGGCGAGCCGGCAGGGCGAATGGTGGCGCCAGCGCGCGGGGTTCGGCTTCCCGATGGTCACCGGCCTGACCGGGCACCAGGTGTCGGACGACGCGCTCGGCACGCGTGTGACGCGGCTGCTGGCGGACACCGGCCTCCCGCCGGAGCAGCTGATGCTCGGCGTCCCGGCCGGCGCGCTGCCGGTGTCGGGCGTGCTGGAGAACGTCAGCGCGCTGGCCGACCTCGGCGTCCACGTCATGCTCGACGACTTCGGGCTCGGGCCCGACGACCTGCGCGCGATCGAGGACCTGCCGGTGGACATCGTGCGCGTCGACCGGCGGCTCGCCGAATGGCAGGCGTGGTCGGACTCGACGTTCCTCGGCGCCCTCGTCCCGCTGGTCCGGCAGGTCGGCGCGACGCTCGTCGTCGACGGCATCCACACCGAGGACCAGGCGGACTGGTGGCGCGCGGCCGGCGCGGACCTGGCCACGGGCGACTACTTCGGGGTCGCGAGGCCGCCGGGCGAGCTGGCCGGGCGGTTCGCCGGCACCTGAACCGGCACTTCAGCAGGCACCTGGGCCGGCGCTTGAGCCGGTGCCTTGGCCCGCCACCGGGTCAGGCCGACCGCGACCAGCACGATCGCCATGCCGCCGACGATCCGGGGCGTCAGCGGTTCGCCGAGGAAGAGAGCGCCGAGCCCGACCGACACCACCGGCAGCAGGTAGCCGACGGTCGCCGCGGCGGTCGGGCCTTCTTCGGCGAGGATCCGGTAGTTGAGGTAGAACGTGATCCCGGTGCCGAAGACGCCGAGGATCGCCACCGCGACGACGGCGGTCGACGTCAGGTGCGGTGCCGTGGACGCGACCGGCAGCGCGAGGGCGGTCAGCGCGGTGGCCGTCATCAGCTGGGCGGCCGAGAGTGCGAGCGGAGCGCCGTCCGCCGGCAGTTTCCTGGCCATGTAAGCGAAGGCGATCGCGTAGCTGAGGCCGGCGCCGAGCAGGGCCAGCGCGCCCCCGCTCAGCAGGCCCGACTGCTGCCACGGCGCGAAGATCACCACGATGCCGCCGAAACCGAGGGCCAGCCCGAGCAGCCGGGCCGGGTTGAGCCGTCGTTCCGTGCCGAGCGCGACGCCGATCAGGAGCGCCCACAGCGGGGTGGTCGCGTTCATGACGCCCGCGACGCCGGAGTCGACCGTGCGTTCCCCGATGCCGAACAGCGCGAACGGCAGGGCGTTGCAGAAGAACGCGGCGACGATCAGCCGGGCCCAGGTCGCGCGGTCCCGCGGCAGCCGCTGCCGGGCCGCGAACGCCAGCCCGAGCAGCGTCAGGGCGCCGAGCGCGCACCGGACCAGCGTGAGGTGGACGGGGCTCAGCCCGGTCAGTGCCAGCTTGATCCACAGAAAACCCGAGCCCCACAGCAGGGCCAGGAGAGCCATTCGCGCCGAAGCGCCCCGTCCACCGATCATGCTTCCACGGTGCCCGTGTTGATCTATCAGGACAAGTGAAAAGTCCTGGAGGGATCTTTAAGCGTTGCTACAACCGGCCAGAGCCGTTCGCCGAAGAGCGACAACGCGGCCGGCAGCAGCACGCCACGCACGAGCGTCGCGTCCAGCAGGACCGCGAACGCCATGCCGAAGCCGAGCATCTTGTACTCGATCGCCGCGAGGCTCAGGAAGATACTGAACACGCCGGTCATGATCAGCGCGGCGCTCGTCACCACGCCGGAACTGCGCGCGGTGCCTTCGACGATCGCCTGCCGGGCCGGCACCCCGGAAAGCCGCCGCTCGCGGATCCGGCTGAGGATGAACACGTGGTAGTCGGTGCTCAGCCCGAACAGCAGCACGAACAGGAACATCGGCAGCCAGCCGAGCACGCCGCCGTAGGGCGTGAAGCCCAGGAGCGGTGCGAGAAACCCGTCCTGGAACACGAGCGTGAGCACGCCGTAGGCGGCGCCGGCCGACAGCAGGTTGAGCAGGATCGACACCACCGGCACCGCGACCGAGCGGAACACCACGAGCAGCAGCACGAACGCGAGCAGCAGGATGAAGCCGAAGACGAGCGGTGCCCGGGCGAGCACCTGCGCGGTGAAGTCGTGCGCTTCGGCGGTCCGGCCCGCCACCGCGTACCCGACGCCGTCGACCCGTCCGAGGGTTTGCGGCAGCAGGGTTTCGCGCAACGTCGTGAGCGTACGGCTCGCCGTTTCGTCGTTGCCGGCGCCGCCGAGCGGGATCCGGACGACGAGCGCCCCGTCCACCGGGACGACGACGGCCGGTTTCGGGGTTTTCGTGGTGAGCGCACCGATCGCCTGCCGCACCGCGGGCGTGTCGACCGGCCCGCCGCGGGTGTTCCAGAGGACGACGTGCGCGGGCATCGTCACGCCGGGAAACGCTTCCTGCATGCGCGCGGCCGCGTCGATCACCGGAATGCCGCGGGGCAGGCTCTCGGTGGGGGCGGGGTCCTGCAACCGGATTCCCAGTGCGGGCAGGGTGAGCAGCACCAGCACCGCGGTGGCGATCCCGCTCCACAGCGCGGGCCGGCGGGTGACGACACCCGCCACGGCGGCCCAGAACTTCGAGCGCGACTGACGCTTGCCCAGCCAGGGGATCCGGCCGCGGTCGACGCGGTGGCCGAGCAGGGAGAGCGTCGCCGGCAGCACCGTCACCGCGGCCAGGACGGCCGGTCCGACGACGAGGACCGTGCCGACGGTCAGGCCGCGGAGGTTGTCGAGGCCGGTGAACAGCAGGCCCGCCACGCACAGCACGACCGTCAGGCCCGACACGACGATCACGTGCCCGGACGTACGCGCGGCGATCCGGATCGACTCCTCGACGCCGTGATCGCGTTCCTCCCGCGCGCGGCGCAGGAAGAACAGGGAGTAGTCGACGCCGACCGCCATGCCGATGAGCAGCGTGATCGCGGAAGTGGCGCTGTTGACCGGAACCCAATTGTCCACAACGGACAGGAAGCCGAACGCGGCGAACACCGTGGTGCCCGCGAGGAGCACCGGGACCGCCGCCGCGACCAGCGAACCGAACACGACCAGCAGGATCAGCACCGTGATCGGCAGCGAGCGCGTTTCCGAACGCTTGATGTCCTCCTTGATGCTCTGGTCGACCGCACCCGACACGCTGAGGTCGCCGGCCTGCGCCAGCCGGACGCCCGCGTGCCGGGCGGCGACCGTGCCGACGGCCGCGGCCGCCGTCGCGAGGTGTGACCGGATTTCGGCGCCGGTGCCGGTGATCCGGAAGGTGACCAGGCCCGACCGCCCGTCCGCGGACACCTGGGCGGGGTCGTCGAGCGGGGACCTGACGTCCGCGACCGCGCCCGACGTCGTCAATGTCGTCACGAGGTCGGTGGTGGCCGCCCGGGACGAGGGCTGGACGAGGACGTTCTCCCAGAACGGCTCGCGGGTGGCCTGGCGGTCGAGGACGGCTTGGCCGGTCCCGGCGTCGCCGGCGGGGCTCGACCGCGCGTCGGTGCCGGGGGCGACCGTGCCGACGGCCCAGGCCAGCGCGACCAGCGCCAGCCAGCCGAGGATCGCGGCGGCGCGGTGCCGCAGCGACCAGTTCGTGACGCGTTCGACCACCGGGGGTTTCGCGGGCAGCATGAACTAGGGTCCTTCCGTGGAGGAGTGATCCGATGAGAGCTCGCCTTCGGGCGAGGTGGTTGCTTCTTCCTCCTGGGCCGCCGAGTTGCCGCTCGGCGGTCCAGGGCCATCAGTCGGCCGGACAGTCGGCCGGACAGTCAGTCGACCTCCTTGAGCACGTGTTCGATGGACCGCAGGCGGTCCTGGACGTCCCGCAGCTGCCGTTCGGTTTCTTCCTGCGTGCGGACGGCTTTCTCGGCCAGGCTGCGGTATTCGCTTTCGCGGGCGAGCGCCGCCTTGGCGCGCCAGGTCGAGGCCAGCTGCACGATCGCGATCGACAGCACGACGGTGATCAGGACGAAGACCCCGGTCACGCCGATGATCTCCTGCCACTGGTGCACGTTGCCAATCTGGCCAAAAGTAGGCCGACCCCCGCGCGGCACGTAACCGTTGCCACGAAGCCATTCGGCCGTGGCTGTGGTCGGATTGGTAACCATCGGCGCAGTCATGTGCGTCCCTCCTCGCCGTCCGCGTTTCCGTGAACGGAGTCCGGTGTGGTCAGCGTCGGCACGGCGGCCGCGATCGTCTCCGGCGTCAGCACGACGGAGAACGCGGTGAGCTCGTAGAACCGCAGCGTCTTCCCGTCTTCGCCGACCTCGAAGCTGGCGGTGACCAGGCCGGCGGCTTCGAGCTTGCGCAGGTGGACCTGCAGGAGCGCGCGGCTGATCCGCAGCTCGCGGGCGAGCTTGCTGACGTAGGTTCGCTCGGCCCGCAGCGCCGCGACGATCCGCAGCCGGTGCGGGTTGCCCAGGGCACCCAGCTGCCGCAGGAGCTCGTCGCCGGTCCACATGCCAACAAAAGTTAGCAGGTGCCGGCGCGGGGGGATATCGGGGTGATCCCGGAGATCAGATGGGGTGTTCCATCCAGACGTTCGGCTCGACGTACGTCGCCGTGTCGTAGGCGGCCGACGCGGTCACCGGGGCGATGCCGCCCGGGATGAAGTTCTCGCCGTCCTCGAGCTTCACGCCGGTCCAGTCGCGCCAGTCGGCCAGCGAGCTGGCCAGTGTCACCGCGAACGGGCACACCTTGACCACGCGGGCGCCCAGCCGTTCGTGGGTGCGCAGCCAGCGGTCGGCGAGCAGGCCGTCGGCTCGGCGGCGGGCCGCGTACTCCGGCATGGGGACCGCCGGCTCGGCTTCCTTGCCGATCGGCCGCACCGAGACGATCAGCTTGCGCAGGCCCGTTTCCGCGGCCCGCGCCTTCAGCGCCTTCAGCATCGGCGCGGACAGGCCGGTGCCCCGCAGGTGCGGCGCGATGACGACTTCCAGCGCGCACAACGCGTTCGGCGCGCGGCCGTCCATCACGTCCTGCGCCGCCCACTCGATCGCCTGGTCCCAGCCGTGGTCCGGGAGCTCGGCGCGGTCCTGCGCGGGATACGCCAGCGGAACCGACAGGGCGCGGGCGACCGGCGCGCCGTCGTCGTCCAGCGCGATCAGGAAGTACCGCGCCCAGTGCCGCAGGAACCGCTCACCGGTGATCATCCGGCCGCTGGCACCCTGGTAGATGAACTGCCCGCCGACGTCGCCGAGGTTCAGTGCGGGTTCGAGGAGATCGGGACGACCGGCAAGATCGACGACGCGCATGCGCCCAGTGAAGCGAAAAGATCAATCCCCGGATAGCGGCATCCGGGCGACGTTCAGCGCAAGGCCTTCGGACGCCGGGTCAGCGCGGTCGGGTCGAGGTTCGCCCGGGAACCGGCGTCGTGGCCGTCGAAGTAGCCGCTGCCGGACAGCAACCGGGGCGCGGCCGAGCGCAGGCCGCCGTACTCCGCGTCGAACGCGTGCTGCACCAGTTGCGCGCGGTCGCGGACCACGAGCTCCGCCGACCGTTCGCCCGGCGCCGCCGTGCGGACCGCTTCCTGCTCCGCGCGGGAAAGCCGTTCGTGCACCGCGCGGGCGAAGCCGTGCAGCCAGGTGCGCCGGTAGGCGGCCAGCGACTCGCCGGGGAAGAGACCGCCCGGCCGGACGCGGGTCAGCTGCGTACCCGCCTGCAGCAGCAGGCTGGTGAACAGCAGCTCCACCCGGCCGATGTCGGAGCGGAACCCGAACACCGTGACGCTTTCGACCTTCTGGCCTCGGCGGTGCAGCAGGGTCCGGCAGCGCAGCGGGTACGCGACCGAGGTGAGCAGGCTCGCCTTGTCCCGGCTGTATGGGTCGTTCATCGGGATCTTCAGCGTGCCGAGCTCGTCCGCGCTCGCCCCCGACGCCGCGAGCATCGCCTGGTCGATGCCGTACCGCGCGACGAGCTCGGCGGCCTTCTGGTTGTACGCCTCGGCTTCCGCCTCGGTGACCGCCGGGTCCTCGGCCTTGGCCAGTAGCTTGCGGATGCGCTCGAGCTGCGGATCTGACTCGGACATGGCCCCCCTCTCCTGGTCGGGCCGGCCGGCTCGGCCGGGCGTGGGGTTCACCGTGCGCGTCAGGGGTTGACGATATGGGTTCAGGTGATCGTCGTCCGGACGGGGGGACCGTGTCGCAGGTACGCGTCGAGCGTCACGGCCAGCGCCGCTTCGGGTGACGGCGCGAAGCTCGCCCCGGCCAGCCCGCCCCACAGCCACAGCTGGGCGAGGCCATGGAGGGCCGCCCACAGCGACGCGGCCACCAGCCGCGGGTCGGTGCCCGCGTGCGTTCCCGCCGCGGCGACCAGCGCCGCGAACTCGTCGAAGACCGCGCTGCTGACGGCGGTGAGCGCGGGGTCGCCCGGGTCGATCAGGTCGCGGCGGAACATCAGCTCGAACATCGCCGGCTTCCGAAGGGCGAAGCCGAGATAGCCGTGGCAGGCGGCGGTGAGCCGTTCCCGCGGGCCGCCGTCCGGCAGGCTCGCCCGGAGTTCGAGCAGTTCGGTGAAACCCAGGGTGGCGACGGCGGACAGCAACTCCGCACGACCGGAGAAGTGCCGCAGCGGCGCGCCGTGCGAGACCCCGGCGGCCTTGGCGATCCCGCGCAGCGTCACCGCGCCGACGCCCTCCTCGGCAAGCAGTTCCGACGCCGTCGTGATCAGGCGTTGCCGGGTGCCCACGCCTCGTCCAGGGTGATGGGGAGCAGGTCCGGGCGCTTCGGGAGGAAGCCGTCGCCGGGCTGGCGGCCGATCAGCCGGTTGCGGCTGCGCGTCACCGCCACCGGCAGGACTTCGCGGAGCAGCCACTGCACGTCGCCGCGCCAGCCGTGCCCGGCCGCGACCCCGGGCAACGGCTCGAGCCACGCCGGGTCGTGGTCGACGCCGAGTCGCGCGAGGACGTAGGCGGCGAGCCGGCGGTGCCCGTGGGCGGACAGGTGGAGGCGGTCGGCGCCGAAGTAGCGCGAGTCGGTGACGGCCTGGTCGGGCCACAGGTCGATGAGCTGCGCACCGTAGCTGACGGCCGCTTCGCGGATGGCGTCGTTGAGCGCGACGATCCGCGGCCGCATCCGGCTCCCGAGCGGCATCCGGTGGGAGATGTCGCTGAGGGTGAACGTGACGACGGCGGGCGAGATTTCGGTGCAGGCGCGGACGGCGGCGTCGACCCGGCGGGCGACCGTGCGCGCGTCCCAGCCGCGGCTCATGACGTCGTTGCCGCCGCCGAAGAGGGCGATCAGGTCGGGGGCGAGCCGCGCGGCGGCCGGCACCTGCTCGGGGACGATCTGGTCGAGCCGCCGCCCGCGGACGGCGAGGTTGGCGTAGCGGAAGCCCGGTTCGTCCTCGGCCAGCCGCGCGGCGACGAAGTCGGCCCAGCCCCGGTAGTGGTCTTCCCCGGGGTACGGGTCGTCGAGGCCTTCGGCGCAGCTGTCGCCGATGACGACGAAACGGTGGTAGCTCATCCCGATCTCCGTAACCCGTGGTTCACCTTGTAGACACTGTCTATCAAACTGAGGTAGACGCTGTCTACTCGGTGTTCACCCGAGCCAGGGCCGGAGCTTCTCCGGGTTCCGCATCGCCCAGATGCGCGTGATCCGGCCGTCCGCGACGTCGAAGGCGTACACGGCCGCGAGGTCGTTCCCGCGCTGGAGCAGCAGGCCGGGCAGCCCGTTGACCGTGCGTTCCACGAGCTCCAGCTCACCGGCGGCCCCGGTGGCGAGGTGCACGACGTACCGCGCGACCAGCTCGCTGCCTTCGATCGGGGTCAGCGCGGCCCGGACCACACCGCCACCGTCGGCGGTGAGGGTCGCGCCGGGGTCGAGCAGGCCGACGAGGGTGTCGATGTCGCCCGCTTCCCAGGCCAGTTTGAAGTCCCTGACCAGGTCGTCCTGCCGGGTGGCCGGGACCGCCGGCCGGGCGGAGCGGATCCGGCGGCGGCCCGACGACGCCAGCTCGCGGCACGCCGCCGGGGTGCGCCCGGTGATTTCCGCGATCTCGGCGAAGGAGTAGCCGAAGACGTCGTGCAGGACGAGCGCGACGCGCTGGGCGGGCGTCATCGCTTCGAGCGCGACGAGGAAGGCCATGGTGACCGACTCGTCCAGGGTGATCCGGTCCGCGGGGTCGGCGACCGAACCGGTCTGCTCGGGCAGCGGCTCGGGCAGCCACTCGCCCACGTACCGCTCGCGCCGGACCCGCGCCGAACCGAGCAGGTCCAGGCAGACGCGGCCGGCGACCGTCGTCAGCCAGGCGCCGGGCGAGGAGATGGCGTCCCGCCGCTCCTGCGTGAGGCCGTACCAGCGCGCGTAGGTCTCCTGGACGGCGTCCTCGGCCTCGGCCAGGGAGCCGAGCAGCCGGTAGGCGAGGTTGAGCAGGTGCCGTCGCTCGCCGACGACCGGTTCCGATGGCGTTGTCATGTGTCCTCCGACGACACAGCGTCCCCGAACGTCAGGTCCTGACATCCCGGTGGGCTGCTTCGTCGTACCGGTCGAACGAGTCAACCCGAAGGGGAGAACGATGACCAAGATCGGAATCGTGCTGGGCAGCACCCGGCCGGGCCGCGTCGGAGACCAGGTCGCCCAGTGGGTCCACGAGCGGGCGGCGCACCGCGGGGACGCCGGATTCGCGCTGATCGACCTGCGCGACCACCCGCTGCCGCACCTCGAAGAGCCGCCGGGCTTTTCGGGCGGGTACCAGGACGAGCGCACCCGCGCCTTCGCCGCGGTCGTCGCGTCGTGCGACGGGTTCGTGCTGGTCACCCCGGAGTACAACCACTCCGTGCCGGGCGTGCTCAAGAACGCCATGGACCACGTCTACGTCGAGTGGAACACCAAGGCGGCCGGGTTCGTCTCGTACGGCGGCGTGGGCGGCGCCCGCTCGGTCGAACAGCTGCGGCTGGTCTGCGGGGCACTGCAGCTGGCCGATGTGGCCCCGCAGGTCACGCTGCCGCTGGCGACCGAGTTCGAGAACCGCGCGGTCTTCCGGCCGGGCGACCACCAGCTCGCCGCCTTGGACACGCTGCTGGACCACGTCGTCGCCTGGAGCACGGCGCTCGCCCCGCTGCGCACGCCACGCGAGGCGGCCGAAGCCGCGATCAGGGCACGGCTCGACGAGATCATCGAAGGGCTGCGGGCCAAGGACCTGGCGGCGCTGCGGCGGGTCTACGCGCCGGACGTCGTGTCCTTCGACGTCGAACCGCCGTTGCAGCACGTGGGGATCGACGCGAAGCTGGAGAACTGGGCGAAGGTGCTCACGTTCTTCGACAAGGTGGACTACGAGCTTCGCGACCTGGCGGTCGCCGTGAGCGGGGATCTCGCCGTCGGGCACGGTTTCGGCCGGGTCAGCGGCACGCTGAAGAACGGGGTCGCCGCGAACGGCATGTGGGTCCGGGCCACCTTCTGCTTCCGGAAGGCCGACGGTGCCTGGGTGATCGCCCATGACCAGGCGTCCGTGCCGTTCGACATGGTGACCGGCAAGGGAGTGGCCGACCTCGAGCCGTGACGTCCCAGGTCAGCGGCGTTCCCCGAGGGCGTGGAACAACGCGGTGGCGAGTACGAGACCTTCGCGGGCGACGGACGCGAGCAGGTGCTCGTCCGGCGCGTGCTGGAGACAGCCGGGGTAGGAGTGCGGCAGCCAGAGCGTCGCCAGCCCGAGGACGTCGGTGAAGACGTGGTTGGGCAGGCCGCCGCCGAAGCTGGGCAGGAGCGCGACGGGCCGGTCGGCGACAGCGTCCAAAGTGGACTTCGCCCAGCGGACCCACGGGTCGTCGACCGGCGTGCGGCTGGCTTCGAAGCTGCCGTCGACCGTCACGCCGACCATCGGAAACCCTTGGGCGGCAAGCCGTTTCGCGACCGCGTCGGCGACGCCGCCGACGTCGGTGCCCGCGACGTACCGCAGTTGCAGCACCGCGCGGGCCCGGCCGGGGATCGCGTTGACCGGACGGTCGACGTCGCCCGCGCCGAGAGCGAGGACTTCCAGGGTGTTCCAGCCGTAGAGCCGTTCGGCGGCGGTGAGCCGCGGGTCGCCCCAGCCGTCGTCCAGGGCCGGGTCGCCGGGCGTGTTCGCGACGACGACGCCGCCCAGCGCCGCACGCACGGAGTCCGGTAGTCCGGATGGCAGCAGCTCGGGCACCTGGACGCGGCCGTGGCCGTCGACCAGGCTCGCGATGGCCCCGGCGAGCGTGGTCGCGGGGTTGCGCAGGATGCCGCCCCAGTTGCCGGAGTGGTAGGCGTCCGGGCGCAGGTCGGCGTCGAGCGTGATCCGGACGCTGCCGCGCGCGCCGAGGAACAGCGTCGGGGTCGCGGCGTCCAGGCGCGGGCCGTCGGAGGCGATGAGGACGTCGGCACGCAGCACGTCCCGGTGCGCCTCGGCGAACTCGGTCAGCCCCGGCGAGCCGGTTTCTTCGCCGGTCTCGAACAGGAACTTGAGGTTGAAGCCCAGCGCTCCCTGTTCGGCCAGCAGCAGGCGCAACGCCGTGAGGTTGACCAGGTGCTGGCCCTTGTTGTCGGCGGTGCCGCGGCCGTACCACCGGTCGCCGTCCGCGGTCAGCGTCCACGGGTCGAGCCCGTCGCTCCACCGCCCGGCTTCCCCGACGACGTCGGCGTGGCCGTAGCAGAGCAGCGTCGGCAGCTCGGGTGCCTCGACGCGGGTGCCGACGAGGAACGGGCCGCCCGCCGGATCGGGGTTGGGGTACGTCTCCACCTCGCAGCCGAGCGCCTCGAGCCTCGACGTCAGGACCTCGTCGAGGTACGCCTGGATGGCAACGCGGCCTTCGGGTGCGTCGCTCACCGTCGGATAGCTCACGAGCGTCGCGAGTTCGGCGAAGAAGGCGCCGGAGTCGAAGTGGGCGTGGGCTTTCGCGAGCAGTTCGGCGGGGATCACGGGGCCTCCCGGGTCGGCTCGGGAAAGCGTAAGCGACCGGACGGGCGTGTTAGCTTCGTGGGATGGAGCTGGCGGGTGTTTACGTGGGAGAACCGAGCGTGCTGGGGTACCGCCGGGAGCGGCCGGTGCTGAGCGCGATCACGAAGGCGCGCGTGGCGGCGCCGGAGCTGGCGCTGACCGAGCTGAACCTCGACGGTGACCGGCAGGCGGACCTGAAGGTGCACGGCGGCGTCGACAAGGCCGTCTACGTCTATCCCGCCGGCCACTACCCGGCCTGGGCCGCCGACGGCTTCGACGTCGAACCCGGCGGGTTCGGCGAGAACGTGTCACTGGCCGGCGCGACGGAATCGGGCGTGCGGATCGGCGACGTCTGGGCCTGGGGTGACGCGCTGGTGCAGGTCTCGCAGCCGCGGCAGCCCTGCTTCAAGCTGGCGATGAAGACCGGCCGCAAGGACGTCGGCCCGGCGCTGATCGACTCGGCGCGCAGCGGCTGGTACCTGCGGGTGCTGCGGCCCGGCACGGTGCCGACGTCGGGGGCGATCGAGCTCGTGGAACGGGCCGACGCGCCGACCGTCGAAGAGGTGCACCTGGTCGCGTTCACGAACTTCGGTCAGCTGCCCGCCGAGCACCTCGACGCGGCCCTTGCACTGGCGGAGCGGATCCTGGCCACGCCGGCGCTCGCACCGTCCTATCGCGACGGCGTCCAGTCCACTGTGGACCGATGGCGGGCCCGGCTCGCCGGTTGACGCTCGTCCCCGTTCGAAAGCCGTGAATGGCACATTGAGGGACTCTACGTCCCTCAATGTGCCATTCACGGACTTGGGCTATTTCCAGTCGACCTGCGGGGAGCGGTAGAAGTCGATGCCTTGGGCCGTCCAGCGCGGGCTCTGCTTCGCGAGGCGGGCGCGGTAGGCGTCCCAGTTGTGCGACGCCTTGGGTGACCAGCCGATCTCGGCGATCCCCGGCAGGCGCGGGAACGCCATGTACTCGATGTCGTCGCTGGTCCGGATCGTCTCGGTCCACAGCGGCGCCTCGACGCCGGCGACCTGGTTCTCGCCGACGCCGTCCACGAGCGTCGCCGGGTCCCAGTTGTAGGCGTCCTTCACCTCGACCAGCGCGGCCCAGTCCTGGCCCAGCGGCGTCGACGCGTTGTACTTCATGTCCAGGTACGCGTAGTTCGCCGGTGACATGAGGATCTTGTTGCCTCGGGCCGCGGCGGCCGCGACGTCGGGTGCCGCACCGCCGAAGTCCCAGTACTGCGGAACCGCGGACGCGGGCGGGGCCGTCTTCGCGATCTCGTGCCAGCCGGTGATCTTCTTGCCGTACTTGGCGACGATCGGCTGCACCTTCCGCTCGAACGTCAGGTAGTCCGCGGGCGGCGTCGCGTGCGCCTCGTCGCCGCCGATGTGCAGGTACGGCCCGGGGGTGATGGCCGCCAGCTCGCGCACGACGTCCTCGACGAACCGGTAGGTGATCGGCGAGGAGATGCACAGCGAGCTGTAGCCGACCTCGGTGTCCGTGCGCACCGGCACGGCCTTCCCGTCGCAGTTCAGCTCGGCGTACGTCGACTGCGCCGCGTTCGTGTGGCCCGGCATGTCGATCTCCGGGATCACCGTGATGTGCCGCGAAGCCGCGTACGCGACGATGTCCTTGTACTGCGCCTGCGTGTAGTAGCCGCCCGGGTCGCCGTCGACCGCGGTCTTCCCGCCGACCGTCGCCAGCTTCGGCCAGCTCTTGATCTCGATGCGCCAGCCCTGGTCGTCGGCCAGGTGCAGGTGCAGCGTGTTGACCTTGTACTGGGCGATCTGGTCGATGTACAGCTTCACCTGGTCGGGCCGGAAGAAGTGCCGGGCGACGTCGAGCATCGCGCCGCGCTCGGCGAAGCGCGGGTAGTCGAGGATCGTGCCGCCGGCGACGGTCCACGTCCGGTGCTGCACGCGCTTCGCCTCGATCGCCGACGGCAGCAGCTGCCGCAGCGACTGCACGCCCTCGAAGAGGCCGTCCGCGGTGGTGGCTTTCAGCGTGACGCCGTCGCGCGCGACCTTCAGTTCGTAACCCTCGGTGCCGACGCGCGTGTCGTGGCCCAGCCGCAGTGAGATCGCGGGCAGGCCGGCGGCGTGCGGCACGACCGGCAGCGGGTAGCCGGTGGCCGGGCGCAACAGACCGCGCAGGTAGTCCGCGACCTGGCCGGCGCCGCGGTCGGCGCTGATCACGGTGGCCGGCGTGAGCCGGAAGCCGCCCCTCGGATCGGCCTTCGCCGACACGGGCGCCGGGACGACGTCGGTCACGCTGCGTTCCGGCGCGGCCGGCGCCGCGCCTGCCGAGGCGGGTACGGCGACCGCCGCGAGACTCACGACAGCCGTGGTCAGGACGACTCTGGACAAGCGCATCGAAGTACCTCCGGTCGGGGACTCCCTGCAAAGGTACAGACCAGCCGCAGCATTTGGAACAGCCCTTAACGAAGGGCTGCCGCCAAAGTCCGTGAATGGCACATTGAGGGACTCTAAGTCCCTCAATGTGCCATTCACGGACTTTCAGCCGCGCAGCGCAGAGCGGAGGGCGTCCAGGACCGAGGGGTCCTCGATCGTGGAGGGCACGGGCTCGTCGCGGCCGTCGGCGATCGCGCGCATCGTCTTGCGCAGGATCTTCCCCGACCGCGTCTTCGGCAGCGCGTCCACAATGGACACATCGCGGAACGCGGCGACCGGGCCGATGTCCCGGCGCACCATGGTCACCAGCTCGTCGCGCAGCTGCTCGGCGGGGAGGTCCGCGCCCGCCTTCAGCACCACGAACCCGCGTGGCAGCTGGCCCTTGAGCTGGTCGGCGACGCCGATCACCGCGCACTCCGCGACCGCCGGGTGCGCGGCCAGCACCGCCTCCATCGATCCGGTGGACAGCCGGTGCCCGGCGACGTTGATGACGTCGTCGGTCCGGCCCATGACGAACAGGTAGCCGTCTTCGTCGAAGTAGCCGGAGTCGCCGGTCAGGTAGTGGCCGTCGTAGCGGGAAAGGTAGGCCTCGCGGTACCGGTCGTCGTCGCCCCACAGCGTCGGCAGCGATCCCGGCGGCAGCGGCAGCTTCACCGTGATGGCCCCTTCGCGTCCGGCCGGCAGCTCGTCGCCCGCCGGGTCGAGGATCCGGACGTCCCAGCCGGGGACGGGCCTGGTCGCGGAACCGGGCTTGACCTCCATCGGCTCGAGGCCGCGCGGGTTGGCCGCGATCGGCCAGCCGGTCTCGGTCTGCCACCAGTGGTCGATCACCGGCGTGCCGAGGTTCTCGTGCGCCCAGTGGTAGGTCTCCGGGTCGAGCCGCTCGCCTGCCATGAACAGCGTCCTGAACGCCTTGAGGTCGTACTTTTCCAGCTCGCGCGCCTCCGGGTCGACCTTCTTGATGGCCCGCAGCGCCGTCGGCGCGGTGAACAGCGCCTGGACGTCGTGTTCGGCGATGACCCGCCAGAACGCGCCCGCGTCCGGCGTCCCGACCGGCTTGCCTTCGTACATCACCGAGGTCGCGCCCACCAGCAGCGGCGCGTACACGATGTAGGAGTGCCCGACGACCCAGCCGACGTCGGACGCCGTCCACCAGACGTCGCCGGCGTGGACGTCGTAGACCGCGTCCATCGACCAGGCCAGCGCCACGGCGTGGCCGCCGGTGTCGCGGACGACGCCCTTCGGCTTCCCGGTCGTCCCGGACGTGTAGAGGATGTACAGCGGGTCGGTGGCCGCGACCGGCACCGGGTCGGCCGGGGTGGCGCCCACCGCCAGCTCGCGCCAGTCGAGGTCGCGCCCGGTCAGCACGGCCGGGGCCTGCTCGCGCTGCAGCACGACGACGTGGTCGGGCTGGTGCTGGGTCATCCCGAGCGCGGCTTCGATGATCGGCTTGTACTCGACCACCCGTTTCGGCTCGATGCCGCAGGACGCCGCGAGGATCACCTTGGGTTTCGCGTCCTCGATCCGCGCGGCCAGCTCCTTGGGCGCGAACCCGCCGAAGACCACCGAGTGCACGGCGCCGATCCGCGCGCAGGCCAGCATCGCGATCGCGGCTTCCGGCACCATCGGCAGGTAGACGATCACCCGGTCACCCTTCGTGACCCCCAGCGAGCTGAGCGCACCGGCGAAGCGCGCGACCGTGTCCCGCAGTTCCTCGTAGGTGTAGCTGCGTTGCCGTCCGGTCACGGGAGAGTCCCAGATCAGCGCGGCCTGGCTGCCGCGGCCGGCCTCGACGTGCCGGTCCAGCGCGTTGTACGAGGTGTTCAGCTCGGCGTCCGGGAACCACCGGAAGAAGGGCGGGTTCGAGTCGTCGAGTGCCCGTTCCGGCGGCTTCGTCCAGGTGATCGACTCGGCCGCGGCCAGCCAGAACGCGTCCCGCTCGGCCAGGCTTCGCCGGTAGGCTTCGGAGTACGCGCCCATGACCCGCTCCTTCGCGTCGAACGTCCCGCCGATGCCCATCATGGCGCGGGAGCGGCGGCCGTGCCGGATTCCCGGCGGGGAAGACCCGGCAACCTCACGGTGGCCGGGAGCGTCCTAAGCTGGACCACGGGCAAACGCCGCGTGACAGCCACGAAGTGAACACGGACAGTAAGGGAGCCCGGCGGTGAACGGACTCGCGAGCGCGTTGCTCTCGCTAGCCCATTCCTTGTTCGGCCCGGGCTTCTGCCCCGGCGAATGGGTGTGGGCCACGAGTGCGGCCGGCGCGCTCGTCGCGCTGATCCCGCCGATCGGCGCGGTCGCCGTGTCGATCATCCGGAAGGGCACGGGCAACCGCTACGACGCCACGACGCTGTCGGTGTTCGGCGCGATCGGCCTGTTCAGCGCGCTGGTGCTGCCGTGGCTGCTGTCGAACGGCGTGTCGGGGGTCTACCGGGCGGCGTTCGCGGGCGCGAAGACCGGCCTGAGCCGGGCCGAACTGGGCACGCTCAACGGCGACGGCGGCTGCTGGGTGGGCAACCAGACGAAGTACCTGGGTGGCGGCCAGACCGTCTACGACGTGCTGTTCGCCAAGAACGGCAGCGACCTGCCGTTCTTCGTGTACCTGCTGGCGTTCGTCGTCCTCGGGGCGGGCTCGCTGTTCTTCGTGATGCTGCAGGGCCGCACGGCCTTCCGTCGCGGCCCGAAGTGGCCGTCGCGGTTCTTCTGGATCCCGTTCGCCGCGTTGCTCGTGTTCAGCGTCGGCATGGAGGCGAACACCGCGCTGCACTTCTGGCTGGGGTTCCTGCCGTTCAGCGTGCTGGGCCTGATGCCGGTCGCGATGGTCGGCCCGCCGCCGTGGTCGGTGATCAACCGGTCGGACGCGCCGCCGCGCCGGGAGCAGGAGCCGCAGGGGCCGCCGCCGTCGCAGGTCCAGCCGCGCCCGACCCCGCCGCCTCCGCCGCCGCTGCCGGTCAACCGGCCGTACCCGAAGACGGCGCTCGCCTCCGCGCCCGAGCCGCCGTTACTGGCAGGCGCGTTGGCCGCGGCACCCGGCCCGGTCCCGCCGCCGCCCGGCTCACGCAACGCCGGCGGCAGCCGCTACCGCCGCGTCAAGCAGCTCGGCGCGGGCGGGTTCGGCACGGTCTGGCAGGCCGTCGACACCCAGCTCAACCGCACGGTCGCGCTGAAGATCGCGCACGCGCCGGACCGTGACACCGCCGAGCGCATGCAGCGCGAGGCCCGCGCGCTCGCCGTGGTCAGCCACCCGAACTGCGTCAAGGTGTACGACCTGGCCGAGGAGCCGGACGGCCTCGCGCTGGTGATGGAGTACCTCGAAGGCCGCCCGCTGGCCGAGCTGGTCGACGGGCAGGGCCCGCTCGACGACATCGCCGCGGGCCGGCTGTGGGCGACGATGGCGGGCGCGCTCGCCGCGGCGCACGAGAAGGGCGTCCTGCACCGCGACATCAAGCCGTCGAACATCGTGCTCGACCCGAGCGGCCTGGCCCACCTGATCGACTTCGGCATCGCCCGCAGCCAGGGCGACTCCAAGATGACGGCCACCGGGATGATGATCGGCACGCCCGACTTCGTCGCCCCGGAGCAGGCGATGGGCGCGGTGGCGTCGCCGGCGTCCGACGCGTGGCAGCTGGCGGCGACGATCAGCTACGCGCTGTCCGGCCAGCCGCCGCGCGGCACCCGCGAGACGCCGATGGCGGCGCTGATGGCCGCGGCCCGCGCCGAACCGGTGTCCCGGCTGCCCCAGCGCAGCGCGCACGCCCGGCTGCTGGCGGCGTCCCTGGACCCCGAGCCGCGCCGCCGTCCCACGCTCGGCGCGGTGCGCCGCGAGGTCGAGGGCTGGCTGTCGCGGGCGGGCAAGTCCCCGGACGGCCCGGTGACCAGGGTGGTGCCCCGCCAGCCCCACCGCTAACCGGGCTTGACGGCCGCGAAGTCGACCTGCTCCTTCGGCCGTGCCGTCACCTTGACCTGCTCGAAACCGGCCTTCTCGAGCCGCGCCGGCAGGTCGCCCGCGTCGACGACGTTCATCGTGTCGCCGATGTGCAGCAGCCGGAAGCGGAAGCTGAGCCGGCTGTCGGTGCCGCAGAACCGGCCGCCCGGGCGCAGCACGCGGGCGGCCTCGGCGAAGATCGCGTCCTGCAGCTCCGCGGTCGGGACGTGGTGCAGCATCGTGAAGCAGACGACGGCGGAGAAGCGGCCGTCCGGGAACGGCATTTCGGCGCCGCTGCCCTCGTGGACGTCGGCGCGGCCGCCGAACTGCGCCCGCAGCAGCTCGGTCGACGCGGGGTCGATTTCCAGGACCGTCAGCTTCGGGACGACGTCGAGCAGCACCTTCGTGGTGGCGCCGAAGCCGGGTCCGATCTCGAGGACGTCGTCGCCGAGGTCGTGCTTCGCGACCCAGGCCGGCAGCACGTCCGCGACCATCGACGCCCACTTCGCGGAGCTGCAGAGCTTGCGGTGAATGAGGTTCATCGGCATGTCGTCGAAGCTAGGGGAGCGCGCAGGTGACCGATAGCCGATATCCTGACAATTGATGTCGCGAAACAGCCAAGCCATGGTGCTCGGCGAGGTCGACCTGCCCGCCGGCACCTGGTTCCCCTGGCACGAGCACCCCCTGCACCAGCTGGTCTGGTCGGCGCGAGGGGTCGTCGCCGTGAAGGCAGGCGACGCCGGCTGGGTGCTCCCGCCGACGCGGGCGCTGTGGCTGCCCGCCGGTCTGCAGCACCGCACCGGCGCGCTCGGCCGGGCGACCCTGCGCGGCATCTGGGCCGAGCCCGCCCTGTCCCCGGTGTCGTGGCCGGAGCCGCGGATGGTGGTGGTCGGCCCGCTGCTGCGCGAGCTGCTGGAGTACCTGACCGGCGACGGCGTCGCGCCGGAGGCCCGGCTGCGCGCCGAAGCCGTGGCGTTCGACCTGCTCGAGCCGTTGGACGTGGTGCCGATCGTGGTGCCGTCGCCGGTGGACCCGCGGGCCCGGGATGTGGAAGCCGCGTTGCTGGCGAACCCGGCGGACCAGCGCGGCCTGGCCGAGTTCGGCCGCGACGTCGGCGCCGGGGAACGGACGCTGGCGAGGATCTTCGTCCGCGAATGCCGGATGCCGTTCGGGACGTGGCGCACGCAGGTGCGGCTGCGTGCGGCGCTGCCGTTCCTGGCCCAGGGCATGCCGTTGGAGACGGTGGCGCACCGGGTGGGCTACAGCTCGGCGAGCGCGTTCGTCGCGGCGTTCCGCCGGGCGGTCGGGGTTACGCCGGGAACGTACTTCGCGGGCTGAGCTACCGCCAGGAGGGGAGCCAGCGTTCGGCTTCCCAGTGGCCGCTGGTGATCGCGATGCCGTTCAGGATCGGCCACAGCCAGGCGAAGTTCGCCACCACCAGCCCGACGTACAGCGACACCACGAGCAGGCCCGTCCCGCGTCTTTCGAAGCCGCGGCGGGCGCTGCCCAGGATCTGGCCCAGGCACAACGTCAGCCCCAGCACCAGGAACGCCGCCAGCGGGGTCGCGTAGAAGAAGTACATCTGGCGGTCGATGTTGGTGAACCAGAAGACGTACCCGCCGAGGTAGCCCACCAGCACCGCCGCGTAGCGCCAGTCCGCGCGGAAGATCGACCGCCACGCCGCCCAGCCGAGCATCGGGATCGCCAGCCACCACATCGCCGGCGTGCCGACCAGCATCGTCGCGCTGATGCAGCGGGCCTCGCCGCAGCCGGTGACGTCGCCGTCGTAGCTGTACAGCATCGGGCGCAGCCCCATCGGCCACGTCCACGGCTTCGACTCCCACGGGTGCGGGTTGTCCTTGGGCGTGAGCAGCGTTTCGTGGAAGTGCAGGACGTTCCCCGTGTAGTCGCCGAGCGAGCGCAGCGCCGGTGGCATCCACGACCAGAAGCCGGGCGCGATGTCCTTGATCTCGGTGTAGTGCCGGTCGGTCGCCGTTTCGCTGGCGAACCACGACCAGTACGCGGCGAGGTACATCAGGAACGGGATCAGCAGGATCGCCCAGAGTGCCGGCAGCACGTCGCGGCGGATCGTGCCCAGCCAGGGCCGTTCGACGCCGGCCGCGCGCCGCGCCGCGACGTCGAAGGCGACGCAGAGCAGCCCGAACGCGACGATGTAGTACAGCGCCGACCACTTGACGCCGAAGGTGAGCCCGATCATCAGGCCGGTCGCGAACCGCCACCAGCGGAACCCGAGCTTGGGGCCCCACACGGACTCGTTGACCCAGCCCTCGCGGACCGCCGTCGCGAGCCGTTCGCGCACCTGGTCGCGGTCGACGAGCAGGCAGGCGAACGCGGCGAGCACGAACAGCGCGATGAAGATGTCGAGCATGCCCATGCGCGACTGCAGGTGCAGCACGCCGTCGCTGATCACCAGGATGCCGGCGATGCCGCCGAGCAGCGTCGAGCGGGTGAGCCGGCGGGCGATGCGGATGGTCAGCAGCACCATCAGCGTGCCGGCCAGCGCGGGCATGATCCGCCAGCCCCAGCCGTTGTAGCCGAACAGCCATTCGCCGATCGCGATCAGCTGCTTCGCCAGCGGCGGGTGGACGACCAGTTCGTAGCCGTAGTTGTCCTCGTAGCCGCCGTTGCGCAGCACCTGCCAGGCCTGCGGCACGTAGTGCTTCTCGTCGAAGACCGGGCTGCCCTTGTCGGTCGGGACGCCGAGGTTCTGCAGGCGGACGATGCCGCCGATCACGGTCAGCACGATCGTGACGACCCACCCGCGCAGCCGGTCGGCCGGCATGCCGCGGCCGAGCAGCGTCAGCTCGCGATCGGTGGGCGGCCGGAGCGCTTCGGCCGGGTCCGGCCGGACGCTTTCGTCGTCGGGACGGGTCAGCACGGCGGTCACGGGGCGATCCTACGGGCGGGGCGGGGCGTCCGTCGTCCGGATCCGCTGATCAGCCTAGGCTGGCCGGGTGACCCAGGGCCGTCTCATCCTCGCTGCCACCCCGCTCGGCGACGTCCGCGATGCCTCGCCCCGCCTGGCGGAAGCGCTGGCCGAAGCCGACGTCATCGCGGCGGAGGACACGCGCAGGCTGCGGTCCCTGACGACGGCGCTGGCGGTGACCCCGCGCGGCCGGGTGGTGAGCTTCTACGAGGACGTCGAGACGGCGCGCCTGCCGGGGCTGCTCGAATCGTTGCACGCGGGCGAAACGGTGGTGCTGGTGACGGACGCCGGCATGCCGAGCGTGTCCGACCCGGGCTTCCGCTTGGTCGCTGCTTGCGTGGCGGACGATCTTCCGGTGACGTGCCTGCCGGGCCCGTCCGCGGTGACGACGGCGCTTGCTTTGTCCGGTTTGCCGTGCGATCGCTTCTGTTTCGAAGGCTTCGCGCCGCGCAAGCCCGGCGAGCGGACGAAGTGGCTTTCGTCGTTGCGCGACGAGCCGCGGACGGCGGTGTTCTTCGAGTCCCCGCACCGGCTGGGGTCGTTGCTGGCGGACGCGGTGTCCGTTTTGGGTGGTGCCCGCCGGGCCGCGGTCTGCCGGGAGCTGACGAAGACGTACGAAGAGGTGAAGCGGGGGACGCTTTCGGAGCTGGCGGAGTGGGCTTCGGAGGGGGTCCGCGGGGAGATCACGGTGGTGCTCTCCGGGGCGGAACCGCGCTCGGTGTCCGTGGCTGACCTGGTGGACGAGGTCTCGGCGCGGGTGGCGGCCGGCGAACGGCTGAAGTCCGCGGCGGCGGAGGTCGCCGAGGCGACCGGGGTGTCCAAAAAGGAGCTTTACGACGCGGTGCTGGCGTCGCGGGTCAAGTGAGCAGCGCGGTCACCGCGGCGTGCGCCTTCGAGGCGTCCGGCGCGTCCCCGGTGATCACGTCCGTGTACACGAACGACTCGCCGATCCGCACCAGCAGGTAGGCCAGGTCCGGCACCGGCAACGGCGGGTCCAGCCGGCCGGCCGCGGCCTCGCCCGCCAGCAGTGCCGACAGTTTCTCCGTCGTCCGCTTCTGGCAGACGCTCGCGCGCGTCGTCAGCAGCCGCAAGGCGCGCTCCGGCTCCCGGCGCAGGAAGTCGCGGAACGGCGGTGAGTCGTTCGCGAGCCGGACGTATCCGCTGACGAAGTCGGCGATCCCGGCCGCGCCCCGGCCGACCGACGAAGGCCACAGCCGCGCGATCGACGCCGACGACAGCGACCAGAGGACCTCCCCGAGCAGCCGGTCGCGGGACCCGACCCGGCGGTGCAGTGTCGCCCGGCTGATCGAGAGCGCCTGCGCCAGTTCGCCCATGTCCACCCGGCGGCCGGCCAGGAACCACTCGCGTGCCAGTTCGAACTCGTGAGACATATGCCAGAATGTCTCACAGCCACGACGGAGAGGGAACACGACATGCGTGCAGTGCAGGTGACCGAGTTCGGCGGACCCGAGGTGCTCACGCCGGTCGAGCTGCCCGACCCGGTGGCGGGGCCCGGCGAGGTCCTCGTCGACGTCGAGCGCATCGGCGTCAACTACGCCGACACCCACCAGGCCGAGAACAGCTACCTCGCGCCGAGCAAGCTGCCGCTCGTCCCGGGCGGCGAGGTGGTCGGCCGGACACCGGACGGCAAGCGTGTCGTCGCGCTGCTCAACGGCGGTGGCGGGTACGCCGAGAAGGCCGTCGCCCCGGAGGCCACGACCTTCCCCGTGCCCGACGGCATCGACGACCTCACCGCGCTGTCCATGCTGGTCCAGGGCACCACGGCCTGGATCCTGCTCAAGAAGAACGCCCACCTCGCCGAGGGCGAGTCCGTCGTCGTGCACGCGGCCGCCGGTGGGGTCGGGACCGTCGCCGTGCAGCTCGCCAAGGCGTGGGGCGCCGGCCGCGTCGTCGCCACCGCCAGCAGCGACGAGAAGCGCGCGCTCGCCCTCGAACTCGGCGCCGACGTCGCGATCGACTCGCGCGCCGAGGACATGACCGAGGCCCTGCTCGACGCCAACGGCCGCCGCGTCGACATCGTGCTCGACATGGTCGGCGGGAAGACGACGGACCAGAGTATCGCCGCGCTCGCCCCGTTCGGGCGGCTCGCCTTCTACGGCATGGCCGGGCGCGAGAGCCCGAAGCCGGTCGACCTGCGCAACATCCTCGGCCACAGCACCACGATCAGCGGCATGTGGCTGCCGCACATCTTCCGCGTGCCGGGCAACGTCTTCGGGACGGCGCTGACGGAGCTGTTCGACCTGGTCCTGGCGGGCAAGCTGAAGGCGATCCCGGGCGGGGAGTACGCGCTGCCGGACGCGCGGGGCGCGCACGAGGCCCTGCGTTCCCGCAAGACCGTCGGCAAGCTATTGCTCGACCCCGCCAAGTAGCGGGTTCGCCAGGAGGTGTTCCAGGGGTGCCGCCTTGTGGAGGCACTCCTGCCACTCCGCCTCCGGGTCCGAATCCGCCGTGATGCCGCCGCCGACGCCGAGGGCGATCGAGCCGGCGGCGATCTCGAACGTCCGGATCGCGACGTTCAGCTCCAGGCCCGCCACCGGGGACAGCAGGCCGATCGCGCCCGTGTAGACGCCGCGGCCGGACGGTTCCAGCGACGCGATCAGGTCCAGCGCGCGGATCTTCGGCGCGCCCGTCACCGACCCCGGCGGGAACGTCGCGTCGAGCAGCGCGGCGTCCGAGACCGACGGGCGCAGGACGCCCGTCACCGTGGAATCCAGGTGCCAGACGCCCGGTGCCGGCCGGACCCGCAGCAGCGACGGCACCGTCACCGATCCCACCTCGCACACCCGGCCCAGGTCGTTGCGCACCAGGTCGGTGATCATCACGTTCTCCGCGACATCCTTTGTGGACTGACGCAGCAGCCGCGCGTTCCCGTCGTCCGCGGGCCCGCGCCGGGGGAGGGTGCCCTTGATCGGCGTCGACCGCACCGAACGCCCGTGGCGCGCGAGGAACAGCTCCGGCGAGAACGAAACCACCGAGCCCCACGAGCCGGACAGGAAGGCCGCCCGGCGAGACGCCAGTGATGTCATGCCGGAAGCGAACAAGGCCGCCGGGGAGCCCGAGAACGAGCCGGTGAACCGGCTGCAGATGTTCGCCTGGAACAGCTCCCCGGCCTCGATCGCGTGCACGCACGCCTTGACCGCGTCCCGGTGTTCCGAGGGCAGCGGACGCCGCAGCGGCCCGGCCGTCCAGGCGGGGTCCGGCGCCGGGCCGGCCAGCAATGACTCCATTGTGGACACCGATGGCCCGCCGCCGTCCAGGGACTCCAGGAAGCACGTTCCCGAGGCGGACCACCGCAGCACGTGGTCCGCCCAGCCCCACGTGGACGCCGGCAGCGACCCGGTCCGGTTCGAGGGATCCGCCAGGTCGTAGGACAGGTAGCCGAACCAGCCTCCACCGATCACGCCGGGCGGGCTGTCGACCTCCGTGGTGGCGGGGAAGTCCCGAGGCGACACCGTGAGCGACGGCGCGATGACGGCCTGCGACCCGAACCAGTCACCCGACAGCATCGCGGGCGGCGGCAGGCCGCGAGAAGCAGCGTGCGCGGCCAGCGCCAGCAGCGCGCGCGACGGCGTCACGTCCGTCCGGAGTGGCCTGCTCGTCACGCGCATGGCGACATATCACCACACGTCAGAGCAGCAAGTCGCCCAATGTGAACGGGTACACGACGGCGTTCTGCTCGACCGGCCCGTCGATGCCCGGCACGTCCGGCGCGAACGCGTGCTGGTGCACGCCGAGCCGCGAGTGGAACCAGCCCGGCCGGCCGGGGATGCCGTTGTGCCGGGCCAGCCACAGCACGACCTCGCTGTCGGCCCAGCGGTCCGGGTGCAGCCGGTGCGCCCAGCAGTCGTGGTCGGCGTAGATCAGCACCCGCTCGATGCGCGCCGCGTGCCGGACGTGCTTGATCCACGCCTTGATGAACCGGTCGTCGACGCTCGGCGCCGCCACTTCCAGCGTCGGCGCCAGCGACCCGGGGGAGAAGGCGCCGAGCCGGCTCGCCGTCCGCACGAAGAGCTCGGCCTGGTCGTGGACCGCGCCCGGCCGCGCGTAGTGGCGGCCGCCGACGTGCAGCCCGGCCTCCTGCGCACCGAGCAGCGAGTGCTCCGAGGCCGAGCTGGTCCAGTTGACGTTCTCGCTGATCGTCACGGACACGAACCGGGTCTGCGCGGCACGCACGGCCTGCCAGTCGGCCACGCGCTCGCGGTGCGACAGCGAGATGCCGAGTTCACTTTCCGGCTCTGTCACGGTCCGCCCCCGGCGCGTCGGTGGAGAGCACACCATACGTCGCCGAAGACGGACCCGCAGTGACACGCGCCCGGTTGATCAGGCAGTTTTGATCAGGCGCTGTCCTTCTGGAACGTCCGTGTTCCCCACCACACCGACACCACCGCCATCACCAGCACCACGACACTGCCGGTGAACAGGGCGTCCATCGTGAAGTCGCCGCGGAAGGTGTTCCGCTCGACGTCGACGACGTGCCGGAACGGGTTGATCTGGGAGATCCGGTACAACCACGCCGGCGCGGCCCCGGATGTGATCGGCAGCAGGATCCCGGAGAGCAGCAGCAGGGGGATGAGCACCGCGTTGAGCAGGGCGGGGAACGTCTCCTCGCTCTTGAGCGTCAACGCCAGCGCGTACGAGCACGACGCCAGCGAGACCGCCAGCAGGAACACGATGACCAGGCTCAGCAGGACACCGCCGACCGGCGCGTCCAGGTCGAAGGCCAGGTACGCCAGCGCGATGATCAGCAGCGCCTGGACCACCGCCTGCAACGCGTTGGCCAGCACCTTGCCCAGGAGCAGCGCCACCCGGCTGACCGGCGTCACCCGGAACCGTTCGACGACACCGGAGCGGTACTCGGCCAGCAGCCCGAACCCGACGAAGGAGCTGCCGAACAGCGCCAGCTGTGCGATCAGCGCCGGGGTGAGCAGCATCCAGCCGTCCACTTCGGACAGGCCCTGGGCCTGTACGGCCCGGACCATCAGGGGTCCGAACAGGAACAGGTACAGCAGCGGCTGCATGATCCCGATCAGCACCCAGGTCGGGTTCCGCAGTGCCGCCAGCATGTCGCGGCGGAAGATCAGCCAGGTGTCACGCAGCACGGGTGTCCTCCTCCGCTTCCCGCAGCGAACGTCCGGTCAGCGTCAGGAAAACGTCGTCGAGCGTCGGCCGGTGCACCTGTACCGACAGCATCGCGATGTTCTTCCCGTCGAGTGCGCGCAGCAGTTCCGGCAGCGCGACGTCGCCGCGCGGCACCCGGAACCGGACCTCGCCGCCTTCGACGGACAGCTCCCGCGTACCCGCGAGCCGCCCAGCGATCTCGGCGGCGTCCGCGGCCTGCTCCGGCTCGACGCCGACCTCGACGCGGTCGCCGTTGACGCGCGCCTTCAGCGCGTCCGGCGTGCCTTCGGCGACGACCCGGCCGTCGTCGATCACGATCAGCCGGTCCGACAGCGCGTCCGCTTCGTCGAGGTAGTGGGTCGTGAGGAAGACCGTGACACCCTGCTCGGCGCGCAGCCGGCGGATGTGGTCCCACAGGTTGGCGCGGCTCTGCGGGTCGAGTCCGGTCGACGGCTCGTCGAGGAACACCAGCCCCGGCGAGTGGATCAGCCCGAGGGCGATGTCGAGCCGCCGCCGCTGGCCGCCCGACAGCGTCTTGGTCAGCCGCTGGTCCAGGCCGCCGAGGTCGAGCTGCTCGGCGAGTTCCGCGCCGCGCGCGATCGCGTCGGCCTTGCTCATCCGGTAGAGCCGTCCCTGCAGCTCCAGTTCGTCGGCGACCTTGCTTTCGGGCGCGCTGCCGCCGCCCTGGGCGACGTAGCCGATGCGCTTGCGCACGCCCAGCGGGTCGGAAAGGAGGTCGCAGCCGCCGACGGTGGCGGTGCCCGCGGTCGGCTTGAGCAGCGTGGTCAGCATGCGCAGCGTGGTCGTCTTCCCGGCCCCGTTCGGCCCGAGGAACCCGACCAGTTCCCCCGCTTCGACGTCGAGGTCGACGCCCTTCACCGCGTGCACTTCGCCTCCAGTGCGGCCCTTGCGGCGGAACCGCCGCTCGAGACCGCGTGCCGTGATCATGAGAACCCCTCTCGTAGTCAAGTTTGACTAGCAGGGTCGCCACCTTAGACCCGACCCGCCGGTATTGGTCAAACTTGATTACTTCGTGCCTTCGGGCGGCGGCTCTCCGAAGGCACGGCCCGGGTCGTCGGCCATCACGTACTCGCCGGCTTCCAGCCGGGTGATCAGGTTCCGGAGCCAGTCCAGGCTCGCTGCCGAGATCTGGGCCCAGAGCCCGAACAGCTCGGCGATGTGCGCGGGCTGTCCCCACTCGGAGCCCTCTTCGATGAGCAGCCCCGCCCGCCGCACCTCGGCTTCGAGGTGGACCAGCCGCTGGTTCAGCATGCCGATCACCCGCTTGCGGGGCAGCGCGGTCATCAGCGAGATCGCGGCCGACAGCTCCGGGTGGCCGACCTCCGGATCGGCCAGCGCCGTGCCCAGCAACAGGTGGAACTCGCGGTCGCCGTCCGCGGTGACCCGGTAGGCGACCCGGTCCGGTCCCGCGTCCCCGGGTTCGACGTCGACCTGGTCGAGCAGGCCTTCGGCGGTCATCTTCTTCAGCGCGTGGTAGATCGAGCCGGGCTGGACGTTGGCCCACTTGTCCGCCGACCAGGTCAGCAGCTCGCGCCGCACCTGGTAGCCGTGCGCGCGGCCGTACATGCGCACCACCCCGAGCACGAGCAGACGTGTCGCCGACAACCGGGCCTCCCTCTCGACAATGCGTGTGACGCCCTCCGTAGGCTAATAAGGTATGAGCACCCCTGTGTTGACAGCGGTGGCCTGGCCCTACGCCAACGGCCCCCGCCACATCGGCCACGTGTCCGGATTCGGCGTCCCGTCCGACGTCTTCTCCCGCTACCAGCGAATGGCCGGCAACCGGGTGCTCATGGTGTCCGGCACCGACGAACACGGCACCCCGATCACGGTCCAGGCGGACAACGAGAACTCGACCCCGCAGGAGACCGCGGACAAGTACACCCGCCAGATCGGCAACGACCTGCGGGGCCTCGGGCTGTCCTACGACCTGTTCACGCGGACCTCCACCGGCAACCACGCCGAGGTGACGCAGCAGATCTTCCTGGCGCTGCACCGCAACGGCTACGTCGTGCCCAAGACGACCCGGGGCGCGATCAGCCCGTCCACCGGCCGCACGCTGCCCGACCGCTACGTCGAGGGCACCTGCCCGATCTGCGGGTACGACGGCGCGCGCGGCGACCAGTGCGACAACTGCGGCAACCAGCTCGACGCCGCGGAGCTGATCAACCCGAAGTCCCGGATCAACGGCGAGACGCCGAAGTTCGTCGAGACCGAGCACTACTTCCTCGACCTGCCCGCGTTCACCAAGACCCTCGGCGACTGGCTGGGCACCAAGAACGACTGGCGCCCGAACGTCCTCAACTTCACCAAGAACCTGATCGACGACATGCGGCCGCGGCCGATCACCCGCGACCTCGACTGGGGCGTCAAGATCCCCCTCGACGGCTGGCGGGACCAGCCGCTGAAGCGGTTCTACGTCTGGTTCGACGCGGTGATCGGGTACTTCTCGGCCAGTGTCGAGTGGGCCCGCCGGTCCGGGAACCCGGACGCGTGGCAGGAGTGGTGGAACAACGCCGACGCCCGGTCGTACTACTTCATGGGCAAGGACAACATCACCTTCCACGCCCAGATCTGGCCCGCCCTGCTGTTCGGGCACAACGGCGAAGGCGACAAGGGCGGTGAACCCGGCAAGTACGGCAAGCTGCACCTGCCGGACGAGATCGTCTCCAGCGAGTTCCTCACGATGAGCGGCTCGAAGTTCTCGACCTCGCGCGGGCGCGTGATCTACGTCGAGGACTTCCTGCGCGACTTCGGCCCGGACACGCTGCGGTACTTCATCTCGGTCGCCGGCCCGGAGACCCAGGACACCGACTTCACCTGGGACGAGTTCGTCCGCCGGACCAACTTCGAGCTGGCCAACGAGTGGGGCAACCTGGTCAACCGGTCCATCTCGATGGCGCACAAGAACGTCGGCGCCATCCCGCGTCCGGAGGCCCCGACCGCGGCCGACGAGGACCTGAAAGCCCTGTCGCGCAAGGCTTTCGACACCGCGGGCGCGCACCTGGCCCGGTCCCGGTTCAAGCTGGCGGCGGCCGAGGCGATGAAGGTCGTCACCGCGGCGAACAAGTACATCTCCGACCAGGAGCCGTGGAAGCTCAAGGACGACCCCACGCGGCGCGACACCGTGCTGCACACCGCGTTGCAGGTGGTCTCCGACGCCAACACGCTGCTGACGCCGTTCCTGCCGCACTCGGCGCAGAAGGTGCACGAAGCCCTCGGCGGCACCGGCGTCTGGGCCGCCCAGCCGGAGCTCAAGGAGGTCGACGACCTCGACATCGCCGGCCGGGTCAACCCGATCCTCACCGGCGACTACGCGGGCGAGCAGGCGAAGTGGGAGTCGAAGCCGATCGAGGTCGGCAAGCCCCTGCAGAAGCCGTCGCCGCTGTTCACGAAGCTCGACCCGGCGCTCGGCGAGACCGGCCCGGAGTGGGCGCCGATCACCAAGGAGTAAGAGGTATGCATGGGTGACGAGAAGCGCGAACTACCGCCGGTCCCGGATCGGCTCCCCGTGACGGTGGTGGACGCGCACACCCATCTCGACGCGTGCGGCGCGGTCACCGCGGCCGAGGTCACGGCCATGGTCGACCGCGCCGAGCGCGCCGGCGTCGCCCGGGTCGTCACGGTCGCGGACGACCTCGCCTCGGCCCGCTGGGTCACCGAGGCGGCGGGCTGGGACCCCCGCGTCTTCGCCGCGGTCGCGATCCACCCGACCCGGACCAAGGGGTTCGGCGAGGCGGAGAAGTCCGAAGTGGAGCGCCTGGCCGGCCACGAGCGCGTGGTCGCCGTCGGCGAGACCGGCCTCGACTACTACTGGGACTACTCGCCGCACGACGCCCAGCAGGAGGCGTTCCGCTGGCACATCGACCTGGCGAAGCGGCTGGACAAGCCGCTGATGATCCACGACCGCGACGCCCACGACGACGTGCTGCGCATCCTGGCCGAAGAGGATGCGCCGAATGCCGTAATTTTCCATTGTTTTTCCGGGGACGCGGAAATGGCCCGCAAGTGCGTCGACGCGGGGTATGTCCTTTCCTTCGCGGGCACCGTCACGTTCAAGAACGCGAAGGGGCTCCACGAGGCGGCGCGGCTCTGCCCGCCGGGACAGTACCTCGTCGAGACGGACGCGCCGTTTCTGACCCCCCACCCGTTCCGTGGGCGGCCGAACGAGCCCTACTGCGCCGCCTACACCGTCCGTCACCTCGCGGCGCTCAGGGGCGAAGCTGTCCACGAAGTCGCCGAATCGGTCCGGACCACCGCCGAGCGGGTCTACCGACTCCCCAGTGTCACAACGGGTTGAACGCATTGCGACAACAGGGTTCCCGGCTCGTCCACCCGATGGGTGACACAGATCACGACACTCCGGGGGGTGTTTGCGCAACCCGCCGGGACCCGTTACTGTCCCGTGATCGTGCCGGTCGGTACTGCAGACTGCAGTTGCCGACTGTTACGCCCACAGTCACGTCAGTGCACGTCGGGGAAGCGGAACCGGAGCAGGTACGAGCCGGAACCGTGACGATGGCGCCGGCTGCGGGCCCAGACGTAAAGACGCCGCCCCGAACGGCGTCTTGGGAAAGGGAACGACCCGGTGACAGGTAGCAGACAGGCTGGAGCGCGCTCCGCGGCCGTACTCGACCGTCAATTCGAGAACACTGCGTACGACGACACTGCGTACGGCCAGCTGGACTTCTCCGACGACCCGAACATCACGCAGCAGGACATCCTCGCCGCGCTCGGCCCCGACGCCGACGCGATGATGGCCGAGATCGACGTCGACGTCGACGAGCTGATCCGCCTCATCAACGCGGAGACCACGTACCTGCCGCCGATCGTCATCCCGGACGGGTTCGACGCGGACCGCACCATGTCGCCGCAGGAAAAGCGGGCCGCGCTGGACGAGGGGCTCCGCCAGACCACCAAGGTCTGGAAGCGCCGGTTCCTCAAGGGTGCCGTCCTCAGCGTCATGATCAGCGTCGCCGGTGGCGGCGCGGCCGCGCTGGCGATGAACAAGAGCATCACCGTCGACGTCGACGGCCACCAGCAGACCGTGCACTCCTTCGGCGACACCGTCGGCGAGGTGCTCGAGGACGCGGGCCTTTCCGTCGGCGCGCACGACTCGCTCTCCCCGTCCCCGCAGGCGGAGGTCGGCGACGGCGGCGTCATCAAGCTGGAGCGCGGCCGCCAGCTGAAGATGATCGTCGACGGCGCGGAGCACACCTCCTGGGTCCGTGCGACCCACCTCGGCGACGCGCTGTCCCAGCTCGGCATGGCCGGCATGGACAAGCCCGGCACGTGGATGTCGATGCCGAAGGACGGCGAGCTGCCCCTGCAGGGCGCCACCGTCGAGATCAAGACCCTGAAGAACGTCACCCTGTACGACGGCGCCAACGCGCCGAAGCAGGTGAAGACGACCGCGGTCACGACGAAGGAGTTCCTGGGCGAGTACAAGCTCACCCTGGGCCCGGAGGACCAGGCCGAGGGTGGTCTGGACGTCAAGCTGACCGACGGCGCCGAGGTGCACATCAGCCGCACCGGCGTCTCGACGGTCGTCCAGAAGGAGTCCATCGCCCCGCCCGAGCAGAAGGTCGACGACCCGGACCTCGCCAAGGGCAAGACCTCGGTCGAGGACCCCGGCACGCCCGGCGAGAAGATGGTGACCTACAAGGTCACGCAGAAGAACGGCAAGGAGGTCGCTCGCGAGAGCGTCTCCGAGCAGGTCATCACCCAGCCGAAGCCGAAGATCATCCACGTCGGCACCAAGCAGGCCCCGACGCCGGACATCGGTGACGGCTCCGCGTGGGACCGCATCGCCCAGTGCGAGTCGGGCGGCAACTGGTCGATCAACACCGGCAACGGCTACTACGGCGGCCTCCAGTTCGACAAGCAGACGTGGAACGCCTACGGCGGCGACCAGTACGCCGCGCTGCCGAACCAGGCTTCGCGTGAGCAGCAGATCGCGATCGCGGAGAAGGTCAAGGCCGGCCGCGGCGGCAGCTACAGCGCCTGGCCGGTCTGCGGCAAGAAGGCCTGACAGTCCCTCTGAAACGGCCCCCGTCCTCCGGACGGGGGCCGTTTCGCGTGCCCGGTGTCGTCCCCCCCAATCACGCGTGTCGTCCCCCCAATCACGCGTGTCGACCCTCCAATCACGCGAGTTACGCGCTCAATCACGCGAGATCGGGCCTCAAGCACGCGAGCCGACCCTCCGGGTACGCAAGCCGACCGTCCGGGCACGTCAGCCGACCCTCTGGGTAGGCTCGTCCGGTGGTTGAACTGTTGGGACCTGCCGAGATCCGCGGGCTGGCGGCCGAGCTGGACGTCCGGCCGACCAAGAAGCTCGGGCAGAACTTCGTGCACGATCCCAACACCGTCCGCCGGATCGTCGAGCTCGCCGGCGTCGCCCCGGACGACGTCGTCCTCGAGGTCGGGCCCGGGCTCGGGTCGCTGACCCTCGGGCTGCTCGCCACCGGCGCGCGGGTCGTCGCCGTCGAGATCGATCCCAAGCTCGCCGAGCGGCTGCCCAAGACCGTCGCCGAACGGGGCCCCGAAGCCGCGGAGCGGCTGACCGTCGTCGGGGCCGATGCCCTGCGCGTCACCCGCGAGGAACTGGGCGAGCCGACCGCGCTCGTCGCCAACCTGCCCTACAACGTCGCCGTGCCCGTCGTGCTGCACCTGCTGGCCGAGGTGCCCTCGCTGAAGACCGGTTTGGTCATGGTCCAAACCGAAGTCGCCGAGCGGATGGCCGCCGGCCCCGGCAGCCGGATCTACGGCGTGCCGAGCGTCAAGCTCGCCTGGTACGGCACCGCACGCAAGGTCGCCGCCGTGCCACGCTCGGTGTTCTGGCCCGTACCGAACGTCGATTCCGCGCTCGTCGCGTTGGAACGCGGCGACACGACGGCGTCCGACGACCGGGAGCTGCTCTTCGGCCTGGTGGACGCTGCTTTCTCACAACGCAGGAAGACGCTCCGGGCCGCGCTCGCGGGCTGGGCGGGCTCGGCCGAGCGTGCCGGCGAACTGCTGACGGCCGCCGGGATCGACCCCAGGACCCGCGGTGAGCAGCTGAACGTGCACGACTTCGTGCGGATCGCCGCCGCGCGTTAGGCACTCCACAGTGGAAGCGTGAAAATACGTCCTCTCCGCCCGTGATCCCGCGATCCGGACGCCGCCAGTCGTGTGATCTGGGCCAACAGGCTTGCTTTCGCTCCGTGGGATCGGTTTTACTCAGTACGTCCATCCCGAGCGACTGAGAGACCTGGCTCGCCGAAGTCGCAGCAACCACCCTCCGCAGGGCAGGTGCTACCGCCAGGACCGATGGAGGCCGTTTTCGATGAAGAGGGTAGCTCGCCCCCTGCTCCTCACCCGGCGTCGCGTTGTCGACGAAGGCCGCCGCTCCGTGACCGCATGTCGGCGCTCCAACTGAGCTAGCCCCAGCCGGTCCACCTCTTCTTCACGCACCGTCCGCAGTGGACGGAACTCGCTTGCGGCCGGGTGCCGCGTCCTGCGCGCACCCCGTTTTCTGGAGCCTTCGTGATCACCGTCGAAAACCTGTCCAAATCCTTTGCCACCAACGGAAATTCGGTCGTCGCGCTGCACGACGTGAGTGTCGACGTCCAGGCCGGCTCGCTGTTCGGCGTGGTCGGTCCCGCCGGGTCGGGCAAGTCCGTCCTCGCCCGGTGCATCGCGCTGCAGGAGCGGCCCGACCGCGGCGTCGTCCGGCTCGACGGCCTCAACACCGGCACGCTCGACGGCCGCCGGCTCCGCGAAATCCGCCGTCAGCTGGGTGTCGTTTCGACGAAGCCGGAGCTGATCGCCGAGCGCACGATCGCCGGCAACATCGCTGCCCCGCTCGAGCAGCTCGGCGTCGACGGCCCGCAGCGCCGCAGCCGGGTCGGCTCGCTGCTCGACCTCGTCGGCCTGACGCCGCGCGCCGCGCAGCGTCCCGGTGAGCTGTCCGCCGGTCAGCTCCGCCGTGTCGCGGTCGCGAGGGCGCTGGCGGCGGCCCCCGCCGTGCTGCTCGCCGACGACCCGACCGCCGGTGTCGACCCGGAGGAGGCCGGCGCCGTCCTGACCGTCCTCGACCGGGCGCGGTCCGAGCTGGGGGTCACCGTCGTGGTCACGACGCCGGACGCGGGCGTGGTCCGCCGGCTTTGCGACGACGTCGCCGTGCTGGAAGACGGTACGGTCGTCGAGCGAGGCACCGTGCTCGACCTGATCTCCGACCCGGCCAGCCGCACCGCGCGGGCGCTGTTGCCGGCCATCGAGACGTCCCGTTCGCAGGTGGCGCGCTACGACCGCTCGGCCGATGTCGTGCTGATCGGCTTCGCGTCGGTGGGTGCGCTGCTGCCCGAGGCCGCGGGCCGCTTCGACGTCGAGTTCGCCACGATCGGCGGCGGCCTGACCCGGATCGGCGACACGCCGGTCGGCCGGTTCCGCCTCGGCGTCCGCGGCGAGCGGGCCGACGCGGCGCTGGCGTGGGTCGCCGAGCGCGGCGGCCACGTGACGCACACCGCCCGCGGCCCGCAGGGCATCGCGGCCGCCTGACCTGGGCAAGCTTCGTGAAGGCCACCTTGAGGAACTTGTAGTTCCGGAAGGTGGCCTTCACGAACTTCCTGGTGGAAGTGCGACCGGCACGAGCACGTAGGCTGGTCGGGTGCTCGCTGTTGTTCCGCCTCCAGTCACCGTCCGGGTCCCGGCCAAGGTCAACCTGCACCTTTCGGTCGACGACCTGCGTGAAGACGGTTACCACGAGCTGGTGACCGTGTTCCAGGCCCTGTCACTGACCGACGAGGTGACCGTCGCGGCCACCGACGAACCCGGTATCGAGGTCTACGGCGAGGGGGAGGGCTCGGTTCCGACCGGCCCCGAAAACCTGGCCTGGCAGGCCGTCGAAGCGCTGGCCGCGCACGTCGGCCGCACCGGCGAGCCGAAGGTCCGGGTGGTGCTGCGCAAGGGCATCCCGGTCGCCGGCGGAATGGCGGGCGGCAGTGCCGACGCGGCGGCGACGCTGGTCGGGCTCGCGAGCCTGTGGAGTCTCGACGTCACCCGCGACGAGCTGGCCGAGATCGCCGCCGGGCTCGGCAGCGACGTCCCGTTCGCGCTCTACGGCGGCACCGCGCTGGGGACCGGGCGCGGCGAAAAGCTCGTCCCGGTGCTCGGGCGGCACACGTTCCACTGGGTGCTGGCCTTCGACTCCGAAGGGCTGTCGACGCCGAAGGTGTTCGGCGAACTGGACCGCCTGCGTGCGGCGGGCAACCCGCCCCGGATCGGCTCGCACACCCCGGTCGTCGAGGCGCTGGCCTCGGGCGACCCGCGCCAGCTGGCCCTGCTGCTGGGCAACGACCTCCAGGCGGCGGCGGTTTCGCTGCGGCCCGAGCTGCGCCGCACGCTCCGGGCGGGCGTCAACGCGGGCGCGCTGGCCGGCACGGTGTCCGGTTCCGGCCCGACGTGTGCGTTCCTGTGCGAAGACGCGCAGTCCGCGGTGGAGGTCGCCGCGGAGCTGTCGGGGGCGGGGGTGTGCCGCACGGTCCGGGTGGCGCACGGCCCGGTCCCCGGCGCCCGCGTCGTCGGCGGGGACGACGCGCCGCGCCCGGCGCCGCCGCGGGTGCACGCCTGACCTTCCACTGTGGATGGTCGGATAACTCTGTTTCTCGGAAAGGATCGGCTGAGCGGATGGCCAACCTGGTCAATCTCGAGGCGGTGAGCAAGTCGTACGGGGTGCGCCCGCTGCTGGACGGCGTGTCGCTCGGCGTCGCGGCCGGGCAGCGCATCGGCGTCGTCGGCCTCAATGGTGGCGGCAAGACCACCCTGCTGGAAGTCCTTTCCGGACTCGCCGAGCCGGATTCCGGGCGGGTGAGCCACGTCGGTGGCCTGCGGATGGCCGTGGTCACCCAGCGGACCGAGCTGCCGGACGGCAGCAGCGTCGGCGAGGTCGTGCTCGAACGCTATGGCGCCGAGCACGAATGGGCGGCCGACGCGCGCGTGCGGTCCATTGTGGACGGCTTGGGCATCACCGCGATCGGGCTCGACACACCCACCGCGAACCTCTCCGGCGGTGAGCGGCGCCGGGTCTCCCTGGCCGCCGCGCTGACCGGGGAGCTCGACCTCGTCGTGCTCGACGAGCCGACCAACCACCTGGACGTCGAAGGTGTCCAGTGGCTCGCCGACCACCTGCTGAACCGGCGGATCGCGGTCGTGGTCGTCACGCACGACCGGTGGTTCCTCGACACCGTCGCGACTTTGACGTGGGAGGTCGCGAACGGCCGCGTCGAGCAGTACGAAGGCGGTTACGCCGACTGGATCTTCGCGCGCGCCGAGCGGGGGCGGCTGGCCGCGACGGCCGAGGAGAAGCGGCAGAACCTGGCCCGCAAGGAGCTGGCGTGGCTGCGCCGCGGCCCGCAGGCGCGTTCGTCGAAGCCGCGCTACCGCATCGAAGCGGCCGAAGCGCTGATCGCCGACGTCCCGCCGCCCCGCGACTCCGTCGAACTGCAGGCGTTCGCGAAGCGGCGCCTCGGCAAGACCGTGCTGGAGCTGGAAGACACGACGTACACGGTGGGCGAGCGGACGCTCCTCGACCACGTCACCTGGCGGGTCGGGCCGGGCGACCGGATCGGCCTCGTCGGCATCAACGGCTCGGGCAAGACGTCGCTGCTGAAGCTGCTCGGCGGCGACGTCGAGGGCTCGACGGGCCGTCGGATCGAGGGTAAGACGGTCGCGCTGGCGCACCTGCGCCAGGAGCTCGACGACCTGCCCGGCGACCTGCGCGTGCTGCAGGCGATCGAGCAGGTGGCCGGGCGCGTCGTGTTCGGCAAGCAGGAAATGACCGCGTCGCAGCTGGGGGAGAAGCTCGGCTTCCCGCAGGCGCGCCAGTGGACGCCGGTCGGGGACCTCTCCGGCGGCGAGCGGCGGCGGCTGCAGCTGTGCCGGCTGCTGATGGCCGAGCCGAACGTCCTGCTGCTCGACGAGCCGACGAACGACCTGGACATCGACACCCTGCAGCAGCTGGAGGACCTCCTCGACGGCTGGCCGGGCACGATGGTCGTCGTCTCCCACGACCGCTACCTGGTCGAACGCGTCTGCGACACGATCGTCGCGCTCTTCGGTGACGGCCGGATCACCCACCTCCCCGGCGGCATCGAGGAGTACCTGAACCGACGCGCGGCAGTCCAGGACGTTTCGGGCCCGGCGCCGTCGGCGGCCAAGACCGAAGCGAAGAAGTCCGCGGCCGACCTGCGCGCGGCGCAGAAGGACCTCGGCCGGCTGGAGCGCAAGCTGGACCAGTTGCACGCCAAGGAGGAGAAGCTCCACGCGTCGCTCCTGGAGGCCGCGACCGACCCGGCGAAGCTGATGGCGCTCAACGCCGAGCTGAAGGGCGTCCGGGGCGAGATCGAGGACGTCGAGGGCCGCTGGCTGGAGACGTCCGAGCTGCTCGAATGAGGGTGATCGGGCCCGACGAGCCCCTCGGTGTGCTCCGGCGGATCGCGGTGGCGGGCTCCGCCGGATCGGGCAAGTCGACCCTCGCCCGCACACTGTGCGAGCGCCTGGGTGTGCCGTTCGTCGAGATGGAAACCTTCTTCCACGGGCCCGGCTGGACCGTGCGGGAAACCTGGCAGGCCGACCTGCTCGAGTACCTGGGCCGCGACGTCTGGGCCATCGAATGGCAGGGCGAAGAAGTCCGGGAGCGGATGACCGCCCGCCTCGACGTGCTGGTGTGGCTCGACCACCCGCGTGCCCTGGCGATGGTCCGGGTCGTCATCCGTACGCTCCAACGCCGTTTCGGCCGTGGTTCGGAGATCGCCGGGGGGAACGTCGAAGGCCCGTTGCGCACCTTCTTCACCGACCGGAACCACATCATCCGGCTCGCGTGGCGGTACCACCCGATCATGCGCGCGCGGGTCCGCCGGGTGATCGACGAGAACAGCCACCCCGACCTCGTGGTCGTGCGGCTGCGGGGGCAACGCCAGGTGAACCGGTGGCTTCGGGGGCCGGTTTCCGCTTTGGTCGGCGGGCGTTGACGGTGTCCCAGTAATGTTCCGGCTATGAGCAGGTTCGTGGACACGCTCGTCGCCACCGCGACGAAGCGGGGGCAGCAGCGCGGCATGGTCACCGGCGAGCCGAAGGAGCCGGTCCGCCGGACCTGGGCCGAGGTGCACACCGAAGCGCGGCGGATCGCCGGCGGGCTGGTCGCCGGCGGGTTCGAACGCGGGGGTGCCGTCGCCGTGCTGGCCGCGGCGCCGGTGCTGATCGCGCCGACCGTGCAGGCCGTGTGGCTGGCCGGCGGCAGCGTCACCATGCTGCACCAGCCGACCCCGCGCACCGATCTCGCCGAGTGGGCCGAGGACACCGTGCGGGTGCTCGGGATGATCGGGTCCGACCTGGTGCTGCTCGGCGAACCCTTCGACCAGCTCGCGCCGGTGCTGGCGGAAAAGGGCATCGGGTTCCAGCTCATCACCGACCTCGCCGCCGCCGAGCCGCTGGCCGACGTCGTTGCCACGGACGAGGGCGACACCGCGCTGCTGCAGCTGACCAGTGGTTCGACCGCCGACCCCAAGGCCGTGCGGATCACCTACGGGAACCTGTACTCCAACGTCAAGGCCATGGTCGAGCGCGCCGAGTTCGACTTCGACGTCGACGTGATGGTCTCCTGGCTGCCGACGTTCCACGACATGGGGATGGTCGGCTTCCTGACCGTGCCGATGACCTTCGGCGTCGAGCTGGTCAAGATCACGCCGGTCGAGTTCCTCTCGGGCCCGTTGATCTGGCCCGAGCTGATCACCAAGTACGGCGGCACCACCACGGCGGCGCCGAACTTCGCGTACGCGATCGTCGGACGCCGGATGGCCCGCGTCGACGACGACTCCGCGTACGACCTGTCGAAGCTGCGCATCGCGCTGAACGGCGCCGAGCCCGTCGACGAAACCGCCGTCCAGACCTTTGTGGACGCCGGCGCCCGGTTCAAGATGCCGGCGGAGTGCGTCTTCCCGGCCTACGGCATGGCCGAAGCGACGCTCGCGGTGTCGTTCGCGCCGCTGTTCACCGGGCTCACGCTCGACGTCGTCGAGGCCGACGCGCTCGAGGCGGACAACCGCGCGGTGCCGGTGCCCGAGGGCGACCCGCGGCGCGGCACCGACAGCGTCCGGTCGTTCGCGGTGCTCGGCCGTCCGCTGGACGGGCTCGAGGCGGAGATCGTCGACGATTCGGGCGCACGGGTCGGCGAGCGCGAAGTCGGCGAGATCCGGCTGCGCGGCGAGGCTGTGACGCCCGGCTACCTGACCATGGACGGCCCGGTCGCGACGCAGGACGATGCCGGGTGGCTGAACACCGGCGACCTCGGGTACCTGGTGGACGGCCAGATCGTGATCTGCGGCCGCCGCAAGGACGTCATCATCATGGGCGGCCGCAACCTGTACCCGACGGACATCGAGCGCGCGGCGACCTCGGTCGAGGGGGTCCGCGCGGGCAACGCGGTGGCGGTCCGGCTGGACGCGGGCAGCCGTCGGGAGCGGTTCGCGGTGGTCGTCGAGTCGAAGCTGGCGGGTGACGCGGAGGCCGAGAAGAACCTGATGAAGCAGGTGTCGGCCCGGGTCCGCGACGCCGTCGACATGCGGCCGTACGCGGTGGTCGTGCTGCCGGCCGGGAGCCTCCCGAAGACACCGTCCGGCAAGGTCAAGCGCGCGGCGACGGCACAGCAGTTCGCGGACAAGATCAAGCGGAACGCGGACGCCTGACCGGCCCCGTCGCGGTGTCTTGAATGACTCATTCAGGACCTCCGAGGTCCTGAATGAGTCATTCAAGACGTTCGGGGTCAGCGTTGCTGGAGGCGCTCCGCCCGGAGGGTCGGCGGGGCCGCGCGCTCGGCCGTGGCTTCCGAAGAACTGCGGGCGCCCGGGAGGTCCGGGGCCTGGCCCGTGCGGGCGGCGAGCTGGTCCTCCACCGCGTCGAGGAACTCGTCGACTTGGCGCTCGTCGTAGCCGCGCTTGCCGATCAGCGGCTTCGAGAACATCACGTGGTGCACTTCGGCGGCGGTCAGGTCGTCCTCCTCGGCGAACGTCTTGGCGATCCGCCGGACGAACTCGTCGACCTCGTGCTTCGCGTAGCCACGGCGGCCGATCGGGGCGTTACCGAAGGTGACCTCGGCGAGGTCTTCGGCGGTGAACGACATGGAACTCTCCGATTCCGGGGTAGGGCGGGTGCGAACTCCCGTACACCGTCCTAACCCGTGGACAGGCTGCCCCGAAAGGGGCAATCCCCAACCTCACCCCCACGGGCGGCCTTGCGCCCGCCTTCGGGTGAGCAGGCGCTACCCAGCGCTGTGTGGCCGGATTCACATGGTGACATCCGGGAGTCAGGGCCTCCGCCACCCGGAACCCCTGAAAGACGCGCGGTCAGCCGCGCCCGAACCACTTCCGGGTGCTCGGCGGCCGCTGCGGCTCGTCGGCCACCGCCGGCGGCGGCGGGGTGCGCAGCTCCACCAGGGCCGCCTCGGCCTCGTCGAGGAACAGGTCGACCTGGGCCTGGTCGTAGCTGCGCATGCCGACCGGCATGATCGTGAACTCGACGTAGTGGATGTCGTCGGGGGTCAGGATGTTCCGCCCGGCCAGCGCCTCCGCGACGAGGTCGAGGAAGGCGTCCACTTCGTCTTCGTTGTAGCCGCGCCGGCCGATCCTGGGCTTGCCGAACGCGACCGACCGGGCTTCTTCGGGAGTCATGGCTTCACCTCGCATCCAGGTCAACCCGCGTGGAAGGAGTTCTGCGCGGCCGCGAGGCCGGTGCCCACCAGTGCCTCGGTCGCGTCCGCGCAGCGGTCCACCTCGAACGGGAGCTCCTTGCGCTCGACCGTCGAGAAGTCCTTCAGCACGAAGTCCGCGGGGTCCTGACGGCCGGGTGGGCGGCCGATGCCGAAGCGCACCCGGTAGTAGTCGCGGGTGCCCAGCGACTTCGTGATCGAACGGAGTCCGTTGTGGCCGTTGTCGCCGCCGCCGAACTTGAGCTTCAGCGCGCCGAAGTCGACGTCGAGCTCGTCGTGCACCACGACCACGCCGGACGGCGGCACCTTGTAGAACTTCGCCGCGCCGGCCACCGGCCCACCGGAGAGGTTCATGAACGAGCGCGGCTTCACCAGCACCACGCGGCGGCCGGCCAGCCTGCCCTCGAGGACTTCGCCGCCGGTCTTGTGCGTCTTGAACTTGCCGCCGACGCGGGTGGCGAGCTCGTCCAGCACCATGAACCCGACATTGTGCCGGTTTCCGGCGTACTGGGGTCCGGGATTGCCGAGGCCGGCGAGCAGGATCAGCTCGCCGGCCCCGGGCAGGTCTTCGGTCATGCGGTGATGCTATTCGGCGGCTTCGGCCGACTCTTCGCCCGCTTCGGCGTCGTCGCCGGACTCTTCACGCTGCGGCTCGTTGACGGCCACGACGAGCGACTCCGGGTCGGTGACCAGGGTGGCGCCCTGGGGCAGCTCGACCTGTCCGGCCAGGACCTGGGAACCGACCTCGAGGCCCTCGATCGAGACCTCGAACTGCTCCGGGATGTGCAGCGCCTCGACCTCGACCTGCAGGGTGTCGACGTCCTGGTTGACCAGGCCGCCCGGGCCGGGGTTGCCGGTCACGACGACGGGGACGTCGACGACGATCTTCTCGCCGCTCTTCACGACCAGCAGGTCGACGTGCTCGATGTAGTTCTTCAGCGGGTGGACCACGATGGTCTTGGTCAGGGCCAGCTCGACCGAGCCCTCCAGGTCCAGCGTGATGACGGCGTTCGAGCCGTTCTCGCGGACGACGCGGGCGAACTCGATCGCGGGCAGCGCGAAGTGCCGCGGGTCCGACCCGTGGCCGTAGAGGACGGCGGGGATCTTGCCGGCGCGACGCGTGCGGCGCGCGGCGCCCTTGCCGAACTCGGTGCGCGGCTCGACGGACAGACGTACCTCGGACACGGTGTGGCACTCCTTCAAATCAAGACAGCATGCTGCGGCGGGGGGAAGCCGTTGCTTTGTTCGACGACTGTGTTCAGGAAGTTTCGGCGGCGAGTTTCCGGGCGTGCACGACGACGGGGGCTACTCGAGCCGCCGCGTCGATCACGCCGGGCACCCCAGAAGGGCCCCGCCTCGCCGAGACAACCTCAAGAGTGTAAACCAACCTCATCACGGTGGGTTGCGGCGGGGGCCCGCACCAGGCTAGAACCCTCCTTGAACCCGGTATGTGACGACACAAATCCGGTGGCGGAAGACACCGGCTTGAGGTGTGCTCGGCGTAGCGGGAGAGCAGGGGGCGGAAATGCGGGCTCGACGGAGCAGGGTGGCGGCGGTGCTGTTGCTGGGCGGGCTGTTGTCCGGCTGCCAGGTGGCGGTCGCCGGCACCGCCGGGGTCTCCGCGGCCGACCAGCAGACGGCCGACCGGCGCGCCGAGCAGCGCGCGGCGGTCGAGGGGGCCCTCACCGCGCTGGGCCAGGCGCCCGCAGTGGCGCTGAAGTCCACGGTCAAGGGCGCCGACCAGCAGTTCCGGGTGACCCGCGGCGGCAGCGCCGTCGGCGGGCTGCCGCTCGACGGCCGCTTCGTCCAGGTGACGGCCGCGGGCGGCCAGTTCTACCTGCAGGCCGACGCCGACTACTGGAAAGCGCACGCGATCGACGAGGAGTCGCAGTTCGGCACGAGCTGGGTGCGCTCGCTCGGCTCGGAACTGCCCTTCGACCCGGCGGCCCGGTTCGCCCCGCCCGTGCTCGCCGACGGCCTGCGCAAGGCACTTGCCGGGCTCGACCGGCTGAGCGACCCGGTCAAGGAGAAGCTCCCCGACGGCACCGAGGTCTACCGGCTCGGCGCCGCGCCGAGCGTCCTGCGCGTCACCACGGCCAAGCCGAACCGTGTCGTCAGCTTCGCCCCCGCGCTGCTCGATCCGCAGGCCGGCCCGAAGTTCGGCGCGGAGTTCCAGGTCGCCCCGCTCACCGGTGACCCGCTGAAGGCGTTCCACACCGACCTCGACGGCACCCTCGGCGGGCTGGGTCAGCCGTTCGAGGGACTGGTGCAGGCGAGCGCCGTCGTCACGAACGACAGCCTCGACTGCAAGGACTTCGTCGGCTCGTGCACGACGACGGTCGACATCTCCAACAGCGTGGTCGGCTCGCCGGCCTCCGGCGGGAAGAGCGTCGTGCACATCACCCTCTCGGTCGAGGTCAGCGCGGAGGCGCTCGGCGCGCAGACGTGCACGACGGCCGGTGACGCGGAGCCGTACGCGACGATCAAGCTGTCCTGCGCGGTGAAGTTCAAGCTGCCCAACCGCACGGCGAGCTACCAGGTGCTCTCGAAGCCGAACGCGATCGCGGAGGTCCGCGCGGCCCTCGACGTCAACGCGGTGAAGCAGAAGGTGGCCGCGGAGTTCGCGAGCCTGGGCGGCTGACCTGGACGCCTACCCCCAGGTGTGTTGCTTCCGTTGAAGTAGGCGATCTTCCGTTCCTACCATCGGCCGTGAAGGCCGACGACGAACGAGGAGATCTCATGGCCAAGCTGGTGGTTTTCGGTGCGACGGGGTACGCCGGGGGCAAGATCGGCGCCGAGGCGCTGCGGCGCGGGCACGAAGTGGCCGGCGTCGCGCGGAACGCCGGTTCGGTGCCCGAGGGGGTCGACGAGCGGCAGGGTTCGCTGCACGACGAGGAGCTCGTCGCGCAGGTCGCCAAGGACGCGGACGTCATCGTGGTCGCCACCCCGGCCCGCGCGATCGACGGCAAGAAGCTGATCGACGCCGTGCCCGGGCTGGTCCGGGTCGCCCGCGAGAACGGCGCCCGGCTGTCGTTCGTCGGCGGCGCGGCGAGCCTGCTCGTCGCCGAGGGCGGCCCGCGCCTGTTCGACACCCCCGAGTTCCCGGACGAGTACAAGGACGAGGCGGGCAGCCACGCCGAGGTGCTGTCCCTGCTGCGCGAGCAGCCCGAGGACCTCGACTGGTTCTACGTCAGCCCGGCCGCCGAGTTCGGCGCCTGGACCGCCGGCGAGCGCAAGGGCGAGTTCCGGATCGGCGGCGACGTCCTGCTGACCGACGAGAACGGCAAGTCGCACATCGGCGGCGACGACTTCGCGACCGCGTACGTCGACGAGATCGAGCAGCCGAAGCACCGCCGCGCGCGCTTCACCGTCGCCTACTGAGAGTTCCCTGCTTCAAGTCCGTGAATGGCACATTGAGGGACTCTAAGTCCCTCAATGTGCCATTCACGGACTTTCCTGGAGGTGGTCGGACACGGCGATGACGTCGTAGCCGAGCTCCTCGGCGCGGCGGCACTTCGCGATCCAGGCGTCCCGGCTGCCGATTTCACGGAGGCTGACGCCGAACTCGAACTTCCCCATGGCCGGCACGCTAGTGCCGGAAGATCCGCCGGGCGCGGGATTTCGCGCCCGGCGGAAGGACTGCGCCTTTCAAAGCGTCAGGCGTTGCCGTCGAACAGCGACGTCACCGAGCCGTCCTCGAAGACCTGCTGGATGGCCTCGGCCAGCATCGGCGCGATCGACAGGACCGTCAGCCCCGGGAACCGCTTCTCCGCCGGGATCGGCAGCGAGTTCGTCACGATCACCTCGCGCGCCTTGCACTGCGAAAGCCGCTCGGTCGCCGGGTCCGACAGGATGCCGTGGGTCGTCGCGATGACGACGTCGGCCGCGCCTTCGTCGATCAGCGCTTCCGTCGCCTTCACGATCGTGCCGCCGGTGTCGATCATGTCGTCGATCAGCACGCAGACCTTGCCCTCGACCTTGCCGACCACGCGGTTCGCCACGGCCTGGTTGGGCTTGTCCGGGTCGCGCGTCTTGTGGATGAACGCGATCGGCCGGTCGCCCAGCGTCTGCGCCCACTTCTCGGCCAGCCGCACGCGGCCCGAGTCCGGCGAAACGACCGTGATGTCCGCGTCGCCGTAGGTCTTCTTGATGTGGTCGGCCAGCACGGTCTGGGCCATCAGGTGGTCGACCGGGCCGTCGAAGAAGCCCTGGATCTGCGCGGTGTGCAGGTCGACCGTCATGATCCGGTCGGCGCCCGCGGTCTTGAACAGGTCCGCGATCAGCCGCGCCGAGATCGGCTCGCGGCCCTTGTGCTTCTTGTCCTGACGCGCGTACGGGTAGAAGGGCATCACCACGGTGATCCGCTTGGCGCTCGCCCGCTTCAGGGCGTCCACCATGATCAGCTGCTCCATCACGTACTCGTTGATGGGCGTGGTGTGGGCCTGGATGACGAAGGCGTCGGTGCCGCGGACGGACTCCTCGAACCGGACGAACAGCTCGCCGTTGGCGAAGGTGTGCGCCGTCTGCGGGGTGATCTTCACGCCGAGGTGGACCGCGACCTCTTCGGCGAGCTCCTGGTGTGCGCGCCCGGAGAAGAGCATCAGGTTTTTCTTCGGCGTGCCCTGCTTCTGGCTCATGCTCACGACTCCCCGTCGGTTCCTGCTGCTGAATCGGCGTCGAGGGCGGCCTGGGCCGCCTCCGCCGCGGGTGTACCCGGCCGGCGCCGGATAGCCCAGCCTTCGATGTTGCGCTGCGGCGGCGCCGACACCGCGAGTGTGCCCGGCGGGACGTCCTCGCGGATCACGGCACCCGCACCACTGTAAGCGCCGTCACCGATGTGCACCGGGGCGACGAAGGTGTTGTCGGCACCCAAGCGGACATACGACCCGATAACGGTCCGGTGCTTGTTCACGCCGTCGTAGTTCACGAACACGCTGGAGCAGCCGATGTTGCTGTGCTCGCCGATCGTGGCATCGCCGACGTAGGTCAGGTGCGGCACCTTCGTGCCGGCGCCGATCTCGGCGGCCTTCGTCTCGACGAACGCGCCCAGCTTCACCTTGACGCCGAGCTTCGTGCCCGGCCGCAGGTAGGTGAACGGGCCGATGGTGACGCCGTCGCCCAGTTCCGAGTCCGAGCCGTGCACGCGCACCACCGAGGCACCCGCGCCGATCGTGACGTTCGTCAGCGTGCTGTCCGGCCCGACCGTGCTGCCCTCGCCGACCGACGTGGTGCCCTTGAGCTGCACGCCGGGCTCGACGACGACGTCACGGGCGAGGGTCACGCCGGCGTCGATCCAGGTCGAGGCCGGGTCGACGATCGTGACGCCCTCGCGCTGCCACCGCCGCACGATCCGGCGGTTGAGCTCGGCGCCGAGCGCCGAGAGCTGCACGCGGTCGTTGACGCCCTCGGTCAGCCACGGGTCGTCGACGACGAGCGCGCCGACGTGGAGCCCGTCGCCGTTCGCGATGCCCAGCACGTCGGTGAGGTACAGCTCGCCCTGCGCGTTGTCGGTCGACAGCCGCGAGAGGCCGTCGCGCAGCACGGCGGCGTCGAAGGCGTACACGCCCGAGTTGATCTCGGTGATCTCCGCCTGGTCCGGCGTCGCGTCCTTGTGCTCGACGATCCCGGTGACCTTGCCCGCGCTGTCGCGCACGATCCGGCCGTAGCCGCTCGGGTCGGCGACCACCGAGGTGAGCACCGTGACCGCGTTCTTCGCCTCGGTGTGCTCGTCGAGCAGCGCGCCCAGGGTCGCGGTGTCGAGCAGCGGGACGTCGCCGTAGCTGACGAGCACGGTGCCGGTGAGGTCCGGCGGCAGGGTCGCGAGTGCGCAGGACACCGCGTGGCCGGTGCCCTTCTGCTGGTCCTGCACGGCCGTGCCGACGGCGCGCCCGAGGGTTTCGCCGACGTGGGCGAGGTGCTCGCCGACGGCCTCGCGGCCGTGACCGACCACCACCACGAGGTGCTCGGGGTTCAGTCCGGCGGCGGCCCGGACGGCGTGCTCGACCAAGGGCCGCCCGGCGATCGGGTGCAGCACCTTCGGCGTCGAGGAACGCATGCGGGTGCCCTCACCCGCGGCGAGGATCAACGTGCTCAGCGGGCCGGTCAACGGCGCTCCCAACGATGGCTCCGGTCGCCGCTTTCACGTGAAAGTGATCCGGAGGCGGCCTCCAGGTCACTTTCACGTGAAAGTGACGCTTTAGTCGGGCTCAGATCCTAACTGTGCTCTTCGGCGTCCCACGTGGGGTCGGTCGGAGCGGC